>NZ_FOMJ01000003.1 GCF_900112605.1 Thiohalospira halophila DSM 15071
GACGCAGCGGCTCCGGCAGCAGGGTGTGCTCATCAGCATGGATGGCCGTGGCCGGGCGCTGGACAATGTCTTCGTGGAGCGGCTGTGGCGGACCGTGAAGTACGAGGACATCTACCTGCGGGGCTACGAGACGCCCGCCGAGCTGGAAGCCGGCCTGCACCGCTACTTCCGCTTCTACAACGAGCAGCGGCCGCATAGTGCCCTTGACCGCCGAACCCCGGCCGAGGTCCACTGGACCTCTCAGCCGGACCCATGAACCCGATGGAGAGGCCTCCGGTCTTTACTTCTCAGCGCCCCTCCGTGGTCCAGCGATCGGGGTCCACCCCAGTGGCCTACAACGAGATCGGGATCGAGCGGGGCATACGAAAGGTGGACCGCCTCAAAGCCGGTGAACCCGACTCGAAGACCGTCCACCGTTCGGTGAAGCAGCTACACGCCGACCTACCCGCCGAGATCGAAGCCGCCCAGGAACACACCCAGGAGGTCCTCGCGGAGGCACGCGAGCAGGCTGACGTAGCCCGGACCGAGGCCGCTGACGCCGAAGCGGAACGAGAGCGGGCCCGAGAACGGGCCGACGAGGCCCAAGCCGAACTCCAGGCCCTCGAAGAGAAGATCGCCAAGAACGAACGCCTCGAATCCCGGGCGCGGGAACAGGCAGAAAAGGCCGAGGCCGAAGGTGGCGAGCGGGCGGCCAGGGCCCGCAAGAAGGAACGCACCTACCAAAAGCGTGCCGAGAAGGCGCGGGCCCGGTACGACGAGATCATGGCCGAACCGCCCCTTCCAGAGCCGAGAAGGGAGAAAATCGTCACCCAGGACCGGGGAGCATTCCGGCAGCCAGAGACAAAACTCGTGAGGGTCTATCCGGCCAGACAAATCGAGCAGTACACCGCGCACACCGACATGCTGCGCAAGAAGACCGAGGACAATAACCGGGCGTTGCGGAAGCGCCTCAAAACCCTGGAAGACGCCACCAATAAGTGGCCGCACGCCGGGCCAGACACCGAGGTTTCCTGGTCGGCTGAAAAGGCCCTGACGGCACGGCAAGAGCACCGTTACGGCGTCATCTGCTCAACGCAGGACAACGAGATCGCCGTACCGCCGCAGAACGCCACCCCAAAGCAAGTGGCGGCGGCGATCTACCGTCACGGAAAGGAGCAGGGATGGCCCTCGCTGGTATTGGACGCTGACACCAATGTTCAGCGGGAAGTCCTCAGGGTGGCGAAGGAAGATGGCCGTTTGGAGTGGGTGCAGGGCGTGAGAGCCGAAATCCGGAAGGATTTTGACCCAATCCCGGCCACGACCGGCGAACCGGCCGTCGCTAATACACAGCGCCCAATACAGCACGAAGACCTTGAACCACCGACCGCACCGACTTCCCCTTAAGGAATCAATGATTCAGCCGGTTCTGGTTCCACAGAAGGCCGAATTCCATCGCTGTCGGTTGGCCGATGGTCGGACGCGGGCCGTTTTCGCCCCTCGTCCGAGGACGAGTGACCGCCTCAATGTAAAGACCCCTTGGCTTCCACACTCCCCACCGCCCAAAAACTTGGCACTCAGCCGCTTCGGGACCGCGTAGCCGTTCCAGCGTCGCGAGAAAGCGAATTGTTCGGCGTCTACGACGCCCGTATAAACTCCGAATCCCACCAGCGCTTACACAACCTTGGCGCTCTCGGCGCCCACTTTTTCACTGGTTCAATGTCCGGCGCACGCGCATAATACTCCTGTTTCAGGGAAGTCAACCCGTCTAGACCACGCATATTGCTTAGCTCCCATTCCTCGGCGGCGTAGTACTCCCACGCAGGAACATCAAAGCCCATATTTTGAAGGGCATGCTTAAATTGGCCGTTGTTCAGGAGAGATGGATACGCATCATCATTATTCATGCCTACAAAGTTCCAGCCTAGAATCCAATACGGAAAGCACTCATTGACCCCATCGAAGACTCTCACGAATGCGCGTTGCACTGCATCTATATATGCCGCAGTTCCGGCATCATCCAACTCCTTGTATAAGGAATGATCGCGTCTCTTACGGTGGGTCACTTCATTTCTCAGTTCAAGAAATTGCAGGATAACTTCACAGTCGCCCTCATCGATGACGGCGTCCGAGATTCTACGTGGCCACTTCTCAATTTTCTCACGAAGGGCTGTATATCTGATCTTGTTAGATATGCTCTGCTCTAGCTTCCCTTCCTGCTCCAGCACATTCCGCATTCTGGTGTTCAGAAAGGCCTCAATTGCACACCCACCAAATAGCAGACATGCACTCACATGGTGATATCGCATAATATCGTTTGTGGCAGAGATCGATAAGCTGTGCTCTTGGTACATGGAAGAATAGCTTTGCCACACGTCATCTACGTTCCATCGCCATACGCCATCCGTCGACATTTAGTTCCCCACGTTACTCGCCGAACGCCCGAAAAACTTGCGGCCATGTAATAACGGCGCAACCAAAATGAAAACGCCGTCGCTGTGCCTGCGTTTGTTATTCATTGTTCGAATGCATAACCCAACCCATAACCCGCAGCGGAAAAGCGGCCGGCTCCAGCCCTTAATTGTGTAATGAATCACCGGGCGACCCGCATTGCCATGTGCTCATTAATAGCAAGGTCGCAGTACACTTTATTCCTTTGAGATACGGAGGGGGTACCTAAAACGAGGATGTACGCCCCAGCAAGGCCCTCTTCATCTTCGATGCCGTATCGGTCATACAACGGGGTAACTAAATGCTCGTCCAAACAAAAACTGATCGCATCTCGACCTCCGCTATTTAGCCAAAGCGTGCCGTCGTGTCCCCTTCTTGCGTCAGACAACATTCCCCAATAACCGCGAAACTGACCTTCATGATCAGTGGTCACTTCCAGCAGCGGAACAAAGAAGTCTCTTACTAAGATTTCAGGACAGCCTTCGATTTCTAGGATTTGGTCAGACTGCCTAAATTCCGGCATCTCAATCAGGTTTCGTAGCAACGAACTAAGCCGGCGCTGCATCCTTGCCTGAGGCCTACCGCCTTCTTCGCCGTATCTTCCTCGCCTATCTCTATTTTGAGGGAGCCCGTCTTCCTCCCGAACAACTGGTTGGCGTGCCGCGCCATAATTGAGATCAACTACAATCCGATTGCCTGGGTTCAAAAGTTGCTCTTGGTCTTCCCCTCGACCGTCCGCATTAGGATCATATTCAGGCGCTGCTAATTCGCAGTTAGGTGCGTGAGGGCGAGCACCAAAGCATGCCGCTCTACCGCCACGAGATGCTTTTCTGAAAAAGGCTGGGCCACCACATTCCGAACACTGAAGAAACTGGCGTTTCCGAGCTAACTCTTCAGGAGGTAGCCTTGCAAAATCGACGGCGGCATAGATCACACCGTCCTCGGTACATCTTGCTGAGTACATATCGCCCTCCTTTTATCTAAAGCCCGCGTTTTCGGCTTCTTTGGCGCGCCAGCGGACAAGCTGGTCGGCCTTAAGAAATTGTTAACGCTCATTCAGTTTTGCCAGCATGTAACTAGCGATTGTCCCTGCCAGCTCGATAGCGGCCGAAAACTCGGCCTCCCCCAATCCCGGGATCCATGGCCGACCATGGCCCGTACCTTCCTTATTTCTGAGACGATTGACTCCGAGAGCCGCTTGGTACATACCCCGTTCCATCATACGTTGCGGTGGCTCGGTTGAACATGGAGCGTCTTCCGGCGTAGCCAAACCGAGAACCACAAACGCTTGTCCCAGCAATGCGGGGAAGTTCGCCTGCTGTGGGTATTCGCCGTATTTGGTGTTCAGTACGTGTGCAGCCGTCGCCTCGAGGAGGTCTTTACCTGTCCCGGAAACTAATGCTGCGTCGTGTGAACCTTTTTGGGCTCGCCGCGCATATCCCAGCAATGCCTCGGTGAGCTCCCTTCCTCGCAGAGATTCGAGATTCTTGGCGCGAAGTGAACCATCCATCGAAAGAACGAACCCTTCGGACTCAAATGCATCTATCGCGTGCCGAACAGATTCCGAGCCTATGTAGTTCTCCGATGAATCACGAAACCCGCCTGACGCGCGAATCTTGGAAATCAACGCCTCAATCAACTTGGCACCAGCCTCGGGGTCATTATCAATCGCCCAGGATAAGACCGCTCGCACACGCTTGGCCTTGCCGACTGTTTGCCCCTGTGACTTTGGATCGCCATCTTTCAAACCGAAACGCCCAATATAGAACTCTAGGTCCGAATGGCTCGGTTCTCGATACCCGTCAATCTGTGAGTCGTCGACCATTTTGCTGACGGCCGCGACAATCAGATCGTTTATTGGCACTAACACTTAGATATCTCCAGCATTTTCGCTAACGCCTTGGGTAAGCTGCCAGCGTGGAACGCAGCGTAGTCCCGATCGGCTTGACCCACTTGTTAAGGCCTTTGATATTTGCTTGGCGTTTTTGGGTTGAGCAAACGCAAATATTTCTTGTATACCCAACCTTCTCTATGGATATCCTCGAGATGGTCATAGAATTCCACTTTGATCCATTTTTGCTTTTGTTCCATTAGCCTGACCTTCTGATTTGGGTATAGAATATCTATCACTTGATGTTTGGTAGAGGGCCCTTCGCGAAAATTTACGTTTGCCTTAACTATATAAAAAGATGAGTTCTGTTCCTCTCTGGTCGCCACTTCATACTTCTCAACTATTGTCGATTCAAGTCGATCTAGCCTTTCCATCAAGTCGTCATCGGCTTCATTTGAATCAATGCTCTGCATCAAAAAGATAGTGAGAGTAATAACTAGAGTTAAATAAAACTCTAAACTCAAAGTTGTTTTGGACGATGACGCCTTTTCTTCGATCTCATTGATCGAACTCTCTAGCGAACCAGAGGCATTGGCGTCTGCGTATTCTCGTAAAATCTGAGAATAAATATCTGATAAGTTTTCGTGCTGGAGAGCGGAGATGTTTCTGGCAATTTCAGATGCTTGCCGGGAAGCTTTCAGAAGGTCGGGGTTCTTAAGAACCTCTTGATTCAATGCCTTTGCGAATGTGTCCCACTTTTTCTGAATTTCCAGAGATTGACTCCGAACTGGAGCCAATCGGTCATTCAGGTTCTTCGCAATATTCGCGTACGGCTCAATTCGCCTATTCCATTCATTTATGGCTTTCACGGTAGGCGCAAAGTGCCTATTGAAAGCCTTATTAACTTTCTCAATGTCTTTAACAGAAGAATTGAAACGGAATTGATTATTCAACGCCTTTCCTATAGATAATGGACTGCTATCAATCGGGTCGTGTCCATGTAGCCTTAATATTCCGCTTCACCCGACCGCAAGAGCGGACCGATGACGCATGACCGACGCAACTATCCCGCGCCGCGCTTGTTGATCGTGGTGCATCGTGTGTTAGGCACTTGGCAGACTCCAGATCGTTACCTCGTCCCCGTAGAGCCCGGCTCTGCGCCGCTGAAGGTTAGCCCGTGGATCGAAAAAATCCTCATGGAGTGGGCAGCGAAACCGGGCGTGGCTACTTCGACGTATCCCTAGGCGCTCGGCACCCTGCTTTTCGTCGGTCAGGGGAGACTCGCTATCGGGCTGGACTGGCGGCCCGATTTGGTCAGGGAAGTTTTCCTTGAAAGGGGCTCTACGGAGAGCCTGGACGTTCCGGGGGAAATTGGCCCAGCGGCGCGCATAGCTGTGGGCCAAGGGGTCGGTGCCAAACTGTTGCCTCGCCGCTGAGGCTCTCGAGGCAGGGAATGGGAGGAATAGCACTAAGAGCCCGCTCGGTCTTCTGGTCCTAGGGCTGCAAGCTGGTTCCATGAAAGTGTCCGTCCGTGACCCGTACCCGCATGAACACGCGAGTGATCGATAGGATCACGTTATCGGCTCGTTTCCTGGGCCGCAACAGGGGACTCTTGTCCAAAAGGCCTGATGGGCCACCAAAGCGGATGCACGGACGCGAGGGTTTTGAGGGCTAGGGGGGGCACGGGCAGGCGCAAGAAACCGCACACATAGCCTTTACGTCCGTGTGTGGTACTGGGCAAGAGCCGGGGTTTGCACCACGGCCTCTGGGCTGGCCGTATGGCAATCCGCAAAAGGGGGGTCGACGACGCTAGGTCCAGTTACTAGACAGATCGAGCCCCAAACCACCTCCGCGCTCTGAATGCCAAGACTCAGACGGGTAGCTTCCATCGAAGGGGATTGGACAGGCAGGAATGAAAAATCAGTGAGTTACGTTATGGCTAGCGATGCTGAAAAGTGTGGGACTCAGCGTGGGACTCGCTCTTTGAAGACTGTAACTCACTGCTTTTCAAGAAAAAGTGGCGGAGAGAGAGGGATTCGAACCCTCGAAGGGGGTGACCCCTTACTCCCTTAGCAGGGGAGCGCCTTCAGCCACTCGGCCATCTCTCCGGCGTCCGCAGGGCAACGATTGCCGCCCCTGAGGAATCGACAACTATACCGCCCCACCTGCGGGGGCGTCAAAAGGGGCGAGCCTCTCAGGCGGGCGTGCCGCCCTGGCCCGGCTCTTCGTCCTCGTCCTGGATCCGGTCGTAGATCTCTTCCCGGTGGACGGTGACATCCTTGGGCGCATTGATGCCCAGGCGGACCTGGTTGCCCTTGACGCCCAGCACGGTGACCGTGATGTCGTCGCCGATGATCAGGGTCTCTCCGACCCGTCGAGTCAGAATCAGCATGGTTTTCGCTCCGGTTGAACCATTATTGTAGTAATCTTTCGTTTCCCCGCACGGCCATCCAGGACCGTGCTTCCCCAGTGGCGCTCGTACAGCGCCCTAACCGGCGGCGGTTGCCGCCTCCTCCAGATTGAAGGCCTGGTGCAGGGCGCGCACGCCGAGCTCCAGGTACTTCTCGTCGATGACCACGGAGATCTTGATCTCGGAGGTCGCGATCATCTGGATATTGATCCCCTCGTCGGCCAGGGCCCGGAACATGGTCCCGGCGATACCGGCGTGGGAGCGCATGCCGACCCCCACCAGGGAGACCTTCACGATGCGGTCGTCCCCGGCCACCTCGCGGGCGCCGAATTCCTCGGCCAGCGCCTGGAGGATCTCGACCACGCGCTGGTAGTCATTGCGGTGAACGGTGAAGGTGAAGTCCGTGGTGCCGCCGTCGGCGCCCACGTTCTGGATGATCATGTCCACCTCGATGTTGGCATCCCCGATGGGGCCGAGGATGCGCGAGGCGATGCCGGGGGTGTCCGGCACGCCGCGGATGGTCACCTTGGCCTCGTCCCGGTTGAAGGCGATGCCGGAGATCACCGGTTGTTCCATGTCGTTGTCCCCTTCGTCGACCGTGATGAGGGTACCGGGCCCCTCCTGAAAGCTGGAGAGGACGCGCAGCGGCACGCTGTACTTGCCGGCGAACTCCACGGCGCGGATCTGGAGCACCTTGGAGCCGAGGCTGGCCATCTCCAGCATCTCCTCGAAGGTGATGCGTTCCAGCCGGCGCGCCCCGGGCACCACCCGCGGATCCGTAGTGTAGACGCCATCCACGTCCGTAAAGATCTGGCACTCGTCCGCCTTCAGCGCCGCGGCCAGGGCCACCGCCGTGGTATCCGATCCGCCGCGCCCCAGGGTGGTGATGGAGCCGGCCTCGTCGATGCCCTGGAAGCCGGCCACGACCACCACCCGGCCGTGACCGAGGTCGGACCGCACGTGCTCGCCGTCGATATCCAGGATCCGCGCCTTGTTGTAGGCGCTGTCGGTGAGGATCCGCACCTGGGAACCAGTATAGGAGCGCGCTTCGCATTCGCGCCGCTCCAGTGCCATGGCGAGCAACGCGATGGTCACCTGTTCACCAGTCGCGAGCAGGACGTCCAGCTCGCGACCGTTGGCTTCCGGGTCGACGCGCCCGGCCAGCTCGACCAGGCGGTTGGTCTCCCCGGACATGGCCGAGACCACGACGACGACGTCGTCCCCGGCCCGCCGCCGGGCACAGACCTGGTCAGCCACCGCCTCGATGCGTTCGGGGGTACCGACGGAGGTCCCGCCATATTTCTGAACGATCAACGCCATAGGAGCGATCTCACCGATTAGGGCGCGGCAGAGCCCCGCGCCAAAGGGGCGCAATTAAACACGAATCAAGGAGATGGTTAAAGGGGTAGGACAATCCCTACAGCCGATGACCACCCGGGAATAGGCCCCGAGGTGGCCGTCTGCGGCCTATCCGAGCTGCTCGGCCACCCAGGGGCGGACGCTGTCCAGGGCCTCGCCCAGCGCCTCGGGCTGGCTGCCGCCGGCCTGGGCGAAGTCGGCGCGACCGCCGCCCTTGCCACCTACCCGGGCGGCCACGTGGTTGACCAGCTCCCCGGCGGCGATGCGGTCGGTGAGGTCCTCGGTGACCCCGGCGGCCAGGTTGACCTTGCCGTCGCCGGGGACACCCAGGACGATGACCCCGGAGCCGAGCTTCTGCTTGAGCTGATCCACGGTGGAGCGCAGCGCCTTGGGGTCGGCGCCCTCCATCCGGGCGGCCAGGACCTTGATGCCGTCCATCTCCTGGGCCTGATCGGCGAGATCCGCCCCCTGGCTGGAGGCAAGCTTGGCCTGGAGGCGCTCGGTCTCCTTCTCGGCGGCGCGCAGCCGCTCCTGGAGCTGGTCCACGCGCGCCTCGACACCGTCGCGGTCGGTCTTCAGCTTCTCGGCCAGCCGGCCCAGAGCCGCCTCGGCCCCCTCCAGCCGGCGGAAGGCCGCCTCGCCGGTGACCGCCTCGATGCGCCGGACGCCGGCGGAGACGCCGCCCTCCTCGACGACCTTGAACAGGCCGATGTCCCCGGTACGGGCCACGTGGGTGCCGCCGCAGAGCTCCACGGAGAAGTCGTCCTCGCCCATGGAGAGCACCCGGACGGTGTCACCGTACTTCTCGCCGAAGAGCGCCACGGCCCCCATCTTCCGCGCCTCGTCCATGCTGGTCACCCGGGTGTGGACCGGGGTGTTGGCCCGGATCTGGCCGTTGACCATGGTCTCGATGGCCGCGACCTCGTCGGCGCTCAGCGGCGCCTCGTGGGAGAAGTCGAAGCGCAGCCGCTCCGGCTCCACCAGGGAACCCTTCTGCTGGACGTGGTCGCCGAGGATCCGGCGCAGGGCGGCGTGCAGGAGGTGGGTGGCGGAGTGGTTGTGGGCGGTGCTCGCCCGCCGCTCGCCGGTGACGCCGGCGCGGACGGTGTCGCCCACCGCCAGGTGGCCCAGATTCAGGGTGCCGATGTGGACGTGGGCGTTGCCGGCCTTCTGGGTGTCGCGGACCTCGAAACGGCCGTCACCGCTGGTGAGCGCGCCGGTGTCCCCCACCTGGCCGCCGGACTCGCCGTAGAAGGGGGTCCGGTCCAGGACCACAGCGCCCTCGTCGCCGGCCTCCAGCCGCTCCACCGGCTCGCTGCCGCGGAAGAGCGCCACCACGGTGCCCTCCGCCTCCAGGGCGTCGTAGCCCAGGAACTCGGTCTCCGCGTCGGTGTGGATGCCGGCGTGGTAGTCCACGCCGAACTGGCCGGCGGCCCGGGCGCGCTCGCGCTGGGCCTCCATGTGCTGCTCGAAGCCGGCCATGTCCACGCCCACGCCGCGCTCCCGGGCGATGTCGGCGGTCAGATCCGCGGGGAAACCGTAGGTATCGTAGAGGCGGAAGATCACCCCGCCGTCGAGCTGATCGTCCTGGAGGTTGGCGAAGGCCTCCTCGAGGTGCTTCATACCGGCGTCCAGGGTCTCGGCGAAGCGCTGCTCCTCCTTCTCCAGGATGCGCGCCACGCGGTCGGCCTGCTCGGCGAGTTCGGGGTAGGCCTCGCCCATCTCCTCCACCAGCGGCTGCACCATCCGGTGGAAGAAGGGCTCACGAGTGCCGAGTTGGAAGCCGTGGCGGATGGCGCGGCGGATGATCCGGCGCAGGACGTAGCCGCGCCCCTCGTTGGAGGGCAGCACGCCGTCGACGATGAGGAAGGCCACCGACCGGATGTGGTCGGCGATGACCTTGAGATGGCTGTTGTCGCGATCGAAATCGACCCCGGCGGCCAGCGCCGCCGCCTCCATGAGGTGGCGGAAGAGGTCGATGTCGTAGTTGGACTGGTTCCCCTGCAGCACCGCGGCCAGCCGCTCCAGCCCCATGCCGGTATCCACCGAGGGGTGGGGCAGCTCGCTCATGGTGCCGTCGGCCTGGCGGTCGTACTGCATGAAGACCAGGTTCCAGATCTCCACGTAGCGGTCGCCGTCCTCCTCCGGCGTGCCCGGCGGGCCGCCGGGGACCTCGGGGCCGTGGTCGTAGAAGATCTCCGAGCAGGGGCCGCAGGGGCCGGTATCGCCCATGGACCAGAAGTTGTCGTCGCCGTCGATGCGCGAGAAGCGCGCCGGGTCCACGCCGATCTCGTCCAGCCAGATCCGGGCGGCCTCGTCGTCGTCGACGTAGACGGTCACCCAGAGCCGCTCCGGCGACAGGCCGTAGGGGCCGGTGAGCAGGTCCCAGGCGTAGCGGATGGCGTCGCGCTTGAAGTAGTCGCCGAAGCTGAAGTTGCCCAGCATCTCGAAGAAGGTGTGGTGCCGGGCGGTGTAGCCGACATTCTCGAGATCGTTGTGCTTGCCGCCGGCGCGCACGCAGCGCTGGGAGGAGACGGCGCGGTGGTAGTCGCGCTTCTCGTGGCCCAGGAAGGTCTCCTTGAACTGGACCATGCCGGCGTTGACGAAGAGCAGCGTCGGGTCGTTCTCCGGCACCAGCGGGCTGGAGGGGACGACCTGGTGGCCGCGCTCGGCGAAGAAGTCCAGAAAGGTCTGGCGGATGTCGGCGCTTCTCATGCGGTTATCCCGTACTGCGAATTCAGTCGTCGTCCTCGCCCACCACCCGGCGGACCTGCTCGGCGGTAAAACCGCGCTGCTGCAGAAAGCGCATGCGCCTGGCCCGCTCGCGATAGTCGGCCGGGGGTTCGGCGTTGCCGAAGCGGTGCTGGTAGGCCGCGCGGGCCTGCTCCACCCAGTCCACCGCCTCGAGATGGGGATCGGCCAGGGCCGGTTCCACCCCGCGCTGGCGCAGCTCGGCACCGATCTTCATCGGCCCCTGGCCCCGCTCCACGCGGCTGTTCACGAAGGCCTCGGCGAAGCGCTCGTCGCTGACCAGGCGCTCCTCGGCCAGCTCGGCGACCACAGCGTCGGCGATCGCCGGTTCGTGGTCACGCTGCTCCATTCGTGCGCGGAGTTCGGCAACGGCGTACTCACGCCGAGCGAGCAGGCGGATGGCCACCTCCCGCGCCGCGGCGTGGTCGTCGGCGCTCACTCGTCGGCCTTCTCCGTCCCGCTCGCGGCCTCGGCCTCGCCCTCGCCCGCCTCACCAGAGCCGGCCTTGCCGGGGAGCAGGCGGGCACGGATGGCATTCTCGATCTCGGCGGCGGTCTCGGGGTGGTCCTTGAGGAACTGCCGGGCGTTGTCCTTGCCCTGGCCGATGCGCTCGCCGTTGTAGGAGTACCAGGCGCCGGACTTCTCCACCAGCCCCTCCTTGGCGCCCATGTCGATGATCTCGCCCTCGCGGGAGATCCCCTCGCCGTAGAGGATGTCGAACTCCGCCTGCTTGAAGGGCGGGGCCACCTTGTTCTTGACCACCTTCACCCGGGTCTCGTTGCCCGTGACCTCGTCGCCCTTCTTGATGGAACCGATGCGACGGATATCCATGCGGACCGAGGAGTAGAACTTCAGGGCGTTGCCGCCGGTGGTGGTCTCGGGGGAGCCGAACATCACCCCGATCTTCATGCGGATCTGGTTGATGAAGATGACCTGGGTGTTGGAGCGCTTGATGTTGGCGGTGAGCTTGCGCAGTGCCTGGGACATCAGGCGCGCCTGCAGGCCCACGTGGGAGTCGCCCATCTCGCCCTCGATCTCCGCCTTGGGCGTGAGCGCCGCCACGGAGTCCACGACGACGACATCCACCGCCGAGGAGCGCACCAGCATGTCGGCGATCTCCAGCGCCTGCTCACCGGTGTCGGGCTGGGAGACCAGGAGGTCGTCCACGTCCACGCCCACCTTGCGGGCATAGTCGGGGTCCAGGGCGTGCTCGGCATCGATAAAGGCGGCGGTGCCACCGGCCTTCTGCGCCTCGGCCACCACGTGCAGGGTCAGGGTGGTCTTGCCCGAGGACTCCGGGCCGTAGATCTCCACCACCCGGCCCCGCGGCAGGCCGCCAGCGCCCAGGGCCACGTCCAGCCCCAGGGAGCCGGTGGAGATGGCCGGCACGTCCTTGACGGCCTCGGCGTCGCCCATGCGCATCACCGAGCCCTTGCCGAACTGCTTCTCGATCTGGCCCAGCGCCGAGTCCAGCGCCTGCTTCTTGTTCTCGTCCATAACCGCGATACCCCGCCTGCTGTGCGGCCCGGCTCCCTGCCAGTGCCCGTGTTTGACTTGCTACCGATTATCCCACAGATGGCCGCTGCGGGCCTAGGCCGGGAAGGCCGTGTTCGCCAGTGGCCAGCGGGCCAGCTCGCGGTAGACCGCGCCCCTGGAATCCCGACGAGAGGCCATCAGCGAGAAGGCCGTCGCCTTCCAGGGGACAGCCTCGGGGAGTTCGGTGGTATCCCGTGCCGGCGCCTTGCGGGCCACCGTCACGTGGGGGCGATAGGGACGTTCATCGGCAGCGAGGCCGCAGGCCAGGGCCGCCGCCTCGCTGGCGGCGTTGAGGGCGGTGAGGTGGGTCGGGATGGCCGACGGCGCCAGCCAGGCAACACCGGGCCCGCGCCAGCTCCCCTGGCGGTCCAGGGTCAAGGCAAAGGGCGCCACGCGGATCCGGGCGGCGGCCCGCTCCAGGCAGGCGCGCCCGTCGGGCTCCACGGTGCCCAGGAAGCGCAGGGTCAGGTGCCAGTTCTGCCGGGGCATGGGGCGGCCACCGGGCCCGCCGGCGGCCTCCAGGGCGCGGTGGATGGCGTCGCGCTCCGCCTCCCCCGGGACCAGGGCGAAGAAGAGCCGTTCGCTCATGCCGGGACCCGGGCCAGCAGCCCCTCCAGGGCGACGGCCACGGTCTGCCGGCGGACGGCCTCTCGATCCCCGGCGAAGTCGTGGCAGGCGGTCGCCACCCCCGCCGGCCCGGCCCAGGCCAGCCAGACCCGCCCCACCGGCTTCTCCGGCGTGCCGCCCCCGGGACCGGCGATGCCGGAGGTGGCGCAGGCGAGGTCCGCCCCCGCCCACTCCCGAACGCCGGCGGCCATGGCGTGGACCACCGGTTCGGAGACGGCACCGAAGCGTTCCAGGTCGTCGGCCGGCACGCCCAGCAGTCGCTCCTTGGCCGTGTTGGCGTAGGTAACCAGGGCGGTGTCGAGCCAGCCGGACGAGCCAGGGATATCGGTGATGGCCTTGGCGATCCAGCCGCCGGTACAGGACTCGGCGGCGGTCACCCGCCAGCCGGCGGCGGCCAGGCGCTCGCCCAGGCACCGCGCCAGCCCCGCCAGCTCCGAATCCAGCGGTCCATGCACTTCTTCCATCGCCGCGTCTTCCTCCTGTCTATTCGAGGATCCGGTCGATCCGGCAGCCGATGCGATGGCCCTCGCCCTCCGGCTCCACGCGCACCACGGTGGCCTCGGCGTGGAGCGGGCTCACGCCGGGCCGGCTGGGGAGGACCCGGACCTCCAGGGTCTCGCCCTCGGCCAGCTCGCGCTCAGCATAAAAGGAGACGCCGGTGGCGCTGAGATCCCGGCCGCGTCCCTGCTCCATGGTGGCTGACCCCTCCGGGCGGAACTCCACCTCGCAATCCACCTCCATGCGGATGAAATCGCGCTTCTCCGAGTGTCCTCGTCCCAGCACCTTCCTGCCCTCCTCCGGATGCCAGTTTTCCCCGTTCGGGGCGCTTGGCAGAATCCTCGCCCATCCACCGCCCGACGTCCACTGACCGGTTTACCGAAAGGTCAGGCAGCACTACGATTTCAATACCCGGTTCATCAGGAGTCGTACTCCCATTTCCCGCTCCGACCCCGAACAGGCCCGGCTGGAAATACAGCCGGCCGACCATCGCCTTCAACTGAGCGGCCCCTGGCGAGCCACGGCCCTCGCCGATGCGGCCCGTGAGGCGGCGCAATGGGCGCCGGAGCCGGGCGAGTGGACCCTGGATCTGGGCGGGATCACTGCGCTGGACACCGCCGGAGCGGCCCTCATCCACCAGCTCCGGACGCATCTGGCCGAGCAGGGCGGTACTTCGGTGATCGCAGAGGCCGGCGACCTTCGCCAGCAGCTCCTGGACCTGGTGGATGAGACCCCTCCAGCCCCGAAGCCGGCCCGACGGCGATTCCGGCCCATCTCCCGGCTGGGGGAACGGGCCCTGGATCACGTCGGTGCCGGAAGGGCGCTGCTCGCCTTCCTCGGGGCCGTCGCCCTGGCCGCTCTGCCGGCCCTGCGCCACCCGAGGCAGCTGCAGCCGACGGCCATCAGCGACGAGATGGTCCGGGCCGGTGTCCAGGCCCTGCCCATCACCGGGCTGCTCGCCTTCCTCGTGGGCATCGTCGTCGCCTACCAGGGTGGGGCCGTCCTGGCCCCCTACGGCGCCACCACCTTCATGGTCGAGCTGGTGGGCAACGTCCAGCTCCGGGAGCTCGGCCCCATCCTGGTGGCCGTCATCGTCGCCGGGCGCACCGGCTCGGCCTACGCCGCAGAGCTGGGCACCATGCGGGTAACCGGCGAGATCGACGCCCTGCGAACCATGGGGGTCAATCCGCTCCACGCCCTCGTCCTCCCCCGCCTCATCGCGCTGATGGTCGTGCTGCCCCTGGTAACGTTATGGGCAGACGCGGCCGGCCTGGCAGGCGGCATCCTGACTGCGGGGCTACTCTTCGGGCTGGAACCGGCGGTCTTCATCGCCCGGATGCCGGAGGCGATCTGGAACAGCAGCCTCTGGCTGGGCCTGATCAAGGCCCCCGTCTTCGCCATGCTGGTCGCGATCACGGGCTGCCACCACGGCCTGCAGGTCCGCGGCAGCGCCGCCGAGGTGGGGCGGGCGACCACCGTCGCGGTCGTCCAGGCCATCTTCCTGGTCATCGTCACCGATGCCCTCTTCTCGGTGGCCTTCCAGCAACTGGATCTCTAGGGAGGGAGTGTGACGACACCCGTCATCGAACTGCACGGCCTGATCAACCGCCTGGGCGGGGCCACCATCCACGACGGGCTGGATCTGCGCGTGGAGCCGGGGGAGTTCATGGCCGTGGTCGGCGGCAGCGGCTCCGGCAAGACAGTACTGCTGCGCTCCCTGGCCCTGCTCCATCGGCCGACCGCCGGCTCCCTGCGGCTGTTCGGGGAGACCGTCGCCGATCCCGAGACCGCCGCGCCCTCTCTTCGCCAGCGCATGGGTGTACTCTTTCAGGGCGGGGCGCTGTTCAGCGATCTCAGCGTCACCGAGAACGTCCTGCGCCCCCTACGCGAGCACACCCGGCTCCCCGAGGATCTCCTCCAGGAGGTCGCCGCCATCAAGCTCCACCTGGCCGGGCTGGACCCGGCCGTGGGCCCGCAGCCGCCCCGCTCCCTCTCCGGTGGCATGGTCAAGCGGGCCGCCCTGGCTCGTGCCCTGGCCCTGGATCCGGAGCTGCTCCTGCTGGACGAGCCCACGGCCGGCCTGGACCCGGTGGCCGCGGCCCACTTCGACGCCGTCATCAATCGCCTGCGCTACCTGCTGGGCCTCACCGTGGTGGTGGTCACCCACGACACCGACTCCATCCACGCCATCGCCGACCGCGTCGCCTTCCTGGGCAACCAGCGGATCCTGGCCGTGGACACTCCCGCCGCCCTGCGCGAGCATGCCCGGCCGGAGATCCGACGCTTCTTCGCCGAACGGGCGGCCATTACCGAGGAGGAATTCCCGTGGAAGCGCGCCTGAACCACCTCATCGCCGGGATCTTCGTCCTCGTCTTCGGCGCCGCTACCCTCGTCGCCGGCGTCTGGCTGGCTGCCGATCGCGATCCCGCCGAATATCGCACCTATCGCCTCTACATCGAGACCACCGCACAAGGACTGGCGCGCAACGCCGCCGTCACCTACCGCGGCATCGAGGTGGGGCGAGTGGACCGCATCGACATCGACCCCGACAACCCGGCACGCGTCCGGGCCGACCTGCGGGTCCGCCGGGACGTCCCCGTCCGCAGCGGCACCACGGCCACCCTGCGCAGCCAGGGGCTGACCGGCGGCGCCACCCTGGCCATCTCCGGCCCGGAGCCCGGCGCCCCGGCCCTGACGGTCCCCGCCGGCGAGCCCTATCCGGTCATCCCCTTCGAACCCTCCTTCTGGAGCCAGCTGGACCGGGAGGCGGAGAAGACCCTGGGTGCCTTCCGGGGGCTGATGGCGGACCTCCGCGCGGTGGTCAACGAGGAAAACCGTGCCGCCCTGGGCGACTCCCTGGCCCACCTGGAGACCGCAACGGCCGCCCTGGCGGACAGCGACGACGACCTGCGCGAGGGGATCCGTGCCGGTCGGGAGCTCCTGGAGGGCAGCGCCCGCACCCTCCCGTCCACCCTGGAGCGGATCCGCGATGGCGCCTCCGCTGCCGAGCGCGCCGGGGGAGCCGTCGAGGAACTAGCCGCCAGCGGGGAGGCGGGCCTGGACCGGCTGGAGGGGCGCTCGCTGCCACGGCTGGAGGCGCTCACCCGGGAGCTGCAACGCCTGGCCGAGGACCTGGGGCGCCTCTCCCGACAGCTCGAGGACGACCCGGCCGGCCTCCTCCACGGCCGCCGCGACAATGGGAGCTAATCCGTGCGCCTGATCACCCTTGCCCTGACCCTCTCGCTCCTCACCGCCTGCTCAATCTTCCCCGAGCCGGCCCCGCCGTCGGTGGACCACGACCTCACCCCCGCCGCCGGCGAGGCCCGACCGGATCCCGACGGGCCGGTGGTCACGGTCACCGCCGATGCCGCCCCGGCCGCCGCCGGCCGCGACCTGCTCCGCCGCGAGGACACCGCCCTGGTCCCCCTGACCGGCCACCGCTGGGTGGAGCCCCCGGCCCGCCTGCTGGCCGATACCGTGGCCCGGCGCCTGGAGGAGCGCGGCGCCGTCCGCGCCGCACTGGTCGGCACCACGGGCGCCCGGCCGGGCCGGCATCTGGAACTGCGCCTGCTGGCCCTGGAACAGGCCGGCCCCGGGGAGCCGGTCACCCTGGCCCTCACCGCCCGGCTACTGACCGCCGACGGTACCCTGCTGGACAGCCGCCGGCTGCGCCTCACCGAGGCGGTGGACGGGCCGGGCGGTCGCGCCCACGCCGCCGCAGCCCGAGGGGCAGTGGACCGCGCCGCCAACCAACTAGCCGAGATGGTCGACTCCCTCGAATAGGGCGCGGAACCGAACGACGAGCTGGAAGCTCGGGTGGGGGTGGGGTCTGTCAGGTCCTCGACGGCAGGGATGCCGGAAAAGGCCCGGCGTGCGGTGCGAGTCCCTGCTGCCAGGTCGTCGGCAGCAGGGATGCTGCCGTCGAGCCGACAGGGACGTCTTCACGGCGTACCTGGCAGCCGGGACTCGTGCCGCACGCCCCCGGAATCAACAACAGGGAATTGGCGCCCCCGCGCCGACGGGCGGTAGACTCCGCGCCATGGCCGACGCGACCGCTCCCCAGCACACCCCCCTCATGCGCCAGTACCTCGGCATCAAGGCCGAGCACCCCGACATCCTGGTCTTCTTCCGCATGGGGGACTTCTACGAACTCTTCTACGAGGATGCCCGGCGCGCCGCCGAGCTCCTGGACATCACCCTCACCGTCCGCGGCGAATCCGCCGGTGAGCCCATCCCCATGTCCGGCGTACCGGTGCACGCCGTGGAGGCCTACCTG
Organism: Thiohalospira halophila DSM 15071; assembly: GCF_900112605.1. Lineage (NCBI taxonomy): Bacteria > Pseudomonadati > Pseudomonadota > Gammaproteobacteria > Thiohalospirales > Thiohalospiraceae > Thiohalospira > Thiohalospira halophila. The sequence continues at coordinate 17,716 of NZ_FOMJ01000003.1, forward strand.
GCGCGCCTCATTCGCAAGGGCGAATCGGTGGCCATCTGCGAACAGATCGGCGACCCGGCCACCGCCAAGGGGCCGGTGGAGCGCCAGGTGGTCCGGGTGGTCACCCCGGGCACCGTGAGCGACGAGGCCCTGCTGGAGGAGCGCCGCGACCAGCTCGTGGCCGCCCTGGCCCCCGACGGCGACGGCTGGGGCCTGGCCTGGGCCGACGTCAGCGGCGGCCGCCTGGCGGTGATGTCCCTCGACGACGCCGAGGCGGCGGAGGCCGAACTGGCCCGGCTGCGGCCGGCGGAACTCCTCCTGCCGGAGACCATCGATGCCGGACCGGCCAGCGGCCACCACGCCCTGAGACGGCGCGGCGACTGGCTCTTCGACCCCGCCGAGGCCGCCCGGCAGCTGGCCGAACAGCTGGGCAGCCGCGACCTGGCCGGCTACGGCCTGGCCGACCCCGGGGCGGAGACCGGCGCCGCCGGGGCCGTCCTCGACTACCTCCGCCACACCCAGCGCGGCAGCCTCCCGCACCTGCGTACCCTCACCGTGGAGGACCGCTCCGAGGCGGTGCTCATCGACGCCGCCTCCCGGCGCAACCTGGAGATCGAGCAGAGCCTGGCCGGCGACGACCGCCACACCCTCGCCGCCCTGCTGGATACCAGCATCACGCCCATGGGCGGCCGCCTCCTGCGCCGCTGGCTCCACCGCCCCCTGCGCGACCACGCCGCCGTGGCCGAGCGCCAGGCGGCGGTGGCGGCCCTGCTGGAGGGAGGCAACTACCTGCCGGTGCGCGAGGCCCTGGCCGAGGTGGGCGACATGGAGCGGATCCTCACCCGGGTGGCCCTGCGTTCCGCCCGCCCCCGGGACCTGGTCCGGCTGGGCCACGCCCTGGCCGCCCTCCCCGGGCTGCGCGCGGCGGCCAGCGCCGCCGGGGCCGACCTCATCCACGCCCAGGTGGAGGAGCTGGCCGACTTCTCCGAGCTGGCGACCACCCTGGGCTCCGCCCTGGCGGAACCGCCACCGGCCTGGCTCCGCGACGGCGGCGCCATCGCCGCCGGCTACGACACCGAGCTCGACGAGCTGCGCCGCCTCACCGAGGATGCCGACGGCTTCCTGGCCGAGCTGGAGGCCGACGAGCGCGAGCGCACCGGCATCCCCAACCTGCGCCTGCGCCACAACCGCGTCCACGGCTACGCCATCGAGGTGCCGCGCTCGGCCAGCGACCGCGTCCCCGCCGACTACACCCGGCGCCAGACCCTGAAGGCGGTGGAGCGCTACGTCACCGACGAACTGGAGGCCTTCGAATCCCGCGTGGTCTCCGCCCGGGAGCGGGGTTCGGCCCGGGAGCGCGCCCTCTACGAGGGGCTGCTGGATCTCATCAACGAACAGCTTCCCGCGCTGCAGGCAGCGGCCGCGGCCGTCGCCACCCTGGACGCCCTGACTACCCTGGCCGAACGCGCCGAGACCCTGGGCTGGAGCCGGCCGGCGCTGGTGGAGACCCCGGGGCTGTGGCTGGATGCCGGGCGCCACCCGGTGGTGGAGCAGGCCCAGGCCGAGCCCTTCGTCGCCAACGACCTGGCCCTGGGCGGCGACCAGCGCATGCTGGTGGTCACCGGCCCCAACATGGGCGGCAAGTCCACCTGGATGCGCCAGGCCGCGCTCATCGCCCTGCTGGCCCACGCCGGCTCCTACATCCCCGCCGAGGCCGCCCGGATCGGCCCGCTGGACCGGATCTTCACCCGCATCGGCGCCAGCGACGACCTCGCCTCCGGCCGCTCCACCTTCATGGTGGAGATGACCGAGACGGCCAACATCCTCCACCACGCCACCGACCGCTCCCTGGTGCTGCTGGACGAGATCGGCCGCGGCACCTCCACCTTCGACGGCCTGGCCCTGGCCTCGGCGGTGGCGGAGGAGCTGGCCCGGCGCGGGGCGCTGACGCTGTTCGCCACCCACTACTTCGAGCTCACCGCCCTGGCCGAGCAGCTCCCGGGGGCGGCCAATGTCCACGTCCGCGCCCGGGAGCACGGCGATTCGGTGATCTTCCTCCACCGCGTGGAGACGGGGCCGGCCAGCCGCAGCTACGGCCTCCAGGTCGCCGCCCTGGCGGGCCTTCCCGACCCCGTGCTGCGCGCCGCCCGCCAGCGCCTGCACGAGCTGGAGGCGCGCACCGCGCCGGCGGACCCGGCCCAGCCCGACCTTTTCGCCGAACCGGCGCCACCGTCCGCACCGGAACCGGCCCCCGTCCCGGAGCCGCCCCACCCCGCCGTGGAGGCACTGCGCGAGGTGGACCCCGACGAACTGACCCCGCGCGCGGCGCTGGACCTGGTCTACCGGCTGCGGCGGGAGGTGGAATAGGGCCTTACCCGGGCCGGGGACTCCTCCAGCGGCTACAGGCCGGAGGGGTGGGCCGGTGTCAGGACCCTCGACGGCAGGGATGCCGTCGTGGAGGCTACAGGGACGTATGTACGCCGTGTCCTGACACCGGCCCGCCCCTCCGGCCTCCTTCCCCGACCGCCTGCGCGAATCCCTCACCGAACAGCACGACCGCCCGCCGGCGTGCTATGATCCGTGCCATTGCAACAGGCGTCGGGAAGAGAAGACCGGCCCCTTCCCGGTTGATCCCGCCCCCGCGAACCATTACAACGCCCCGAGTTCACAAGGAGTCCCCCCAATGACCTACGTCGTCACCGAAAACTGCATCGCCTGCAAGTACACCGACTGCGTCGACGTCTGCCCGGTGGACTGCTTCCACGAGGGACCCAACTTCCTCGCCATCGACCCCGACGAGTGCATCGACTGCACCCTGTGCGAGCCCGAGTGCCCCGCGGAGGCCATCTTCGCCGAGGACGAGATCCCCGATGGCCAGGAGGACTTCCTGGAGCTCAACGCCGAGCTCGCGGCAAACTGGCCGGTCATCAACGAGAAGAAGGATCCCCTCCCGGAGGCGGAGGAGTACGACGGCAAGGAAGGCAAGCGCGAGCTCCTCAAGCGCTGATCCCCTCCCGGGCGGCGGTCCGCGCCGCCGCCATCGACTTCCCGCATCCGGCCGGGAGTGCCAATATACCCCCTTCGATATCCGGCGATCCGACGCAGGGGGGAGTCATGGGTAATTTCCGGGAGACAGCCAGGCGATTTCTGCAGGAGGTCGCCTGGGACTGCCTGAGCGCCCGGCACCACAGCCGCACCTTCGACTACTACCGGGCCGACCGGCTCATCCTCCGTTCTCGCTTCTTCGCCCTGCTCCTCGGGGTCGCCACGCCGCTGTGGCTGTTTGCCGATATCTGGCTGCTCCCCGCCGGCTATCTGGAACCCATGGTCATCCTGCGGCTGATGGCGGGTGCCCTGTTGCTGGCCCTGGTCTGGGTCGTGCCCAAGCCGAACCTGTTCGGCGCCCGTGCCCATATCCTGATGCTGGTGGGGATCCCACTGCTATTCCACGTGGCCTCCCAGGGGCTGCTCGGGCCGACCTACTCCAACCCGGCCCTCATCGGCTACACCACCCTGCCGCTCTTCCTGGTGGTGATGCTGGCGCTCTTTCCCCTGACCCTCATGGAGGGGCTGGGGATCACGGCCCTGCTGGTGGGCGCCGTGGTCGTCCAGCACGCGGCCCAGGGCGTCATCGGCGAACTGGGGGTGCTCGGCCTCTTCTGGGACCTAGCGCTGCTCACCGGCTTCTCCCTGCTGGCCCAGGGCATCCACCTGCACATGCTCATGCTGGTCCACCGCCAGGCCACCCACGACCCCCTCACCGGCCTGCTCAACCGTGGCGGCCTCTTCCGCCGCCTGGAGCAGGGGGTTACCCAGGAGGAGTGGCCGGATACCGCGACGGTCCTCATCATCGATCTGGACCGCTTCAAGACCATTAATGACCGCCATGGCCATCCGGTGGGAGACGAGGTCCTGCGCCACCTCAGCACCATCCTGGAAGAACATCTGGGCCCGCAGGACCTGGCCGGACGCATCGGCGGCGAGGAGTTCGTCATCGTCGGCCATCCCGATGCAGGGGGCACTGTTCGGGAACGGGCGGATATCCTGCGCCAGGCCATCGCCGACCACCCGGCTCCTACCAGTGCCGGCCCCCTCACCATCACGGCCAGCATCGGCGTTGCCCGGTGGGAGTCCGGCCGGCGCGTCGAGGAGGTCATCGCCGAGGCCGACGAGGCGCTCTACGCCGCCAAGGAAGGTGGTCGCGACCTGGTTGTCGAGCCTGCCTCCTGAGCCGCTCCCGGGGTGGAGCGATCATAAAAAGGCCCGCTCGAAGCGGGCCCAAGTATTCCAAACCGGAACGAAGGGAAACGAAAGAGCGGGTTGTCGGTCGGCCTCCTGCCCACCGGGGCTTCATGCCCGAACCCGCGACTGCCTCCTGCAGACTGTTCAATCGGGCGAAGATCCCTGGCTCCCCGTACGAGCCTTCCGCCCTGCAATAACCAACCTCCCTGTTGCCTTCCCTGATTTCGGCCACTTCCTGTGGCCGCGCCTTCCTGGCGAATCGTCCCTGAGCTTGCCTTCCCTGGCGGGGCCCTTCCTGGGCCACCGCATCCTCCCTGGCGGATTTCTTGCCGGCCCCGAGCCCGGGGCCGCGTTTTGTTTAGTCAGAGCCTAACAAAGCGGCCGGCTGTCTCAAGGCCACCCCCTCGCCGGCCCCTGGTAGCCCCGGCATCCCCACCAGTGGTTAAACAACCTACAACTCAATGACTTGAAGCTCATTAATCCACCGGAGAGACAGAGACTGTCATGAGACCAACCAGTAGCCCTACAGTGATTTCAGTCGATCCCTACAGATGTGAACGCATTCCATTGCCGAAACGCCTTGAAGCCGGCTTCCGGGGCCCCCAATTGAGGCCTTTGATGCCCGGCCCTGGCGGGTCGGACAAGCGGCATTACCAGGAGAGGAAAAGATGAGCGAGACTGACAGCATCGTCGATGTCACCGCCGAGGATTTCGAACAGGAGGTTGTCGAGGCCTCCCGGCAGCGGCCCGTGCTGGTCGATTTCTGGGCCTCCTGGTGCGGCCCCTGCCAGAGCCTGATGCCGGTCCTGGAACGGCTGGCAGAGGAGTACACCGGCGCCTTCCGGCTGGCGCGGGTCAATACCGATGAACAGCAGCAGCTCGCCGCCGACTGGGGGGTCCGCGGGCTGCCCACGGTGAAGGTCTTCCGTCACGGGGAGGTGGTGGAGGAATTCACCGGCGCCCAGCCGGAATCCGCCATCCGGCCGCTTATCGACAACCACCTGCCGCGGGAGTCGGATGCCGCGGTGGAGAAGGCGGAGGCGGAACGCGAGGCCGGCCGCCCGGAGGAGGCACTGGCCCTGCTACGGCCGGCAGCCGAGGCGGAGCCGGAGAATGCCCGGCTGCAACTGCTCCTGGCGGAGCTACTGACGGATACCGGGCACGCCGACGAGGCCGAGACGCGCCTGGACGGACTGCCGGTGAACCTCGCCTCCGATCCCCGCGTGGAGTCCCTGCGGGCCCGCGTGACCCTGGCCCGGATCGCGGCAGAGGGGCCGTCGGATGAGGAACTCGACCGCCGCCTGGAGGCCGATGGCGACGACCTGGAGGCGCGCTACCACCGGGCCGCTCGCCATGCCCTGAAGGGGGATCACGAGACGGCGCTGGCTGATTTCCTCCATATCCTGCAGCGCGACCGCGGCTTCGCCGAGGATGGCGGCCGCCGCGGTCTGCTGGCGGTCTTCGAACTACTGGGCAACTCGGGCGATCTGGTCAATCGCTACCGCGGCCGGATGTTCGCCGCCCTCCACTGACGCCCTACTGCTCCAGCGCCTCCACCAGCTTCTCCGGCGGCGCAAAGCCGGGGATCATGCGGCCGCTCTCGGCAACAATGGTGGGCGTCCCGCGGATCCCCAGTTCACCGGCGAGATCGAACTGCCCGCCCACGGGGTGGTCGTCGCAGGCCTCACCACCGCCATCGCTGCTGTTCTTCATCGCCCGGTCCATGGCGGCCTGGCGGTCGTCGGCACACCAGACGGCCACGGCCTTGTCCCAGGAGCCGGAGCCCCGGCCGGCGCGGGGGAAGGCGGCGTACTGGACCGTGATACCGCGCTCGTTGTAGGCCTCGATCTGCTCGTGGAGGCGCTGGCAGTAGGGGCAGTCGATATCGGTGAAGACGGTGACCCGATGGCGCTCGTCCTCGGCCGGATAGGTGATAAGCCCCTCGTCATCCAGCCGGGCCACCTGCTCGGCGCGGCCGCGCCCGCGGGCGGCCTCGCTGAGGTTGCGCCGCTCCTCCACGTCCAGCAGGTCGCCGGCGAAGATGTAGCGCCCGCCCTCGGTGATGTAGAGGACCTCCTCGTCCACGACCACCTCGAGGATCCCCTCCACCGGGGTGGAGCGGATCACCGGATCCTCCGCCTCGGGGATGAGCTTGCGCACCTGCTCGGTGAGCCGGGCATCGCGCTCGGCGCTGCCATCGGCCGGCGCGGCGCCGGTATAGAAGGTAAGGACCAGGGCAAGGCCCAGGCCGACGACGGCCAGAAGGCCGCCCATTCGCTTGGATGCTGCGGTCACGTCGATTCCTCGCTGCTATCGGTGGGCATACAGTTTCATTGGTCACCGCCAGGGCGGACAGGTTCCCCTCATCCGGCCGCCCGGGCCGGTACCACGGCCGCCAGCGCCTCGCGGATGAGGCCCGGCCCGGAGCCGGCGCGGGGCGCACCCTCGGAGAGGATCCGGCGCCAGCGGCGCGCGCCCGGGCGGCCGCTGAAAAGGCCCAGCAGGGGCCGGGTCAGCGCGGTCATGGGGGCGCCGTCGGCGTGGCGCTCCTGCGCGTAGGGGAGCCAGGCGGCCACCGCCTCCTCCGGCGTCGCCACCGGGGCCGGTTCGCCGAAGAAGGTGGGGTCCACCGCCTGCAAGAGCCAGGGGTCCTGGTAGGCCGCCCGGCCCACCATCACCCCGTCCAGGGCCGGCCCGGTGGCGGGGTGGAGCTGCGCCCGGGCGGTCTCCCAGTCGCGGATCCCGCCATTGATCTGGATGGCAAGCCCCGGATGCTCCGCCTTGAGGTGCTGGACCCGCTCCGGGCGCAGGGGCGGGATGTCGCGATTGGCCTTGGGCGAGAGCCCCTGCAGCCACGCCTTGCGGGCGTGGACGATGAAGGTCTCCACCCCCGAGCCCGCCACCGTGGTCACGAAACGCTCCAGGTCCGCGTACTCGTCCTGGTCATCGATGCCGATGCGGCACTTCACCGTCACCGGGATATTCACCGCCTCGACCATGGCACCGGTGACTTCGGCCACGTGCTCGGGCTCCGCCATCAGCGCGGCGCCGAAACGGCCGGACTGGACCCGGTCGCTGGGGCAGCCGACATTAAGGTTGATGGCGCTGTAGCCCCACGCCTCGCCGATCCGGGCCGCCTCGGCCAGGTCGCCGGCATCGGCGCCCCCCAGCTGCAGCACCAGCGGCGACTCCGCCGGGTCGTGGCCCAGCAGCCGCTCCCGATCCCCGTGGATGGCCGCCTGGGCGTGGACCATCTCGGTATAGAGGACCACCCGCCGGGAAAGGAGCCGGGCGAGATAGCGGTAGTGGCGGTCGGTCCAGTCCATCATGGGCGCGACCGACACCTCGGGGGCAGTACGGGGTTCTGTCATGGGGCCATTCTAGCGGGCCACCGGTCGTTCCGGGTAGCCGGGGCTCCGGTCAGGGGCGGTTGGAGGTTGGAGGTAGGCGGTGGGGGTCACGGGTCCTCGACGGCAGGGATGCCGTCGTGGAGCCTACATGGACGTATGTACGGCGTACCCGTGACCCCCACCGCCTACCTCCAACCGCCTCGCTTTCCGGCACTCCCCTCAATCGGTTTTGGCGATCTCACCGGTCTCAGCCGGCCCGGTCTCCGGCCAGGCGCGCAGGATGGCGTTGACCAGGGTCGCCAGGGGGATGGCGAAGAAGATCCCCCAGAAGCCCCAGAGGCCGCCGAAGACGAGCACGGCCACGATGATGGCCACGGGGTGGAGGTCCACCACCTCGGAGAAGAGCCACGGCACCAGGACGTTGCCGTCCAGCGCCTGGATGACGAGATAGATGATGACCAGCCAGGCCAGGTCCGCCCCCCAGCCCCACTGGATGTAGCCGGCCACCGCCACGGGGATGGTGACCACCGCCGCGCCGATGTAGGGGATGAGCACCGAGACGCCCACCAGGACCCCCATGAGCAGGGCGTACTCCAGCCCCAGCAGGCTGAAGACCGCCCAGGAGACCACGGCCACGATGAGGATCTCCCAGAACTTGCCGCGGATGTAGTTCCCGATCTGCTGGTCCATCTCCCCCCAGATCCGGGCCAGGAGGCCGTGGTCCTCCGGCAGCAGGCCGACGAACCAGTCCACTAGGGTGCGCTTGTCCTTGAGGAAGAAGAAGATGAGGACCGGCACCAGGACCAGGTAGACCACCAGGGTAATAATCCCCAGCACCGAGGAGAGCGACAGCGACAGGACCCGCTGACCCAGGCCGGTGATCTCCGTCCGGGCGGCGTCGATGAGCTCCCGGATCTGGCTCTCGGAGAGGAAGGCATACTGCGCCGGAAGTTCCAGCAGGGCCTTCTGCCCCTCGGCGATATAGGTTGGGAGCTGGCGCAACAGGTCGGTGATCTGGACCCAGACCAGCGGCACCAGCCCCAGCAGCAGGAAGGCGAGGAAGGCGGTAAAGGCCGCCAGGACCAGCAGGATGACCAGCAGCCGCGGGGCCCCCCGGCGCTGGAACCAGCCCACCACCCCCTCCAGGAGATAGGCCAGCACCACGCTGGCGATGACCGGCGCCAGCATGCCGCCGAAGAGGAAGACGATGCCGAAGCCCACCAGCAGGGCCACGGCCAGGGTCACCGTCTGCGGCTCGGAGAAGCGCCGCCGGAACCAGGCGGTGACCAGGTTGCTCATTCGCCGTCCTCGCCCGCGGTCCCGAAGTTCCGCTCATAGTGGCGATAGAAGACGGTCTCCAGCTCGTCGATGACCGAATCGGCCTCGCGGCCCTGGAGGGTGTGCTCGGCCATGAGCTGGGAGGTCTCGTCCAGCATCTTCGCCTTGTCCAGCATGGGGTAGGTGGCGGAGAGGCGGCGGATGGCCTTGACCACGCTCTCCTTCTCCGGCCGGGGGATGTCCACCGGCTCCGGCGTCGGGCGCTCCTCCTTCTCGCCGCGCTGACCCAGATACTCGGCGAAGCCGATGACGGTCTCCCGCTCGCCCTCTTCCAGATCACGGGCGGCGGCGAGCATTCGCTTCTCCCAGTCCTTCATCCGTTCCGTCACTCCACCTTCAACGAAAAGACCGGCGTCTTGTGGCGCTCCTGCATGAGCTGCAGCTCGCTCACCAGCGCCACCGCGACGCGGTCGGTAACATCCTGCATGTCCGGCCAGCGATTGCGCGCCTCGCTCATGAGTTCACCCAGGTTCTCCGGCGTCTCCCGGTCGTCCTCCATGACCAGGTCCTCCAGCATGCCGGGCTTCATCTCCGGGCGGAAGAGCAGGCCGTAGGTGGTCTCCGTGGGCCGGATGGCCAGCCACTTGCCCTCGTCGTCCACCACGATGGGGTCGAGCCCCTCGGGCAGGGTCGCCGAGCCGTTGTAGAGGACCAGCACCTGCCGGCCGTCCACCGCCTGGGCGAGCTGGTCCTCGGCACCGGCCTCGGTGGCGTGGGCGGTGGTCCAGTAGGCGTTGTGGAAGGGCTCCGTGGAGAGCTCGGCCCCATGGACGGCGGCCACCGACAGGCCGCCGAAGCCGATGCCCACCGCCGGTCGCTTGGCCTTCTCGTAGACACCGATGAGACGCATCTCGTCGTCCAGCCAGGGGCAGGCCTCGCGATCGGCGTTGGGGTGGCTGCCACCGAGGACGAAGAGGCCGTCGAAGTGCATGGCGCTGGAGGGCATGGCATCGCCCACCGCCATGCGGTAGTAGGAGAAGCCGATCTCGCGCTTCTCCAGCTGCGCCTCGAGCTGACCCAGGAATTCGGTGTAGGTGTGCTGGATGACGGCCATCTGTTTCATTTCGGCTCCTCCATTGTCGCCGGGTCGGCGTGCGACCGGCAGTAGTCCCGCGCGAATTCCATGAGTTCCTCCATGGCGCGCAGGCGGAATTTCTGGCGCTGGTGGACGAAGGAGAAGGGCCGGCTTACCTGCGGCTCCAGCTCCAAGGCCACCAGCGTCCCCAGGCGCAGCTCCTTGTGCACCGTGGAACGCGAGAGGATGGCAACCCCCATCCCGGCCTCCACTGCTCCCTTGATGGACTCCGGCGAGCCGAGTTCCATAATGACCTGCAGGTGGCGGTAGTCGATACCCTCGGCCTTGAGCGCCTCCAGCAGCACCTCGCGGGTCCCGGAACCCTCCTCACGGCAGATGTAGGGGTACTGGTGCAGCTCGGCGAGGGAGAAGGTCGTTCGCCTGGCCAGTTCGTGCTCCGGGGCGCAGATGAGGACCAGGGGGTCCATGCGACAGTGCTCCACGGCCAGGTTCTTGTTGGCCACCGGCGCCTCCACCAGGCCCAGGTCGATCATGTTGTTCTCGACCATGGAGACGATGGCGTCGGTGTTCGCCTCCTTGAGCCGGATCCCGACATCGGGGTAGCGCTTCTTGAAGTCACCCAGCAGCCCCGGAAGCATGTATTCGGCGATGGTGGTGCTCGCCCCCAGGAGGAGGACCCCGTTCACCGCGCCGGTGAGGTCGCGGACGGCGTTCTCCATGTTGCCGTAGAGCTCGAAGATCCGCTCGGCGTAGTCGAAGACGCGCTGGCCCGCCTCGGTGAGGCTGATCCGGTTGTGGGTACGATCGAAGAGCCGGGTATTGAAGTGCTCCTCGAGCTGGCGCACCTGGAAGGTCACCGCCGGCTGCGTCATGTGCAGCGCTTCGGCCGCCTTGGTGAAGGAGAGCAGCCGCGCCACGGTATGGAAGACCTGGAGTCGCCGATCGGCCATGGGGTTGGCTCCCGCGTCGCCTGGAGGTTTCGGGGCGCGCACGCCGCCGGCGGCGATCCTAGCATGAATGACCGGGGCCGCCGGTTCCTTAGTACAATACTAAACTTTAGGATAGGGGTCAGACCAGAGCGAACCCGGCTGGGTCTTCCGCCGAAAAGTCCACTCAGGACTCCTGCGGGCCGGGGGACGGGATCCGGGGCCCTCGGCGGCATGGATGCCGCCGTGGAGGCTACAGGGACGTATGTACGCCGTGCCCCGGATCCCGTCCCCCGGCCCGCAGGAGGCCGCCCCGAATCGAATCCGCCTTCCATCCGGAGCCAACATGTCCCGACCCTGGCAGAAACTCGACCTCTCCGGCGGCGGCCTGCAGAGCGTCAACCAGAACCTCGCCGGCCGCCTGCGCAAGCGCACGACCACCTGGGCATTGTGGCCATTGTTCCCACTGGGGTTGCACCGTCTCTACCTGGGCGACCGGCGCGGGGCCATCGCCCTGCCGCTGCTGACCCTGGGCGCCCTGGGCCTCTGGTGGGCCGGCTGGGCCCCGGTGGCCGCCGCCCTGGCCACCGTCGTACTCGGCTGGGGCGTCGTCGACCTGTTCCGTATCGAGGGGCTGCGGGCGGAGGTGAACAAGACGCTGCGCAAGCAGGCCTTCCTGGGCGGCGGCGCGACCCCGCCGGCCGGCTATCGCGGCCGCTACCCCCAGGAGAGCGAGGACCCCGAGGCAGCCATCGCCGCCTACAGCGCCGAGAAGGAGCGCGAGCACGGGGGCCACATGCCCCCTCGAACGGGGGAAGACGACAGCGGTGGCCGGATGCCATCCTTCACCGAGCAGGAGAAGATGCTCCGGGAAATGGCCAGGGAACGGGACGCGGATGAACCGAAAAGCGGCGGCAATGATTAATCATTGACCAGCGCAAAGTGTGACGGCGTTCACATTAATGCGCCGGTGGGATACCGTGGCTCCGATGGGAGCCGTCGAGCGTGCGGCATAGGGAGAGGTTTATGTTCCGGGTCATGGTGGTCAATGCCAAGGGCGGTAGCGGCAAGACCACCCTCTCCACCAACATCGCCGGCTATTACGCCGATCAGGGCTACCACACGGCCCTGATGGACTACGATCCCCAGGAATCGGCCATGGCCTGGCACGCCATGCGGCCGAAGACCGCGGCCCCCATCCATGCCATCTCCGCCAACCGGCACGTCACCGGCGCCACCCGCTCCTGGCGGCTACGCATCCCGCCGGAGACCCAGCGGGTCGTCGTCGACGTCCCCGCCGGCTTCACCGGCTACGACCTGCAGAACATGCTTCGCCGGGTGGATGCCGTCATCATCCCGGTGCTGCCCTCGCCCATCGACATCCATGTCACCTCGGACTTCATCAAGGACCTCTTCCTCACGGGAAAGATCCGCGCCATGCCGGTGGAAGTGGGCGTCATTGCCAATCGGGTCAAGAAGGACACCCCGGTCTACCATCCGCTGCAGCGCTTTCTGAAGCGGCTGGAGATCCCCTTCATCACCACCCTTTGGGACAGTCCCAGCTACACGGATGCCGCCGAGCACGGGCTCTCCATCCACGAACTCCACGACGTCGACCCCTCGGAGCTGGCCCAGTGGGAGCCGCTGCAGGAGTGGCTGGCCGCCGCCGAGGCCAAGGCGGAAAGCCAGGAGCCGCCGCCCATTCCGCGGACGACGACCTCGCGCTGGTAGGAACACACGACGGAAGAGCCGGGGAGGGCCGGGTGGCCCGTTCCGGGACCGTCGGCGGCATGGATGCCGCCGTCGAGGCTACAGGGATGTATTCACGCCGTGTCCCGGAACGGGCCACCCGGCCCTCCCCAGCCCCCCGGACTGATTCACCCGAACCGACTCACCGGGACACTTCCTTCCAGGCCGCCGCCACCCGTTTCTCCGAGACCTTGCCCCGCGCCCCGATCTCCTGGGCGAACAGCGCGATGCGGTACTCCTCCAGCAGCCAGCGGAAGTCGGTGAGTTCGTCCCGGCGGGGATGGTCCCGCCAGCGCTCCCACCAGGGGCGGATGGCGCGCAACGGCCCCCGCTCCCGGGCGGGGTCCTGCTCCAGCCGCTCCACCCGGCGCTGGATCCCGCGCAGGTAGCGCGGCAGGTCTGCGAGCCGCTCCGGCGGTAGCGCCCCCAAAAAGCCCGGGTAGACCAGGAAGTCCAGCTGCTCCCGGATATCCGCCAGGCTCTCCATGAGCGCCAGGCTGTTGAAGCCCTCCAGGGCGCGGGTGATGTCCCGGTACTGACCCAGGATCCCGTGGAGCTGTTCCACCAGCTTGGTGGCGGTGGGCACCAGGTCACCGCGGCGCTCCAGCCGCGCGCGGAAGGTGGCCTCGTCCCGGGGCAACGGCTCGTCCCCCAGAAAGACCCGGTCCACGGCCACGTCGGTGATGACCTCGGCGGCGTCACTGCTCCGGTCCACCCGCAGCAGCTCCTTGCGCACCGCCTCCAGGCCCGGCAGCTGCCGGCGCAGGTAGCGCACCGTCTGGCCCGCCGCCAGCCGGTAGAGTCGCCGCAACCCGGCGCGGCTGGCCGCCTCGGCCGCCTCGGCGGTATCGAAGAGCCGCAGCCCCACCGCCTCACCCTGGTCCACCAGGCCCGGGTGGCCGGCGAAGGTCACCCCGCCGGTGGTCAGTTCCACCCGCTGGGGCAGCTCGCCGAAGTCCCAGTCGGTGATCCCGTCGCGCTCCCACTCGTCCCCGGCCACGCCGGTGAAGCCGGCGGTGGCCGCCCCGCCCTGCTCGGACTGCAGGGCGGCCAGATCCCGGCCGGTGGCGACCACGGTGCCGTCGGCATCCACCACCTCGAAGCGCAGGCGCAGGTGGTCGGGCAGTTCCACCGCGGTCCATTCCTCGGCGGCGACCTCCACCCCGGTCATGCGGAGCAGCGCCCGGCCCAGCGCCTCGGTGAGCGGCTCGTCGCCGCGCGTGCCCACCGCCTCCCGGGCGGCACGGGCGAAGTCGGGGGCGGGGACGAAGTGGCGCCGGCGCGCCTTGGGCAGGCCGCGGATGAGGGCGGTGATCTTCTCCTCCAGCAGTCCCGGCACCAGCCACTCGAACGGTGCCGGCGGGAGCTGGTTGAGGGCGGCCAGCGGCACCGTGGCAGTGACGCCGTCCTCGGCGTGGCCGGGGTCGAAGCGGGAGCGCAGGGGCAGCTCCACCCCGGCCACGGTAAGCCGGTCCGGGTAGTCGGCGGCGGTGACGTCACCGGCCTCGCCGGCCAGGGCCGCCTCCGGATCCAGGAAGAGGTAGCGCGGGTCGTCGGCCTCCACCTGCTTGCGCCAGCGTTCGAAGGCCTTGCCGGTGTGGATGCCCTCGGGGATGCGGCGGTCGTAGAAGTCGAACAGGGTCGCCTCGTCCACCAGCAGGTCCCGGCGGCGCGCCTTGTCCTCCAGCTGCGCCACCGCCTCCAGGCACTCGCGGTTGTGGGCGTAGAAGGCGGCGTCGGTGGCGTAGTCCCCCTCCACCAGCGCCTGCTGGATGAAGACCCGGCGCGCCTCCTCGGGATCGATGCGGCCGTAGTCCACCCGCCGGTTGCTGGCGAGGATGAGCCCCTGCAGGGAGGTCTGCTCGGCGGCCACCACCCGGGCGCTCTTGCGCTCCCAGTGGGGGTCGCCGTAGCTGCGGCTCACCAGGTGGTCCGCCAGGGGCTCGATCCACTCCGGCTCGATGCGCGCCACGGTCCGGGCAAAGAGCCGGGAGGTCTCCGCCAGCTCGGCGGCGATGATCCACTTGGGCGCCCCCTTGATGCCGCTGCCGGGGAAGAGGTGGAGCTTGCGGCCCCGGGTGCCCAGGTATTCCTTCTTCTCGTCGCGCACCGCCACGTGGGTGAGCAGGCCGGCGAGCAGGGCGCGGTGGAGGCCGGCGTACTCCGCCGGGGTCTCGTTGAGCCGCCAGCCCTGCTCGGTCACCGTCTGCTTGAGCTGGGTATGCAGCTCCCGCCACTCCCGCACCCGCACCGGGGAGAGGAAGTTCTCCTTGCAGTGGGCCTCGAAGCGCCGCCGGGTGAGGTGGCGGCGGCGGTCCTCCACGTGGTCCCAGAGCCGGAGCAGGGAGGCGAAGTCGGAGGCGTCGTCGGCGAAGGGGGCGTGGCGGGCATCCGCCTCCCCGGCGGCCTCGGCGGGGCGCTCCCGGGGGTCCTGGATGGTCAGACCGGCGACCACCACCAGCGCCTCCGCCAGGGCGCCTTCCTCCCGGGCGGCCTGGAGGATCCGGCCCAGGCGCGGGTCCACCGGCAGGCGGGCCAGCTCGCGGCCGGCGTCGGTGATCCGGCGGCCGTCGTCCACCGCCCGCAGCTCGTGCAGGAGGCGGTAGGCGTCGTTGATCTGCTTGCGCTCCGGCGGGTCGACGAAGGGGAAGTCGGCCACGTCCCCCAGCCCCAGGTCGGCCATGCGCAGGACCACGCTGGCCAGGTTGGTCCGCCGGATCTCGGGGTCGGTGAAGGGGGGCCGGCCCTGGTAGTCGGCCTGGCTGAACAGGCGGATGCAGATCCCCGGCGCCACCCGGCCGCAGCGGCCGGCGCGCTGGTCGGCGGAGGCCTGGCTCACCGGCTCCACCGGCAGGCGCTGGACCCGGGAGCGCACCGAGTAGCGGCTCATGCGCACCAGGCCGGTATCCACCACGTAGCGGATCCCCGGCACGGTCAGGGAGGTCTCGGCGACGTTGGTAGCCAGGACGATGCGCCGCCCGCCCCCGGTGCGGAAGACGCGGTTCTGCTCCGCCGCCGACTGCCGGGAGTAGAGGGGCAGGATGGTGGTCTGCGGCGGGTGGTGCTTGCGCAGGGCCTCCGCCGCCTCGCGGATGTCCCGCTCGGTGGGGAAGAAGACCAGGATGTCCCCGGGCCCCTCGGCGGCCAGCTCATCCACCGCCGCCAGGACCCCGTCCAGGATGCCACCCTCCCCGTCCTCGGCCTCCTCCGGTGGGCGGTAGCGCACCTCCACCGGGTAGCCGCGGCCGCTGACCTCGACCACCGGCGCGCCGTCGAAGTGGTTGGAGAAGCGCTCGGTATCGATGGTGGCCGAGGTGATGACCAGGCGCAGGTCGGGCCGGCGCGGCAGCAGCCGCTTGAGGTAGCCCAGCAGGAAGTCGATGTTGAGGCTGCGCTCGTGGGCCTCGTCGATGATGATGACGTCGTAGGCGAGCAGGTCAGGGTCGTGGGGGATCTCGGCCAGCAGGATCCCGTCGGTCATCACCTTGACCCGGCTGCCCTGGCCAACCCGGTCCGAGAAACGGACCTTGTAGCCCACCAGCTCCCCGGTCTCGCCGCCCACCTCCTCGGCCAGGCGGTTGGCGACGCTGCGGGCGGCGATGCGCCGGGGCTGGGTGTGGCCCACGCGGCCGTCGATGCCATAGCCCAGCTCCAGGCAGAGCTTGGGCAGCTGGGTGGTCTTGCCGGAGCCGGTCTCCCCGGCCACCACCACTACCTGGTTATCCCGGATGGCGTCGCGGATGACCTCGCGGTGGGCGGTGACCGGCAGGTCCGGCGGATAGTCCAGGCGCGGCTCCGCCTCCAGGCGGGCGGCGCGATCGGCGCGGGCCCGGCCCAGGTCGGCCTCGATGGCGGCCAGCGCCTTCTCCCCCACCGGCTGGCCGCGCTTGAGGCGGCGCTCCACCCCGCCCAGGCGACGACGCAGCGCCTCGGCCTCCTGCCGGGGCACCTCCGCCAGGGCGCCCCGCAGGTCAGCCAGGCGCTGCTTCTGTTCCCGGACCCGCGACCGGGCGCGCGTATCACCACTCATGCTGGCATTATACGGGGCAGGGGCCGACCGGGTCACAAGGAATCCTGGCCCGGGAACAGGAATCCAGCAAGGATCGAGGACGAGCGGGAGGGAGGTCGGGTGCAGCAGGTCCTCGACGGCAGGGATGCCGTCGTGGAGCCTACATGGACGTATGTACGGCGTACCTGCTGCACCCGACCTCCCTCCCGCTCGTCCGGCCTAGTCCGGCCAGAACAGGAAAAGACATCCCATGAAGACCACACGCTGGCACAGGACGGGGCCCATCCTGCTGGGACTGGCACTGCTGGCCGCGGCGCTCTGGTGGCAGCACACCGACCTGCGTGGCGCCGCCGACCTCCGGGATCGGCTGGAGCGGCTGGTCTACGACTGGCGCTTCGAGGTGACCCGTCCCTTCGCCGGGGCCGACAGCGGCGCCCAGGTGACCATCGTCGACATCGACGAAGAGGCCCTGGCCGCCCACGGCCGCTGGCCCTGGCCCCGGGAGACGGTGGCGGAGCTGGTGGAGCGGCTCCACGCCGCCGGTGCCGTGGTGGTGGGGCTGGACATCCTCTTCCCCGAGCCCCAGCGCAATCCGGTGGAACGGGCCCGGGACCTGGCCGAGCGGGCGGGCCTGCCCCTCGACTTTCGCGATCGGCTGACGACCCTGGCCGAGCGGGCCGACGGCGATGTCCGCCTGGCCGAGGCCCTGGCCGGCGGCACCTCGGTCCTCGGCTATCACTTTCGCAGCGACGAGGGCCGCAAGGGCGCCCTGGGTCCGCCCCTGCCCCTGGCCGAACCGCTGCCGCTGGAGCAGACGCGCCTGCGCCGGGCCGATGACTACACGGGCAACCTCCCGGCCCTCCAGGAGGCGGCGGCCAGCGGCGGCTTCTTCACCATCCTGCCGGACAGCGACGGGGTCCTGCGCCGCTACCACCTCGTCATGGGCCACGACGGCGAGGTCCACCCCTCCCTGGCCCTGGAGATGGCCCGCCAGTACCTGCTGAGCGGCCCGGTGGAGGTTACGACCGCTCCGAGCGGCCGCGCGCTCTCGGTTACCGGTCTGGACCTGGGCGGCCTCTCGGTGGAGACCGACGGCGACGCCTCGGTGCTGGTCCCGTATCGCGGCGGGGCCGGCGCCTTCCCCTACCTCTCCGCCGCCGATGTCCTGGCCGGGGAGGCCGACCGCGATGCCCTGGCCGGAGCCCTGGTCCTCATCGGCACCAGCGCCGCCGGCCTCCACGACCTGCGGAACACCCCGCTGCAGGCCGCCTATCCGGGTGTGGAGGTCCACGCCAGCGTCCTCGCCGGCCTGCTGGGGGAGACCTTCCCCCGGCAGCCGGACTGGGCGGAGGGGGCCGCCTTCGTGCTGCTACTGGGGCTGGGCGGACTCCTGGCGCTGGGGCTGCCCTGGCTGCGACCGCTGGCGCTGGCGGTGGTCACCGCCGTGGCCGCCGGCGGCGTGGTGGCCGGCAACCTGGCCGCCTGGGCCACGGCCCACTGGGTCCTGCCAGCGGCGGTACCGCTTATCCTCGTTCTGGGGCTGGGCATGCTCAACATGGCCTGGGGCTTCCTCTTCGAGAGCCGCAGCCGTCGCCAGATCCAGGGGATGTTCGGCCAGTACGTCCCGCCGGCCCTGGTGGAGGAGCTGGCCCGGGACCCGGAGCGCTCCGCCAGCATGGAGGGGGAGCGCCGCGAGATGACGGTGCTCTTCTGCGATATCCGCGGCTTCACCACCCTCTCGGAGCAGCTGGACGCCGGGGCACTGAAGGATCTGCTCAACCGCTACTTCACCCCCATGACCCGGATCCTCTTCGAGCACCGCGGCACCGTGGACAAGTACGTGGGCGACATGATCATGGCCTTCTGGAACGCGCCGCTGGACGACCCCGACCACGCCCGCCACGCCGTGGATGCCGCCCGCGCCATGCTCGCCGAGACCGAGCGCCTGAAGCCGGAGCTGGCCGCCCTGGGCTACCCGGAGGTGAACATCGGCATCGGCCTGAACACCGGCGAGATGAACGTGGGCAACATGGGCTCGGAGTACCGCCGCGCCTACACCGTGCTGGGCGATGCGGTGAACCTCGGGTCCCGGCTGGAGGGGCTGACCAAGTTCTACGGCGTGAGCCTCATCATCGGGGGGACCACCCGCGCCGCCCAGCCCGACCTGGTCTGCCGCCCCCTGGACCGGGTACAGGTGAAGGGCAAGGAGGAGCCGGTGACCCTCTACGAGCCGGTGGGCCGCAAGGACGAGGTGGACAGCCCCACGCGGGAATGGCTCGAGCAGCTGGAGCGCGCCCTGGCCGCCTACTGGTCCCGGGACTGGGAGACCGCCCGGGCCGACTTCGAGGCCCTGGCCGCGGCGGAGCCGGAGCGCGTGGTCTACCAGCTCTACCTGGAGCGCATGGCGGCCGTGGACCCGGCGGAGCTACCGGCGGACTGGGACGGCGTCTTCCGCCATACCAGCAAGTAGGCCCGGCTATTCTCCGGCGTAACCGGGGATCGCGGCGAGATCCACCTCATCGATCTGCTCCGGCTTGAGGAACTGCCGGGCGTAGTCCAGGTAGACCCCCTCGCGGATGAAGGTATCGAAGAGGTCCGGGTCCAGGTGGCCTTCGGTGGCCATGCGGCCGAGGATGGTCAGGGCCTCGGTGAGGGTGTTGGGCCGCTTGTAGGGACGGTCGGCGGCGGTGAGCGCCTCGAAGATGTCGGCGATGGCCATCATCCGGGCGCCGGGGAGCATCTGGTCGCCGGTAAGACCGCGCGGATAGCCCTTGCCGTCCATGCGTTCGTGGTGGCCGCCGGCCAGCTCCGGCACCCGCTGGAGATAGCGGGGATAGGGCAGCGCCTCCAGCATCTCGATGGTGACCACGATGTGGTCCTGGATGGTCTTGCGCTCCTCGGGGGTGAGGGTCCCCTTGGCGATGGTGAGGTTGTAGACCTCGTCCTCGTCCAGCAGGGGCCGCTCCTCGCCGGCCAGGGTCAGCCGGTAGCGCTCGGCGATATCCCGGATCCGCTGCTGGTCCTCGGGGTCCATGAACTCGCCGCCGGTATTGTGGCGGCGGACGAAGTCGCGATCCGCGTCGACGGCGGCCACGGCGGCGTCGCCCTCGGCATCCAGGCCATCGTCCAGACCGGCGGCCGCCAGCCGGCGGCGCAGGGCGGCGTTCTCGGCATCCCGACGGGCGACCTCGAAGCGGGCATCCACGGCGTGGATGCGGTCGAACATGCCGTCGAGCTTGGTCGCCTTGTCGATGACCGGCTCCGGCGTGGTCACCTTGCCGCAATCGTGCATCCAGCCGGCGATCTTCAGCTCGTAGAGCTCGTCCTCATCCATGGAGAAATCGGCCATGGGGCCCTGCTCGGCCCGGTTGGTCGCCTCGGCGATCATCATGGTCAGCTGCGGCACCCGCTGGCAGTGGCCGCTGGTGTGCTTGGACTTGTGGTCGATGGCGTTGGCGATGACCTCCACGAAGGATTCGAACAGCCGCCGCTGGTCGTCGATGAGCTGCTTCTGGGTGAGCGCCACCCCGGCCTGGGAGGCCAGGGACTCCGCCAGCCTCTGCTCCTCGGGGCCGAAGGGGATGACCGCGCCCCCCTCGTCCAGGGCGTTGATGAGCTGGAGGACGCCCACCACCTCGTCCTCGTGGTTGGTCAGCGGCACGGTGAGGAAGGAGGTGGAGCGATAGCCGGTGCGCTCGTCCATGGAGCGGGCGCCGGAAAAGTCGAACTCTTCGGCGGTATAGGCGTCGGTGACGTTCACCGTCTCGCCGCTGATGGCGGCCCAGGCGGCGACATTGTGCCGGTTGGGCTCTCCGTCGATGTGCAGCGGCAGCGGCGGGAAGTCCGGTTCCGGGCCGGCTGTCCCCCCCATCCGGAAGCCCAGGGTGTCGTTGCGAACGGTGGAGAAGACCAGTTCATCCCCCTGCCGCAGGTAGAGGGTGCCGGCGTCGGCGCGGGTCAGGGCCTTGGCTCCCTCCAGGATGGTCTCCAGGAGGCGGTCCGTGTCCCGCTCTCGGGAGAGGGCGATACCAATGGCCGAGAGGCGCTCTACCCGCTCAAGAAGGGTAGCGTGGCTGGCGGTGGCCTCGGCGCGCTGTGCCAGGGTGTCGACCATGAGGTCCTCCGCGTTGATGCGATATATGCGAAGACCATCCCTGGCCCGGGTCCGGATAGCGGTCCGACGCAAGCTACCGGAAAGTGTAGCGCAGCGCGACCTCGTACCGGGTTCGCCGGTATTCGTAGATATCCACGTTGGATTCGTTGGCGCTGTAGCGCACCGAGGGTGTGACCCGCCAGCCCGGCACCGGTTCCCAGTGGACGAGCAGATCGGCGCTGCGCAGGGTCTCGTCGCGGGCCGGCAACGGGACCAGCAGGGTCTCACCCTTGTCGTAATCACTCATGAGCGCCCGCAGCCCCAGGCGGGCAGTGAGGTTCGAGCGCGGCCGAAGGGTGAGGCCGAGGTTGACGCCGCGCAGATCCCGATGGGCACGGGCCCGGGCGGTCTCCCCGCTGGCCCTCGGCCGCTCGGCGCCGACCAGCAGGCTGGTGGTCAGCCGCGGCTGCCAGGCCAGCGGCAGGGACTGCTCGCCGGTCACCCCCAGCAGACTGAAGTCGCTGTCCCGGGTGTTGCTGTCGGCGTACTCCAGCCGGCGCAGGCGGAGGAAGGCGCCGGCGCCCCAGCCCATTGGCGAACGGTAGCGACCGCTGGCAGCCAGGCCGTAGCGATCCTGGTAGGCGTCACCGTCCAGCCTGTAGCTCCCCGCCTCCAGACCGGTTCGCACCCGGTAGCGCGGGCCGCCCCACTGGTAGCCGCCGGCGGCATCCAGGACCGTGTTATCAAAGTCGCTGAGGTCCGAATGGCGCAGGGTCTCCAGCTCGGCCCGACCGTAGACGGCCTGACCTTCTTCCAGGGGGATCCGGCCGCGCGCGCCGGCGCCCAGGGAGGCGTAGCGGTCGCCGTCGGCCTCGGCATCCTCTATCCGGACAAGGAATGGTCCGACGTCAAGGGCGAACTCTTCGGGCCCGCTCTTTACGTTGGAATCATGCCCGAAACCGCCCTCGACCCAGCCGGCCCACTGCGGCCCCCGGCGCTGCTCCCGCGCGTCCATGGCGTCCAGGTGGGCCCGGATGCGCTGTTCCACCATGCGGGGCGGGTCGGTCTCCAGCACGCGCCTGAACTCGCTGCGGGCGCGGCCGTAGTCCCCCAGCCGGAAGTGGGCCCGGGCCAGCTCCAGCCGGGCCCGGCGGGAGTCGGGATGGACGGTGAGCACCCGCTCCAGGGCGAAGATCCCCTGGTTGGGATCGCCGGCCTCCATGGCCGCCAGGGCGTACCAGAAGTCGAAGTCGGGATCGCCCATGTACTCGGCGCGGTGTTCCCGGGCCACCCGGAGTGCGGCGGCAAAATCGCCGGCCTCGACCAGCTCGCGGAGGGTAGCAGCAACTTTCTGCCGCTCCTCGCTTTCCGCCCCGGACGGTTCCGAGGTTTCCTGGGCCCCGGCGGCCCACGGCCCGCACAGGGCCAAAAGGCAGAAGACCAGCGGCCCCTTCCATCTACGCTGACGGCTCACGCTCGCCACTCCCGAACCCCGCCGGCCTCATGCCACCGGGGATGTTGACTGGATCGCGCCGCGGCCCTCCGCCGCCGTGGCGTCGGCAGGCGGACCCGCTACTGCCTCTCCAGGACGCCGACGCCTTCGAGGCCCTGGACGTTCTGCTCTGTGTTAATCGAGAAGGTGACACCCGCGCCATCGGCCTCCTCCCCGATAAAGAAACCCTCCACCCAGGCAGAATCGGTGGAATCCGAATCCTGCAAGGACACCATGAAGGAGGCATCAAGGGCCGGATCCATTTCGGGGCCGTGCATGGTCACCTCCTGGCCATCGATCGCGAACTCTGGCGCATCATCATCGGTAACCAGTCGTAGCGTTCCGCCCGTAAAGGTGTCGGCCTTGAAATCGGCCGTGAGAGTGAATTCGTCCACTGCATAGGTGTACTCGGCCACGCCGTCGAGATCCGTCGCCCGGATCTCCGTCCCGCCAGCCCAGACAAAGTCCACGTCAGTTCCCGAGAGGGTATCGTACTGCGCGGAGGTCATAAGATCCTCGGCATTCTCCAGGACGAGCCAGTGCCAGTCCGTTCCCGGAGGCGGGCCCTCCTCCCCATCAGGCGAGATCATAATGTTGCCATCGACGACCTGTTCGTAATCGCCCAGATTCCAGCGCCCCCAGTGGACCCCGAGGCCCGATGCACTACCGGTTTGCGCCGGTTTGGCCCCGGACTCCGCACGCATCACTACCTTTTCAAAGCCATACGAATCGAGCGTTGCCTCCTGACCTCCTTCAAGGTCACCCCCGGGTATCAGCATCCCGCTCTCCACCCGGTAGTAAATCATCTCCTCCAACCAACCCTCGTCATCCAGCGTAAGACTCTCGACTTTGCCGTTGACCGGATGTGGCTCACCATCAGTGACGTAACCGGGGGACTGCCAGGGACCTCCTAGTAAGCCAGTCATCCCAAACTTGGTCAGGGAGTCATCCTCGTACCAGGGAGTGGTGACCACGGTGTCACCGTTGTCCGAAGTTCCGTCATCCGTAGTTCCATCGTCGATGCTACCGCCGGACCCGGTGTCGATGTCGCTCCCTTCGTCCTCTGCGCGCTCACGAGTCCCTTCGTCCTCGCCTGCGCTGTAGGCCGGTTCCTCGCCGTCTACGCCGAAAGCATCTTCCCCGTCGGCTGTATCACCCCCCGGAGTGGAGGATTCCGAAGGATCTTCACTCGGGCCCTCACTCTCGACGGGATCGTCACCGGCATTCTCGTCTCGACCCTCCGAGGCTTGTTCTTCACCTCCGGCCTCGCCCTCTTCTCTGTCACCCTCGTCGCCGCCGCCCTCGAACTCTTCTTCTGCGGCCCCACTCCCGTCCTCGACTTCACTCCCGGTATCCAGCTGCTGCGGCCGCTGTTCCAGCTCCTGCGGGGCCTGGTCGCGGCTGCGAACGGCAAAGAACTGGCCGGCGCCAACCTCGGTGCCGCCGCCATCGTTCTCCACCACGATGGCGCCCTCGGCGACCTCGCCCACGGTCCCGCTGTCGTCGCTGTGATGGAGGGCGAAGCGGGTCCCGCGGATGCCGATGGTGGCCACGGGGGTGTCCAGCTGGTAGTCCTCCGGGTCGTCATCCCCGATGGCGCCGGTGACGGTGCGCAGGCCGCCTTCCACCAGCTCGGTGACGGCGCCACGCTCTTCGCCCTGGGCCCGGTAATGCTCGATGCGGTATTCGGTGTCGGCAGCGAGCTGGACCAGCCCCTCGTCCGACAGGCGCAGCTGAGCCCGGGCGCCGGGGCCGGTGGTAATGGCATCGCCCTCGTAGAGGCGGTCCCCGCGGCCCAGGGCGCGGGTGGAGGCCCCCTCGCGGGTAGCGGTTACTTCGCCGCTGGCGACCAGGACGCGCCCCACCTCGCGGGGCTCCGCGGCCAGGACGGTGAAGGCCACCAGGGAGAGCAGGAGGAACAGGGTCCAGGGATGGGGTCGGCGTAGGGGCATGGGCAGAACAGGCATGGGCCTTCTCCGAGCACGACGAATCCCTGTCTGACACATTTGTGAGTAGTATCGCAGATCCGGCGCCCAGACTCTGCTATAGACTGGTAACAAATCAACCACTTTAGTCCCCCCTAATCGAGGGCCTCTCCCGGGAATGACCAGGAGGCGCACCGCCGGGCGAACGGCTATCATGCCCCCCATGCATCTCCAGCGCTACCTCATCACCGGCCTGCTCACCATCATCCCGCTGTGGCTGACCTGGTGGGTCTTCGACTTCGTCCTGGGCCAGCTCTCCAGTCTGGGAGGGCCCCTGGTCCGCGCCCTGGCCGGCCTCGTGGAACCGTGGGCGCCAGGGCTCTCCGCCCGACTGCTGGCGCCCTGGTTCGAGTTCGGCCTGGCGGTAGTGGCCACCCTGCTTGCCCTCTACATCCTCGGCTGGCTCACCACCCGCGTGGTAGGTCGCCGCCTCATCGCCCTGGTGGACGCCATCATCGACCGGATCCCGCTGGTCCAGCGCGTCTACGGCGCCACCCGCCAGCTCCTGGCCGCCCTGCAGACGCGCCCCTCCGAGGATGTGGAGCGGGTGGTCCTCATCGACTTCCCCTCGCCGGAGATGAAGGCGGTGGGCTTCGTCACCCGGGTCTTTACCGACCCCGATGACGGCCAGCGCTACGCCGCCGTCTACGTCCCCACCACCCCCAACCCCACCTCGGGCTATCTCGAGATCGTGCCGGTGGAGAAGATGGTGACCACCGGCTGGAGCGCCGACGAGGCCATGTCCTTCATCATCTCCGGCGGTACCGTCGGGCCGGACGAACTGCGCTACCGGGCGGCACCCCCCGCTCCATCCCCCGAGGAATGAACCGCGCCCGGCGGGCTGTCAGCGGAGTGCTCACCCTTTTGGCGTTGTGACCTGGTTCGCTTCCCCATGGCCGCGGCATGGCGTACATTGAGTGAGGATTCGGAGGACACACCATGGGAACCCGAGCCACACTGCTTGCCGGCCTGCTGCTGGCGGCCACCGCTGCCACGGCTTCGGCGGACCGCTCCGCGGACCGGACGGAGGAGCGCCAGCTCTTCCGCCAGGCGGAGCTGGCCCTGCATTACGGCCAGCAGGGGCGCTTTCGGACCCTTACCCGGGAGCTGCGCCACTACCCGCTGCTCCCCTACCTCCTGCGCCGGGATCTGGGCAACCGGCTGGGGCAGGCCGATAACGCCGAACTCCGCCTCTTCTTCTACCGCTACGGCGATACCCTCCCCGGCGATCGCCTGCGCCGACAGCTGCTGAACCGGCTGGCGAACCGGGGGGACTGGGACCGCTTCCTCCGCTTCTGGACCCCGGACATGGGCACCCGACTCGGCTGCCACCATCGCCGCGCCCTGCTGGAGACCGGCAAGCGAGACCGGGCCCTCGAGGGAATGCAGTCCGTCTGGCTCACCGGCGAGAGCCTGCCCGGCGCCTGCGATCCCGTCCTCGCCGCCTGGAAGGAGGGTGGCGGCCTGACCCCGGCGCTGGTGGAGAGGCGCCTGGGTCTCGCCGTGCGCGCCAGCGAGCTGGGCCTGGCCCGCTACCTCCTGCGGCAGCTGGAGGGAGAGGCCCGGCAGCGCGGTGAGCGCTGGTTGAAGCTCTGGTACGACCCCGAGCGAGCGGCGGACTGGCTCGACCCACCGGCCAATGCCAGCACGGCCCAGCTCGTCTGGGGGCTCCAGCGCTGGGCCCGGCGTGATCCGGCCGAGGCCCTGGAGGCGTGGCGCAGCAAGGGTGCGAACCGCGCCTACACCCCGGATCAACGCATGGCCATGGAGAGAGCGCTGGCGACCTCCCTCGCCCGGGAGGACGACCCCCGCGCCCGGGCAATGCTCCACCGTCTGGCCCGCTATTCCGGGGACAGCGAACCGGCCCGGATCGGCCTGACCCTTGCCCTGCAATCGCGGGACTGGGACCAGGTCCTCGCTACCGTCGAGGCCCTGCCCACGGAGGTCGCCGACGGCCAGCGCTGGCGCTACTGGCGTGCCCGAGCCCTGGCGGCCACGGGTCGGCAAAAGGAGGCAGCCGGAATCTACCGGGAGCTGGCCCGGGAACGCGGTTACTACGCCTTCCTTGCCGCCGATCGCAGCGGGACGTCCCCCTACCAGATCTCCCCAGCCGGCGGATCACCGACATCGTCGGCAATCACCCGCAACTACCCGGGACTGGCCCGCGCCTTCGAGCTTCGGGCGCTCCAGCGCCACCCGGATGCCCGACGGGAGTGGAACCGCGCCATCGCCGAAATGCCCCGGGAGGATCGCGCCGCCGCCGCCCGCCTGGCTGCCGCCCGGGGCTGGCACGACCGCGCGCTGGCCACGGCGCTGGACAGCGGGCTGGAGGATCCGCGGGTCTACTATCCGCTGGGCCACGGCGAGGCCGTCACCACGCTCACGGAATCCCACAAGCTGGACGCCGCCTGGGTCCTGGCCCTGATCCGGCAGGAGAGCGGCTTCATCACCGACATCCGTTCGGGTGCCGGCGCCCTGGGCCTGATGCAGCTCATGCCGGCGACGGCGCGCTCCGTGGCCAGCCGCATGAACCGGCCCGCACCCGGTGTGCGGGACCTCATCGATGCCGAGACCAACCTCACCCTCGGCGTGCGCTACCTGGCTCGCAATGCCCGCCGCTTCGACTACCACCCGGCGGTGGTCACGGCCGCCTACAATGCCGGCCCCACCCGGGTCAGCCGCTGGCTCCCCGAACAGGGCCAGGTTCCGGCGGACATCTGGGTGGAGACGATGCCCTACCGCGAGACGCGGCGGTACGTCCGCCGGGTCATGACGGCGACGGTCTTCTACGAACAGCGTCTGGGAAGGGAGCCCACGCCGCTGGGTCAGCGGCTGCGGCCGGTAACGGCGCCAGGCTACGAGCGGGTCGCCCAGGCGGAAGAAGGCACTCCGTCGAACCCCTAGGGATCCCCTGAGGTTCGCGGTTCAACCCTCCCCCTCCAGGGCCCGGCGCAGGCGCAGCCAGGCCGAGTAGTAACTCCCCGGGACCTCATCGCCCTCGCGCAGATCGGCCACATCCTCCGCCAGGCTGTCCACGGTGGAGACGCTCCAGGGCAGGGCGGTGGCGAATCGGCCGCGGCGGGTGAAGACGACCCGCCCGTGCACCGGCACCTCCGGTACCTGGTCGCTCACGGCCTGGACCTTGAACTGGTTGGGCGCAATGGGGTTGGGGAACTTGTAGGAGCGACGCCCCACCGTCTGGGTCCATTCGTCGATGCGCTCCCCGGCGAACAGGATGCCGGGATAGTCCTTCAGATCGACGACCAGGATCCCGCCGGGGACGAGCACCAGGAAGTCCACCACCACGGAACTGTCCAGCCCGTCCGGGATCACCGCGTCCTCCATGTACTCCCGCCCCAGGCGCCGCAGGGTACGACGCGTCCGCGCCCCTTCCAGGCGGAGCAGCCAGTCGTGGCGACGGCTCCAGGCCCAGGCCAGGACCAGGAGGCCGATCACGACGGCGGCAGCGGTGATCCCCAGGGTGGTGGTGTCGGTCATCGATCTCCTCTCCGTGCAGGGGCTCCGCCGCCCGTGGAAGCGGGCAACCCTACCAGAACCGCGTGGGCAGCGTTAATCCGGGCAAACCGTGCCGAATCCCCCCCGCGATCGGGGTGGTATTGCATGGCCAGTTCACGATAGCGCCGACGAATGATATCCGGAGTGGCCTCAGCGCCCAGATCCAGCTCCCGGAGGGCCCACTCCCTCCGCGCATGGGCGTGGTAGCGGCGCCAGAAGGCCGTCAGCAGGGCGTCCACCTCGGCGGCACCGGTGGAGGCCAGCTCATCCGGGTCGAGATAGTAGGCGCGCAGGGGCTCCGGCGCCACCAGGGCCCGACGCCGGGGACCGGGATGCGCGCAGTAGCGCACCCCGACGGCGTCCAGCGCCAGGTCGCCGAGCCCCCGGGCCAGGAGGCGGTCCCGCAGACGGTAGAGCAGGTGGCGCAGGAGGAAATGGCGCCGGAAGAGGCCCAGCGTGGAGCCGTCCGGATCCTCGAAGGGCGGCACGCGGCGACGCCTCAGCTCACCGAGGAGATCGAACTCCCGCCACGCCGGCCGACTCGCCAGCATGGCCTCCAGCAGGGCCAGCCGGGGATCGGGGTCGATCACGGCCGGCCCCGCCCGGCCGGGCCACCGGGCCGGGATACCGGTCATGCCGGCAGCCAGGGCGGGACTTGCCCGGCGGGGCTCCGCAGGGCCCGCTCCCGCTCGGCAGCATCGGGCAGGTGGCGGGTGAGCAGGCGGCGGAAGGCCGGGCCGTGATTCAGGTGGTGCCGGTGGCAGAGCTCGTGGACGAGGACATATTCCACCAGCGCCGGCTCCAGGAAGAGAAGCCGACGATTGAGGTTGATCCGGCCGCGGGCGGAACAGCTTCCCCAGCGGGTCCGCTGCCCCCGGATGGTCAGGCCGGTGACGGTGACCCCCAGGCGCCCCGCCCAGTCCAGCAACCAGGGCTCCAGCGCCGTCCGGGCCCGGCGGCCCACCCAGCGCTCCAGGGCCTCGTGGGCGGCGGCCTCATCACCGGCTCCGACCTGCAGGGCCCCACCGGACTCCCGGCAGCCGGCGGGGCCTTTCCGGTAGGTCACCGCCCACTCCTCCCCCACGGCGGACAGTCGCAGCCGGGTCGGCCAGGGGCCGCGCTCCGCTGCCGGCCAGGTCTGCCGCCGGGCCTCCTGGTCGGCCTGCACCCGGCGGATCCAGTCCCGCCGGGCCGCCACGAAGGCGGCGGCCTGCCGGCGGTCGCCCCCGGCGGGGACGGTCACCTCCACCCGGCCGTCCTCGCGTACCCGCAGGCGCATGCGCCGGGCGCGGCGGCTCTCCCGGAGTTCCCAGGCGGGCAAGGCCGTTTCCGCAGGGGTGTTCACGTGCGCACCAGGCCGGGGGTGGCGTCCAGGTTCATGAGCCCCTCCGCCTCGGCGGCCTGATAGAGGAGGTAGAGGAAGTCATTGTTGTGGTCCACCTGGCGGGCAAAGCGCGCCACCAGGATCGTGAAGCGGGCCGCGACGGCCTCCTCGTCACCCGCCTCGGCCGCGGCCAGCAGGATCGGGTCGAGATGGACCAGCAGCCGCAGGCCGGTCAGGCGCAGCGCCATGAGCTGCACTGCCCGGAAGGGATCCGGGAGGGTGGTGAAGGGCTCGCGGAAAAGGGTGTTGTGACACCAGCGCGCCAGCCAGGTATCCAGCCGCTCGTCCAGCCCCTGGCGCACCCGTGCGCGCCTCTCCCGCAGGACCGTGGTCAGCGCTTCGCCCTCCAGGCCGCGTTCGGTGACCGGCTCGCCCGCCGCCGCCATTGCCTCCCAGCTGGCCGCGATGATCGTGCCCAGGGGGCTCTCCGGCGCCTGGTCCCGGACCAGGAGCAGCGCTGCCTGGGCCAGGAGCAGCCCCCGATGGTCCTCCTCGGCGATGGCCAGGCGGTGGCGCAGGGTCTCCGCCACCGCCGGGTCATGGCGCCGCTCGAGGATATTGCCCAGCATGGGCTCGGGCTCGCTGCAGTCGGCGTGGTAGAAGGGCGCCAGGCGAGCGGCCAGGTAGGCCGCGGTGAAGAGTCCCTCGGCCAGGCCGTGCCCCTCCGTGGGGATGGCATCGGCCAGGGCGGCGCGAACCGGAATGAGGTAGCGCGCGTACGCGCTCCGCCCGGTATGGTGCCCGCGCTCGAGGTCGAAGATGAGTTCCTCGGCCCGGGCCGGCTCCAGCCGGTTGCCACCCTCGACCAGGAGGGAGCGCCGGACCACTTCCGGGCAGGACAGGGCGCCACTCACCTCGGTGGTCGCCGGGTGGCGGTGGATCACGCGGGGGTAGTGGGCGCAGTTGCGCGGCAGGGCCCGCTCCCCGTGGCGACGGTGGACGCGGCACCAGCCCTCGTCCTCGTAGAAGTGGCACATCCCCCGCTCGTCCAGCCGGAGGCGGGCGGGCGGCTCCCCCTCCCCCGAGAGTCGCTCCACGCCGGCGCTGAAGAGGCGGCGATCCCCCGGATCCCGGCGGGTGAAGTCCTGGAGCACGGCGTAGTCCCGCGCATCCAGGTTGATGTCGAAGCCGCCGCAGCACGGCATCTCGCAGTCGGGGCCGATGCAGCGGAATTCCCGGATGTACCGGGGGGCCCGGCAGGGTGTCGTCGCGGAGTGATCGGCCATGGGTCAGCGGCCGGTGCCGTCATCGGGATCGCCGACGTGCCGGACCTGCTGGAGGGTGCGTTCGCGCCCGGGCTCCTCCCCGGCAAAGCGGACCAGCGCCATCCCGGCAAAGGCGTCGTCGCGGTAGACCTCCACCCGGAAGGTGCGACCGCTCCGGTCCAGGGAGAAGCGCGGCAGGATGTCGTCCCGGTAGATCCGGTCGCCGGCCTGGTCCTCCTCGTCGCTGACGTAGCCGATGACGTTGACCCGATAGCCCTCCCGCGGCTCCACCCGGAAGTCCTCGGCGACGGGGATCACGGAGCCGAACTCCGCCTCCACGGGCCGGCCGTCCACCTGCAGGCGCACCCGTTCAAGGCCGTCGTGGTACTCGAAGTACTGCGGATGGAGCCGCGTCAGCTCCCGGTTGCCGTGGCGGACCACGTAGCTGCCATCGTCCTGGAGGACCGCCACCAGGGGGCTGTCGGCGGCGAACTCCAGTTCGCTCCCCTCCTTGAGCGGCACGTAACCGAGACGGCTGCGCGCGTTGGCCAGCTCCAGACGGATCCGCCGGTCGTAGAGGGCCAGATCCATGTCGTCCTCGATGGCCGCCTCCACGCCCGCCAGGGTACGGGGAAAGTCACGCTCGTAGCCGATGCCCATGCGATCCATGAAGCCGTGCAGGACCTTGAGGTGGAAATCGGTCCGGCGGACCGTACCGAAGGACTTGCTCGCCTCCACCCCGAAGGCCGGCTTGCCGTGGCGCACCGCGTACCAGGTCAGGGTCCGCGCCATCTCGGCGTTGCCCTGCCCGGTATGGGTGTTCTTCACCGCGTAGAAGTGGTCATTGTCGGGGATGTGCATGTTGGCTCGGGCCGCCACGTCGGCCGCCACCGACTCCAGATTGCCGAACAGCGGCGCATCCATGTGCGCCTGGTCGACGATGACCGACTGGCCCCAGCGCCAGGGCGACTGCAGCTCGTCGATGTGGTGTCGGCGGTAGAAGCCGGAGCCGTCGTGGAGGTTGAGGACCGCGTCCACCTCCTCGTCCCGGATGAGCGCCTTGACCCGCTGCACCGCCTCGTACTGCGGATCGGAGGGCGGCAGGTTCGCGAACTTGCGGTTCATGTCGCCGTGGACCCCGCGGGAGCGGCGCAGGATGCTCTCGAAGTTGAGATTGGGCACCACCCAGACGGAGCCCCGGGTAATCCGGTAGCGCGTGACCAGGAGGGCGGCGGCATTGAAACCGCCCGGCTCGTCCCCCTGGATCCCGCCGACCACCAGCAGTGTGGGCCCCGGCACGCCGGAGTCCAGCCGATGGACGGTGAAATCCCGGGCCGCCGCGGGGCCGGCGGTGAGCATCAGGGCCAGGGCGAGGAGCACGCTCCCCCGCCACATCCGCCTAGACCACCTTGATGTGCCAGGGCTCGAAGCGCACCCCATACGGATTCCGGTCGGTATAGCGGATGTCCACCAGGCCGAGATCGGCCAGGCGATGGAAGAGTTCGGTCTCGGCGAATTCGGCGGTGAAGTTGCGCTCGCCGAAGCCGGCCTTGCCCACGTCGAAGTCGCCGATGCCGTGGTAGGAATAGCCCGGCGGTGCCAGGGAGCGGGAGGCGCGGGAGAGGTTGCCGCCGGTCTCCACCGCCTTGGCCAGGAAGAGGTGCATCTGCTTGACCACGGAGCGCACGCCGGAGGTCAGCACCAGCTCGTCCCCCACCTTCCGGCGCAGGTCGCGGAAGAGCCCCTCGGCCTCGCCGTGGAGGAGATAGTGGCCGGAGCCGGCGACCTTGCGCGCCTCCTGCTCGGGGAAGCGGGCGGTGAGTTCGGTGACCACCTTCTCGCCAAAGAAGCCGTAACGCCGGGCATCGGCAGCGAAGATCCCGTCCATGAAGTCGAGCTCCGCCGGGGTGAAGGCGCCGATGGCCTCGTAGTTCCGGGCAAAGCGCAGCATGCGGTCGAAGGAGAGGAGGTTGAAGTTGCCGTAGCCGACGAACTTGATCACCCGTTCCAGCCGGGCCACGACCTGCGCCAGGCGCTCCCGGTCGGCGGCGTCGAGGTGGACGTCCTCGCGATGGTCCTCGTCGAACTCCCGGATACGCCGGAGGTAGCGGTCCCGGTCGGCCATCTGCTGCGGGGGCGCGTTGGGCTCCACCAGCACCCGGGTCTCCAGCTCGCCGGCGTCACCGGTCTCCGTGGCCCCGCCCGCGGCCGTCGGCTTGGGCGATTGCGTCGACCCGGCGGCCTGCTCGGCGTCCATTCCCGGTCGGTCCCCACCCCCGGTCCGGAAGTGGTACGCCGTGGCGACCGCACCGGCAGCAACTGGCAAGGTCTTGAGCAGGGTCCTGCGTTGCACGCCCATCCTCCTCCGCGATTGAGCAGACTCTACCGAGCCTTGCCATCTCGTGACAAGAATAAAGACCGCATGCCCGGAGCCTCCGCCCCGGCTTGCCGCTCTTGGCAGGGCCCCGTAAGCTGCCCGGAATGCGACGTTACAACGGTGAACTCATCCACGCCAGCCGCGACGAACACGGGCCCATCGAGATCGTGGAGGATAGCCGCGTCCGCTCGCTGCACTTCGGCAGCCGTTCCCGGCAGAGCGCCCTCTTCCTGGACCGCCCGGAGGCGCTGGTGCTGGCCTATACCCAGTCCATGATGGCGGCGCTGCTCCTGCATGCCGCGCCCCGGCGGGTGCTGCTGGTGGGCCTGGGGGGCGGCTCCCTGGCGCGCTTCCTCCTCCACCACTACCCCGACTGCCAGATCGATGCGGTGGAGCTGCGCCCCCGCGTGGTGGAGCTCGCTCATGGCTACTTCCGCCTGCCCGAGGATGATGCCCGCCTGAACATCATCCCCGGCGAGGGTCGGCACTTCCTCACCCACGCCGCCCTGCGCCACAGCGACTACGACCTCATCCTGGTGGACGCCTTCCACGGCACCGGCATGGCCGAGGAGGTAGCGGAGGCCGACTTCTTCGCCGCCGCGCGCGGGCGGTTGGCCGACGAGGGCGCGCTGGCGGTGAACCTCTGGCAGCAGCCGGCCCAGCGCCTGCGCCGCACCCTCACCGGCCTGCAGGACGCCTTCGCCGGCCGCTGCCTGCAGCTCCCGGTCCCCACCCGCGGCAACCTGGTGGCCCTCGCCTCCACGCGCCCCGTACCCCCCGACCTTGCCACGGCCTGGGACCTGCGAGCCCATGCGCTGTCGCGCTTCACCGGGCTGGACTTCCCCGGCTTCCTGGAGGGGCTGGCCGAGGCCAACAGCGCCTCCTGAGGCCACGCCACCCCCATTCGCGCTGCGGGCTTTTTCTTGACTATTTTCGTCAGTTAATTTATACATAGTCCAGATTCACGACCAGCCGGTAATACGAGGGATTCAGCCATGCGACTTTCCACCAAGGGGCGTTACGCCGTCACGGCGATGATGGACCTGGCCATCCATGAAGACAGCGGCCCGGTTACCCTGGCCGACATCTCCCTGTGCCAGGACATCTCCCTCTCCTACCTGGAACAGCTCATGAGCCAGCTGCGCCGCAACGACCTGGTGCGCGGCATGCGCGGCCCCGGTGGCGGCTATAGCCTGGCCCGGCCGGCCAGCGAGATCAGCGTCGCCGAGATCATCTCGGCGGTGGACGAGCCGCTGGAGGCGACCCGCTGCGGCGGCGAGGAGAACTGCCAGGAGGGTGAGCGCTGCCTGACCCACGAACTCTGGAACGACCTGAGCCACCGGCTCTACGAGTTCCTCGACGGCATCACCCTGGACGCCTACGTCCAGCGCGAGGACGTACAGGAGGTCATCCGGCGGCAGAAGAGCCGGCAGGGGCAGCGGAACAACATGCGCCGGATCCGGGCCGCCTGATCGCACCGGGTCGCGCACCCGGACCCCCTGAAACGGGAACCATTGGAACGGGAATCATTCCCGTTTCCATCTGGTTGTTCCTGCTCGATTTTTCCCGTGACCCTGCGGAGCTGACCCGCTATACTACCTCCCTCACCAACCGGGAGGAGTATCGATGTTCCGCCACCTCTTCGTCAGCGCCGCCCTCTTTGCCGTCGTCGCCGGGGTCTGGCCCCAGGTGGGCGAGGCCATGCCGGCCTTCGCCCGGCAGTACGAGGTGAGCTGCGCCGCTTGCCACAGCGCCTTCCCCAAGCTCAACGGCGGCGGCGAGTCCTTCGCCGGGAACAACATGAAGCTCCCCGGCTGGGAGGACCAGGCGGCGAGCTTCGGCGACGACCGCCTGGCGCTGCCGAAGATCCCGCCGCTGGCAGTGCGCGCCCAGGGCTTCTTCCAGGTCCGGGAGGGGCGGGTCGCCAAGTATGACGAGGAGAACCCAACGGACCCTCCAACCCTCTCGGGCGCGGACAACGATCTCCAGTCCCCCTACCTCATCAAGCTCCTCTCCTCGGCGCCGCTGTCGGAGAACCTGACCTACTACTTCTACGGCATCATGGCCGAGAAGGGGGGTAACGGCTCCTTCCTCATCGAGGATGCCTGGTTCGGCTACCAGGACGCCTTCGGCACCGGCATCGACGCCAC
This sequence comes from Thiohalospira halophila DSM 15071, assembly GCF_900112605.1. Taxonomy (NCBI): domain Bacteria; kingdom Pseudomonadati; phylum Pseudomonadota; class Gammaproteobacteria; order Thiohalospirales; family Thiohalospiraceae; genus Thiohalospira; species Thiohalospira halophila. The sequence continues at coordinate 52,547 of NZ_FOMJ01000003.1, forward strand.
CCTGGGGCAGTTCCAGGTCTCCGACCTCATGTTCGCCCGGGAGACGCGGCTGACCTTCCAGGACTACATGGTCTACCGCATGGCCGATATCACCTACGACCGCGGCCTCATCCTCAGCCGCGCCCTGGGGCCGGTGGACCTGGCCGTGGGCGCGGTGAACGGTAACGGCATCAAGGAGAGTGCCACCCTGAATGCCCCCGGCTATGCCCGGCCCGACCACACCTTCGACGACGACCACGAGAAGTCCGCCTTCACCCGGCTGGGCTTCGAGGTGGGCGGCATCGGCGTAGGGATCATGGGGCTCTCCGGCGGCTGGCAGGGCGTAGACACAACCAGTAATGCGGTCTCCGCCGGCAATGGCCCCGACAGCGACATCCGCATCGGCGGCCTCGACCTCAGCGGCCGGATCAGCCCGACCCTGGACTGGTACGCCCAGTACCTGCAGGTGACCTGGACCGACTTCCTGGACGGCGAGGATGTGACCTGGGACGGCGGCTTCGCCGGGGTCGACTGGATCCCCAACGACCGCTGGGCCTTCTCCGCCCTCTACAACCACACCGATGCCGGCGACCTGGACGGCAGCGAGACGGTCTACGACGGCATCGACATGCAGACGGTGTCGCTCACCGCCTCCTACTACTTCATGCGCAACGTGAAGGGGCTGGTGGAGGTCAACGCCGACCTGCTGGATACCGAGGATCCGGACGTCCACCCCTACGGCCACCTCACCGGCGAGGACTACCTGCTCATGGGCTTCGACGCCGCCTTCTAGCTCAATCGGCCGGATTGGGGCAGTGCAGCACCTTCCAGTAGCCGCCGAGGTTCACGGAACGGACCTCGGCGGCCTCCAGGCCGGTCTCGGTGAGGAAGTGGTCCATGCGGAAGTCGGGGTGGAAGCCGACGAACTTGGCGATGGGCGCCAGGGCACCCTCGATGCCGCCGATCACCGGGTTCTCCGACTGGAAGTGGTTGACGATGTAGAGGTCGCCCCCCGGCTTGCAGACCCGGCGCATCTCCCGCACCAGACGGTGGTAGTCGGGGACGGTGGAGACCACGTACATGGCCACCACCCGGTCGAAGGCATCATCGGGGAAGTCCATGGCCTCGGCATCCATCTCGCGGATCGCCTCCACGTCCTCGCCGATGCCGTCGCGCTCCACCCGCCGCTCGGCGACGTCGAGCATCTCCCGGGAGATGTCGATCCCGGTGAGCTTCACCCCGCGGGGATACAGCGGCAGGGAGAGGCCGGTGCCCACCCCCACTTCCAGGACCCGTTCCCCCGGCTGCGCCCCCAGGGCCTCCACCACGTGGCGGCGGCCGGGATGGAAGATGGGGCCGAAGACGACGTCATAGATCCGGGCCCAGCGGCGGTAGGCGGCCTTCACCGACTCGATGTTCATGCCTTCTCCTGGCAGGTCGCGAAAAGTTTTACTCTAGCACCACCCGCGGGACCCGCGCATGGGGCCTTCAGTCCTCGCCGCCGAAGACATTGCCGAACTGGCGCTCCACCTTCCAGTCATGGGGGCTGTAGGCGGCCTCCATGTTGGACAGGTAGGCGTTGATCTGGCCCTCCTGATACTCCCGGGGGACCTCGACCAGCCGCACCGGGCGGCCGGTCGCCGTCTCTCCCACGCCCTCCCGGAGGGTCCTGGTCCGCTCACCGTCCAGAACGGGCTGGGCGGTGGTATAGATCCGGGCGGTTTCACCACTGAGGTCGGCCATGATGCTCTCCTCACTGTCGTTATTGATCTTTTTCCCCCGGCGACCCCGGGCCACTCGGGGCAGGTCTGCCTGCCTGGTGATTAATTGTACGCCTCCGGGACCGCCATGGCCTCCGCGGCTACTCCCTATGGGGCGGCGGTATGGCCGGGAGCCGACTCTCGGCCGGTCCAGGCCGGCCGAGCCGGGGCCTGACGCTGCACGCAGGGGCCTGATTCCATCGCAGCGAGAACCGCACGACCCCTCACAACGAAACAGCCACCAGCGCCGTCGCCCATTTGCGACAGCCGGGGAGCACCGCATATCGGGGCCGCTCCCAAAATGCACCCACCCCCCTGTCGCCAGGCAGCGACACTCACTGCCCCGGAGATCGAACAAGTTGCTGATTTATTTGATCCCCCATTCCTGGCACACCTCCTGCAAAAGGGAGAGCGAACTCATCCTTTGAACGGAGGAAACCGATGAATACGGAACGCGAATTCGGCAAGCTGCTCAAGGCCCTGCCCCAGGGTGTCCTCGGCGAACTACTCCTCCACGGCGACGACGCCGTCTGGGCCGCCATCGCTGCCCACGCCTCGACCCTCCCCGAAGACGTGGTCGAGACCCTGGCCACGAGCCACAACGAGTCCGTCCAGCAGAACCTGGCCCGCCAGGCGGCGGACCTGCCGGAAGGCGCCCTCTACATGCTCCTGGCGACCACCAGCACCGAGGAGATCCGCGGCCTCGTCTTCCAGGCCCGCCACCAGCTGCGCACCGACATCCGCCACTTCCTGGAAGAGACCGAGAACCTCCCGGCCAGCGCCTGACAACACCCGGGCAAACCGGGCAGAAAGCTAGCGAGCCGCGCCAGGGGACTGGGCGCGGCTCTTTTTATGTTCGGCCATCTGGCCCCGAAAAGGCGGCCACGCCCCTCATGGCCCGAGGGTGATCTCTGACGTATCATCGAACGCGGCGTCAGGCACATCCCGAACCCCACTCGGGCGTAACGGACAAGGAGGCCCATGGCCGAGCACGCCCATTCGGCGGCTACCCCGCTCCCCCGGCTGGTCCGCGGCGGCGAATCCGATCCCCTTCTCCCTCAACTCCTGGCCTCGATCCGGCGAGCGGAGGAGATCGAGCTGGCCGTCGCCTTCATCAAGACCACCGGCCTGGAGCTCATCTTCGACGCCCTCAGCGAGCGTTGCCAGGGGGAGCGACCCGCCCGTATCCGGATCATCATCAGCGACTACCTCGGCATTACCGATCCCCAGGCCCTGCGCTGGCTCATGCTCCTGGCCGAGCGCGGGGCCGAGGTCCGCATCTTCGAGACGGACCGGCACAGCTTCCACCTCAAGGCCTACATCTTCACCCGGGAGCACGGCCATCGCGGCGAGGCCTTCATCGGCTCCAGCAATATCAGCAAGGAGGCGCTGACCGCGGGGCTGGAATGGAATTACCGCATTGAGGAGCCGGACCCGCCGGGCGAGGCGCGCCTGGCCGAGATCCGGGAGGGCTTCGAGGGTATCTTCCGGGACGACCAGGCCCACGTCCTCGACTATGCGTGGATCGATGCCTACGAACAGCGGCGCCCCGCCGAGCGCCCGCCCATGGGCCCCGGTAGCGACGACCCTGAACGACCGCCGCCCGATCCCACGGACACTCAGCGCGAGGCCCTGGCGGCGCTCGCCGAGACCCGGGACTCGGGCCATGGCCGGGGCCTGGTGGTCATGGCCACGGGCCTGGGCAAGACCTTCCTGGCCGCCTTCGATGCAGCCCAGGCCGGTGCCAGCCGGGTGCTCTTTCTCGCCCACCGGGAAGAGATCCTCCTCCAGGCGGAGACCACCTTCCAGCGCGTCTTCCCCCAGGCCCACGTCGGCGGCTACCGGGGGACGCAGCGGGAGACCGAGGCGGACATGCTCTTTGCCTCGGTGCAGACCCTCCATCAGGAGAACCACCTGGACCATTTCGACCCCGAGGCCTTTGAATACATCGTGGTGGACGAATTCCACCACGCGGCGGCCGGGACCTATCGTCGGCTCCTGCAGCACTTCCGGCCCCGGTTCCTCCTCGGCCTGACCGCCACCCCGGAGCGTGCGGACCAGGCCAATATCCTCTCGCTGTGTGATGACAACCTGGTCTATACCGCCGATCTCTTCGTCGGGATCCGCGAGGATCTGCTCTGCCCCTTCCACTACTACGGCATCCTCGACGAGGAGGTGGACTACCAGGCCATCCCCTGGCGCGACCGTCGCTTCGAAGAGACAGCGCTGGAGAACCAGCTCGCCACCCGCGGCCGTGCGCGCCACAACCTCCGGGAGTGGCAGGACAAGGGCGGCGAACGCACCCTGGCCTTCTGCGCCTCCCGCCGCCATGCCGACTTCATGGCCGAGCAATTCCAGCGAGCAGGGTTCTCGGCCCGCTCCGTCCACGGCGCCTCGGACACCACCCGGGACGAGGCCATTGAACGCCTCACTCAGGGCACCATCCAGGTCGTCTTCTCCGTGGACCTCTTCAGCGAGGGCGTCGACATCCCGGCCGTCGACACCATCCTCCTGCTCCGGCCTACCGAGTCGCCCGTTCTGTTCCTCCAGCAGCTCGGTCGCGGTTTGCGCCGGGCCCCCGGCAAGGACCACCTGGTCGTCCTGGACTTCATCGGCAATCACCGCGCCTTCCTGAACCGGCCCCGGGCGCTCTTCCAGGCCTCCAACACGGGGGCGGGACTGCGGGCGTTCACGGAGGGGGTCCGCTCCGACTCCCTGGAGCTGCCGCCAGGCTGCTTCGCCAACTACGACCTGCGCTTTATCGAATTCCTCGAGAGCCTGATCCCCGGTAACCCGGGCGAGGAGTACGAGAATCTCAAGGCGGGCCTGGGCCGGCGCCCGACAGCGGCCGAGGCCTACCGGGCCGGGTTGAGCATGACCAAACTGCGCAAGGAAGGGGGTCACTGGTGGGCCTTCCTGGAGGGGCGCGGAGAGCTGGTCGAGGCCGAGGCCCGCTGCGTCACCGCCCACGGCGATTTCCTTAAGGAAGTCGAGACCACGGCGATGACCAAGTCCTTCAAGATGGTCCTGCTGGAGGCCCTGCTGGAACTCGACGGGTTCCGTCAGCCCCCGACCCTGGAGGCCCTGACGGCGGCCTCGGCGGCGATCTTCGGCCGGCGGCCCGCCCTGCTGGCCGACCTCCCGCCAGAGCTCCAGGACGCCCAGGCGCTCGATGGCCAGGGCCTTGCCGCCTACTGGCGGAAGAACCCCATCCACTTCTGGACCAAGGGCGACAAGGGGCCGGAGGCGCAGCGCTGGTTCGTGGTCGAGGGGGAGCGATTCCGGCCGACCTTCTCTCTCGATGACACCGTGGAGGCGGCCACCTTCACGGACATGGTGCAGGAGCTGGTGGACTACCGCCTGGGCCGTTACCAGCCATCCCAGTCGTCCTCCGGGGCGTCCTCCCGGGCCTCCGCCGCCGAGCGCGGTCAGGTCATCCCCTTCCCGAACCAGGAAGACCGGACCGAGGTCCCCTACTACCCCGATCTGGGGATCGCCTGCGGCCACTTCCGCAACAGTCGAGCCGAAGACGAGGAGCGGGTCGCGGTGCCACCCGGCCAGGGGCGGCTGGACCCGGAGCGACACTTCGTCGCCCGTGCCAGCGGCGATTCCATGAACGGGGGCAAGAACCCCATCCGGGATGGCGACTACCTCCTGCTGGAGTGGGTCACGCAGACCTCCGCCGGCTCCATCACCGGGGATACCATGGCCCTCGAGCGCCAGGACGAGGCCGGTGACACCCAGTACCTCCTGCGCGGGATCTCCAAGACCGCGGATGGCCGTTACGTCCTGCAGGCCCGGAATCCCGATTACGAGGATCGGGAGGCCGATGAGTCCATGCGCACCTTCGCGCGGCTCAAGGCGGTCCTGGATCCCCTGGAGCTGGCCAAGGGCGAGAGCTTTCAGCGCGAGGAGATCCCGGCACTATTCGGCGCCACCTTCAACCAGGGCGTGTGGAACAGCGGCCACATCGTCCTCTCCGACCGCACCCACATCCTGCTGGTCACCCTGAACAAGCAGGGCAAGCAGGATGAGCACCGCTACCTCGATTACTTCATCGACGAGCAGACCTTCCACTGGCAGAGCCAGAACCAGACCACCCCCGAGAGCAAGCGCGGTCGGGAGATCGTCGAACAGGCCCAGCGCGGGACGAAGATCCACCTCTTCGTCCGCGATCAGAAACTGGGGCCCGATGGTCGTGGAGCCCCGTTCCGCTATCTCGGAACCGTGGACTACGTCTCCCATGAGGGCTCGGCACCCATGGGAGTCACCTTCCGCCTGAAGGGCTAGGCCGGCTTTCGAAGCGCCACCTCCCCCCAGGCCACCTCCGGACGGCCCAGGGCATCGGCGCTCACCCCGTTGTGGACCAACTCCAGCCCGTACGCCGCCCCGAGGGCCACCAGCTCTTCGTTGGTAACTTCCGTCATGCCCCGCTCGGCATCCGGCTCCCCCAGCCGCAGCGTAACCGCCAGCAGCCCACCCGGCCGCAGCAGTGAGACCAGGGTCTCGAAGGCGCGCTCCCGCTCCACCGGCAAGACATGCATCCAGACGGCCGAGACGAGGATCAGCGAGAAGGTCTGCCCCCTCGCCGTCACGGCCTCCAGCTCGGGGAGGCGGTCATCCAGCCACGCTATGGATGGCTCGGGATGCCGCGCCCGCGCCTCCGCGCGCAGGTTCGCCGCCGGCTCCACCGCCACTACGAAATACCCGCGCGCCGCAAACCAGGCCGCATCACGCCCGGAGCCGGCCCCGATATCCAGGACCGGCCCGTCCGTCGAGCCATCGAGAAGGGGAAGCAGCCATCCGTGGACCGTCTCGAAATCGGCCCCCTCGTACTGGTCCGCCAGCCCCGGGGCATTGCGGTCGTACCAGGCGACACCAGCACCGGAGGACGTCATTGCGGGGGCGTTTTGGGGGCCCAGTCGTTATGCCGGATCACGGCGATGGGCGCGATGATGATGGAGAGGATCCAGGCGCCAATCGGCGCGACGAGCGTTGGCCAGCCGAAGATGGTGACCAGCAGGAGGATGACCCCACCCACCGGGGTCGCGTAGATTAGCCCTATCGGGCCGAGGAGGACGGCCAGCAACAGCGCCAGGATCATGGATTTAGGGCGCATGGTCAGCCTGCGTGAGTGTGGGCCAGACCATCACCGAACCACGCCCGGGGCGCCGGCCTTCTCCCCCAGACCTGTGAACAAACCCTGGATGGACTCGATGCTGCCCATGAGGCCGGTCGCCTCGTAGGGCACCAGCACTCGTTCCCCGTCCTTGGCGATCTCGGGCAGCTTCTTGATGTATTCCTGTGCGATGAGGTAGCTGATCAGGGACTGCGGCTGGAGCTCGGTGCCGGTTTCCTGGCCCGCGGCGAGCAGTTGCTCGATGGCCTTGCGCTCCCCCTCCGCCCGGGCGATAGCAGCGTCACGATCGCCTTCGGCCTCGCGCACCTGCGCCTCCTTGTAGCCGTTGGCCTCGGTTACCGTGGCCCGGCGCTTGCGCTCGGCGGTCATCACCTGGCGCATGGCATCCTCCACCTCTTCGGGGAGAACGATATCCTGGATCTCCACCCGGTTGACCTTCACGCCCCACTTGTTGCCGGCGTCGTCCATCACCGTCTGGAGCTTGTTGTTGATCTCGTCCCGCGACGAGAACAGGGTGTCCAGCTCGCGCTCACCCACCACCGCACGGAGGGTGGTCTTGGCCAGCACTTCCACTGCCTGGATCAGGTTCTCCACCTCGTAGACGGCATCCCGAGGCGACTGGATCTGGAAATAGAGCGCACCGTCAATCCGGATGGAGACGTTATCGTTGGTAACCACCGGCTGCGAGGGGAAGTTGAGCACCGTCTCGCGGGTATCGATCTTGGTCTCCTCCACCACCCGCTCCTGCAGCTCCTTGGAGCCAATCCCGGCGCTCTCGTAGCGGCGGATCTTGATGGGCCGTGCGCGCTCGAGGACGGGGATGAGGAAGTTGATGCCGGGACCGAGGGTCCGGTTGTAGCTGCCCAGCCGCTCGACGACCACCGATTCGCTCTGCTGGACGATGAACAGGCCCTTCGCGATGAAGGCGATGAGGCCGAGGCCGATGACTGCGGCGGCGATGAGACCGATATCGAGCATGGTTCCTTCCTCCTACTGTGAGGCCCGGCAGACTCAGCCGGCCTCCGGACGATGAGCGACCAGGGTGATCCCGTCCATGTGCTCCACGATCAACTCCTCTCCCTCCACCGGTTCGCTGCCGTCGCTGAGACGAACCGGGAAGTGATCACTCTTGAGTTTCGCCACCAGTCGATCACCCTGGGCGACCACCGTGACGCGGACCCCCTGTTCCCAGCCCGGATCACGCGGAGCCACCTCCCGGCGCGTAAAACGGGTCCGGAACAGATGGATCATCAACGGCACCAGGACTGCTGTCGCCAGGACAAAGCCCCAGCCCTGCCCGGCCACGCCGAAACCGATGGCCGCCAGGCCCGCCGCAACCAACGCCGCAAGACCGGTAGCAACGAGGATGAACTGCGTCCCGACCAGAGTGAGGTCGACGACGACCAGTGCGACCGCCGCGATAACCCACATCAACCAGGCGGGTAGAACCATGGACCCCAAGGGCTGCTCCTGTTCGGGGAATGGTTTCAGCATGCATGCGCACCCTCGGTGACGCAATGCGGCTACTTGCCAGAGTGAATCGCCCCCCACCGGGAGCGATACAAAAAAGCCCCCGTCGAGGCGGGGGCCGGGAAGTCCGTCGAGTCGACGCGTCACTGGAGATGTGACTTTTCTGTGACTCGGGGGATAGGGAGTCACACCCTTCGTTGTAACTCCCTGATTTTTGGTGGGCCGTGCTGGTCTCGAACCAGCGACCAATGGATTAAAAGTCCACTGCTCTACCAACTGAGCTAACGGCCCGAAAGACCCGGGATCATACCCGAGCCCCCGCCCGTCCGGAAGGGCGGGGGCTTGCGGCCGTTAGATGGCCTCGAGCTTGCGCAGGCCCGGGGGCAGCAGCTTGAGATCCACCAGGGCGGTCACGAGGGCGCGGCCGAAGGTGGCTTCCTCCTCGTAGACCATCTTGTAGTACTGGATCTTCATGGTCGTGGCCGCGCCGAGGACGATGGAGACGAAGGTCAGCATCGAGCCCACGGAGAGGGTGGAGAAGCCGGTCACGCCCTGGCCGATGGTGCAGCCCAGGGCCATGACGCCGCCGATGCCCATGAGCACGGCGCCGATGGCGTGGTTGGCGAAGTCCCCCTTGGAGGCGAACCATTCCTTGCGGAAGGTGCCGCTGAGGATGGCGTAGAGGAACGAACCCACGATGACGCCGGCGAAGGCGGCCAGGCCGAAAGTCACGAAGGCCTTGCTGAAGCCGGAGCCAACCCAGCCCACGGCCTGGGCCGTGGGGTTCACGAAGGTGTAGGACTGGGTATCCACGAAGGCCGAGCGGATGGGCTTCACCGCGTCGGCGCCGGGGCTGTTCATGCTCCAGTCGGCGGCGAAGCCAGCGAGGTTCGTGGAATCGAACATGCCCTGCACCTGAATGGTCCCGGAGAAGTACCAGCCGGCGGTGACCACCAGGCCGACCACCAGGCCGCCCAGGATGTTGTCGAAGTTCTGGCGGAAGTCGGTGGACCGGACCACGAACAGCAGCAGCGCCAGGGCGACGATGACGCCGATGACCAGGCGGCCGGTCATGGCGGCATCAGCCCCGGCGATGAGGCTGCCCAGGTCCTGGCCACCCTCCAGCGTCACCCGCGACCAGGAGAGCAGGGGCAGGAAGAAGTTCATCAGGGTCACGTCGGTCCCCGGGAAGGGGAAGATCATGAAGTAGGCGGCGATGCCGACGATGGCGAGCACCACCAGCGACTTGAGGTTGCCGCCCCCCAGACGCACCAGGTTCTTGTTGGTGCAGCCGGAGGCCAGACTCATGCCGACGCCGAACATGGCGCCGCCGATGATGTTCTCCAGCCAGATGAAGTTGGCGCCGCGGTAGGCGGGGAAGGTGGAATCGAGATCCACCAGGCCGGTCCCCTCGATGACCAGGGCACCCACCAGGGCGACGGCGATGGCGAACATCCAGGACCGGAAACGGCCGGTGTCACCCATGTTCACCCAGTCGGAGACGGCACCCATGGTGCAGAAGTTGGTCTTGTTGGCGACGGCACCCAGGACCAGGGCGGCGACGAAGGACGTCCCCACCAGGTACCACAGGGCCGTGGTATACGACTCGAAAAGCATGTCGGGATCCTCGCTCTGGCTCCTCGTGAACGGCAGACGACGGTGGAGGGGGCTCTTTATCAGAATCTTGTAATACGAATCATTCCGCCCCACCGAAACGCCCGGTTACTATAAACCACGCGTTACGGTCTGTCATGGCGGGGGATGCCGGGTCGGGGCGCCGGTCAGTCCTGGTAGGGAGTGGGGTCGGGCACGCCGGCCTCGGCGAAGCCCGCCGCCCGCAGGCGGCAGGAGTCGCAGACGCCGCAGGCGCGGCCCGCCTCGTCGGGGTTGTAGCAGGAGGTGGTGAGGGCGTAGTCGACGCCCCGGTCGTGGCCAGCGGCGATGATCTGCGCCTTGCTCATGTCCATCAACGGCGCGCGAATGCGTAGATAGCCCTCCCCTTCCACCGTCGCTCGCAGGGCGCGGTTGGCCATCTGCTCGAAGGCGGCGATGTACTCCGGGCGGCAGTCGGGGTAGCCGGAGTAGTCCACGGCGTTGGCGCCGATGAAGATGTCCCACGCCCCCAGGACCTCGGCCCAGCCCAGGGCCATGGAGAGGAAGATGGTGTTGCGCGCCGGGACGTAGGTCACCGGGATCCCGGCGCCGGTCTCGGAGGGGATCTCGATGGCGCGGTCGGTGAGGGCCGAGCCGCCGATGGCGCCCAGATCGAGGTTCATGACCCGGTGTTCCGCCGCCCGGAGTTGCTCGGCCACGGCGGCGGAGGCGGCCAGCTCGCCGCGATGGCGCTGGCCGTAGTCGAAGGCCAGGGTATGGCAGTCGAAGCCCTCGGCCCGGGCCATGGCCAGGGTGGTGGCCGAATCCAGCCCGCCGGAGAGGAGGACCACGGCCCGCTGATCGGTTCCGCTCTGACTCATCGGCCCGCCTCGTCGCCCCAGAGGAGCTTGTGCAGCTGGACCTGGAAGCGGACCGGCAGGGCGTCGGTGACGATCCAGTCGGCCAGCTCCTGGGCCGCCAGCCCCTCGTGGACCGGGGAGAAGAGGACCTCGCAGCGCCGGTCCAGGCCGTGCTCGGCGACCACGTCCCGCGCCCACTCGTAGTCGGCGCGGTCGGCGAGGACGAACTTCACCTGGTCGGCGGGGCGCAGGTCCTCGAGGTTGGCCCAGCGATTCTGGTGCGCCTCGCCGGAACCCGGCGCCTTGAGGTCGATGACCCGCTCCACCCGGGGGTCGACCCCGGTGATGTCCAGGGCGCCGCTGGTCTCCAGGGAGACCCGGTGGCCGGCATCACAGAGCTCGCCGAGCAGCTCGAGGCAGCCGCGCTGGGCCAGGGGCTCGCCGCCGCTCACGGTCACGTGCTCGACCCCGTGGCCGGCCACCTCCGCCAGGATCGCCTCCCGGGTCCACGCCTCGCCGCCGGTGAAGGCATAGGTGGTGTCGCACCAGCCGCAGCGCAGGGGGCATCCGGTGAGCCGCACGAACACCGTCGGCCAGCCCACCTGGCGCGCCTCACCCTGGAGGGAGCGGAAGATCTCGGTAATCCGGAGGGTCTCCATCCGGTCCGCCACTTCGCTCACTCGGCCGCATCTCCCCCGGAGCCGTCCGAGCCGGAATCGCCCTCACCGGACGACTCCTCGGCGGCGGCCTCTTCCTCGGCGCGCCGGATGGCCTGGAGCCGCTTCTGGGCCTGCTCCGCCTCGGTGGAGTCGGGGAACTCCGCCACGACCTCCTCCAGCGCCTTGCGGGCCGCCTCGGTATCCCCCGTCTCTTCCAGGCTGTAGCCGATCTTCAGCCGCGCCTCGGCCTTCCGGGAGCTCTCCGGGTGGCTTTCCAGGAGGTCGCGATAGGCCTCCACCGCCCCCTCGAAACGGCGCTGGGCGTAGAGCGCCTCGGCCACCCAGTAGCGGGCGGTGTGGGCGTACCGGCTCTCCGGATACTTCTCCAGGAAGTCGCGGAAGGCGCTCACCGCCTCCTCGTAGCGGAGTTCGCGCAGCAGGCCGAAGGCATTGCGGTAGGCCTCGTTCTCGCCCTCCGCCTGCGGCGGGGCCAGGTCACTGACGGCCTCGCCCCCCGGCGCCGGGCCGCTTCGCTCCACCGCCAGCAGTCGGCGGTCGAGGTCGTCGTAGAGGTCGCGGATCCGCTGGCGCTGCTGCTCGATGGTATGGCCCTGCTCCTGGACCCGGCCGCGCAGCTCCTGGACCTCCCGCTGGAGGCTGGTCATGCGCTCGCGCATCTCGCGCAGCGCCCGGCTGCCCACGATCCGCTCCAGACGCTCCACACGACTGTCGAGCGCCGGCTTGGAACCACCGGCGGGCTCTTCCTGCCCCATGGCCGGCGTCGCCGCCAGCGCGCCGACCAGCACCAGATAACCCGTTCTTTTCATCGATCCACTCCGGAATACAGGATCTCCACGCGGCGGTTCTGCTGCCACGCCTGTTCGTCGCTGCCGTGGGCCGCGGGGCGCTCTTCACCGAAGCTCACCACCTCGATGCGATCGGCCGGCGCCCCTTCCAGCTCCAGGAAGTCGCGCACGGACTCGGCCCGGCGACGGCCCAGGCCGAGATTGTACTCCCGGCTGCCCCGGGCGTCGGTATGGCCCTCGAGGATGATATCCGCCTCCTCGTGCTCGGCCATGAAGGCGGCGTGGGCGGCCAGGACCTCCTCGAACTCGGCCTGGATGGAATCGCTGTCGAACTCGAAGTAGATGGTCCGCTTGTGGAGCAGGCTGTCCTCCTCCTCCAGCGCCTCCTCGTACTCCTGGCCGGCGAAGCCGAAGCGCTGGGCCGCCGCCGAGGCCGCGACGCCCTCCTCGGTGGTGCCCTCGGCCTCCTCGCCCTCCCGGGCGGTCTCCTCGCGCTGTTCGCCATCGGCCCAGCGCCCGTCACCCTCCCCCTCGCCATCGGGGGTGGAGGCACAGCCCGCCGCCAGCAGGGCGGCGAGGAGGGTCAGGGACAGTTTCTGTTGGATCTTCATGAGACGTTCTCCGTGTTCAGTTGCTCGTCAGGGCATCAAAGGGGGACCAGGCCGGCTCGCGGACGTTGCCGATATCCATCCCCAGCCGCTGCCGGGCGCGGCCGTCGCTGGAGACCGACTCCAGGACGCCTCGACCCGCCCGCTCGGCGGCATAGAGGATCATGTCGCCGTTGGGGGCGAAGCTGGGAGATTCCCCCATGGTGGTCTCGGCGACCACTTCCAGCCCCCCGCGTTCGCGATCCAGGACGGCGATACGGAAGCCATTATTATTGCGGTGCACCAGGGCCACGTGGCGCCCGTCCGGGGCGACGTCGGCGCTGGCGTTGTAGTTGCCCTCGAAGGTGATGCGCTCCGGGTTCGAGACCGGCCGGGCGCGGTCGTCCAGCTCCACCTCGTAGAGCTGGGGCGAGCCGGCGCGATCGGAGGTGAAGATGAGGCCCTCACCGCTGGGAAGCCAGGCCGGCTCGGTGTCGATGGCCCAGTGGCGGGTGACGCGCACCGGGTCGCCCCCGCGCTCCAGGTCGGTGATGTAGATATCGGTATTATCGCCGTCCTGGCGGGTCCAGGCCAGGTATCGCCCGTCCGGGGAGAAGGCCGGGGCGCTGCGCGACTCCGAGGCCGGGCCGATGCGTTCCCGGCTGCCGCTGGTCACCGTCTGGACCCAGAGACCCGGCCGACCACCCTCGAAGGAGACGTAGGCGACCCGGCGGCCATCCGGCGACCAGGCCGGCGACATCAGCGGCTGGCCGGAATCGAGGATGATCTGTTCGTTGCGGCCGTCGGCATCCGCCACCGCCAGGATGTAGCGCGGCTCGTCCCCTGTCTCCCGCTCGGTGCGGACGTAGGCCATGCTGGTGCTGAAGGCGCCACGCCGGTCCAGAACCGCCTCGTAGACCCGGTCCGCCAGGCGATGCCCCAGGCGGCGCAGGCCGCTCTGGGGGGCCTGGAAGCGGTAGCCGAAGACCTGCTCCTCGCGGTAGGGGTCCATGAGCTGGGTCCGGATGACGAGGCCGTCGGCGCCCCGGTCCACCTGCCCGACGAGGACGTGATCCTGGCCGGCCTGCCGCCACTGGTCCATGTCCATCTCGCCGCCCCGCTCGGGCCGCGCCGGGAGCTCCTCCCGGGCCATGGGCGAGAAGCGGCCGCTACGGGCGAGATCCGTGGCGACCACCTGGGCGATATCGGTGTTGGGCCGCACATCGTCCGGGTGGCCGAAGGAGACGACGGCGACGGGCCGCGCCCCGGAGACCCCCTCGGTGATCTCGATGGTGAGCACGGCTCCGGCCGCCGCCGGCCACAGGGCCAGGGCGAGGAGCAGGGCGGAGAAGTGGCGCATGGTCATTACATGTCCCTCGGTGAGAACTTCATGTTGAATTCGCGAAAGCTGCTCTCGAACAGTCGATCGTCATCCGGCACCGGCAGCGGCGAGGCGCGCAGCACCGCCCGCTCCAGGGAGCTGTCGAAACTGGGGTTGCCGGAGGACTCCAGCACCCGGACCGAGAGAACCCGCCCCTCGCGGTTCAGGCGGACCCGGGCTACCGCCGAGAGGCGACCGGCCCCCTCCGGGGGGCGCCAGCTGCGCGTCACCTTCGCCTCGATACGGGCGATCAGGCGGTTTCGCTCCCGCTCCATCCGGGCCTGGCGCTGTTGCTCCAGGCGGCGCTGTTCGGCCTCCAGCTCGGCCTGACGCCGTTCCTCCTCGGCCTGCCGCCGGGCCTCTTCGGCCTTGCGGCGCTCCTCTTCCTCGGCCTTGCGCTCCTGCTCGGCCCGGCGCTCCGCCTCCCGGCGGGCCTCCTCCTCGGCCTGGCGTTCCCGTTCGGCCTGGCGTTCGGCCTTCCGGCGCGCCTCTTCCTCGGCCTTGCGCTGCTGCTCGGCCTGGCGCTCGGCCTCGCGTCTGGCCTCTTCCTCGGCCTCCCGGCGGGCCTGCTCCTCGGCCCGGCGTCGCGCCTCTTCTTCCGCCTTCCGCTGGGCCTCGCGTTCCGCCTCCCGGCGGGCGGCCTCCTCGGCCTTGCGACGCGCCTCCTCTTCCGCGCGGCGCTGCTCCTCGGCCTTGCGCTGCTCTTCGGCGCGACGGCGGGCCTCGGCTTCGGCCTTCTCCCGGGCCCGCCGTTCGGCCTCCCGGCGTTCTGCCTCTCGACGCTCGGCCTCCCGTTGCGCCTGCTCCTGCCGGCGCCGCTCGGCCACCGGGTCCTGCTCCAGCGCCCGGGCCTGGATGACCTCTCTTCCGCTCTCCTCGACCTCCGGCTCCGGCCACGGGAGCTCGGTGAGCAGGAGGGCGAGCACCCCCAGGTGCAGCCCCAGGGAGACGAGAAAGGGCCAGCGCCCCCGGTTATTCCCGCTCATCGCCGCCGGGCTCCCGGGTCACCAGCCCCACGGAATCGGCACCGGCCTCCTGGAGCAGCGTCATGGCGCGGACCACGGCGCCGTACTCGGTGGCCCGATCGCCGCGCACCATCACGGCACTCTGCGGCGTCTCCTCGAGCCGGGCGACGGCTCGCTGTACCAGCTCGTCCTCTTCCAGCGGGGCGCCCTCGGCGCCGTCCTCGTCCAGGTAGAGCCGGCCCTGGCTGTCCACGGTCACCACCAGCGGCCGGGCATCGGAGTCCTCGATGGGCTCGGCCGTCTGTTGCGGCAGCTCCACCTGAACCCCCTGATTGAGCATGGGTGCGGTGATCATGAAGATGATCAGCAGCACCAGCATCACGTCGATGTAGGGGACGACGTTGATCTCGGCGATGGGGCGGCGCTTGCTCCGGCGAGCCATGGGTTCAGCGACCCGCGTGGCGCAGCAGCAGGGTCCCGAACTCCTCGATGAAGTTGTCGTAGCGCTCGGCGAGGCGCTCGGCCTGCTGCGAGAACCGATTGTAGGCGATCACCGCCGGAATGGCGGCGAACAGGCCCATGGCGGTGGCGAACAACGCCTCGGCGATACCCGGCGCCACCCGCGCCAGGGTCGCCTGCTGGACATCGCCCAGGGCCGTGAAGCTGTTCATGATCCCCCAGACGGTGCCGAAGAGGCCGACATAGGGGCTCACCGAGCCGATGGTGGCCAGCCAGCCCAGGCGGTGCTCCAGGCCGTCCACCTCACGATTGAGGACCACCCGCATGGCGCGCTGGACGGTGTCCAGCACCGGCGCGCCGCGGGGCAGGCGGCTGAATTCGTTGTAGCCCGCCTCGAAGATGGCGGCCTGGCCCCGGCTCTCGCCGTCGCGCACCTCGCGATGGATCTCGGCCAGCTCCCGGCCGGACCAGAAGCGCCCCTCGAAGGCCTCCGCCTCGGCGCGCACCCGGCGGAAGAGCTGCCAGTGCTGGAGGATGAGCATCCACGAGGCCACCGAGGCCGAGAGCAGGATGAGCATCACCAGCTGGACGAGGAGGCTGGCCTCACCGACGAGGTGGGCCAGGGAGAGTTCGCCGTTCATGTCGCCTCCGCCGCGTTCCGGATCACCTCGGGTATGGCACAGGGACGGAACCGCTCGCCGTCGATGCAGGCCACGCGCACACGCCCCCGGCAGAGGACCTCTCCCGCTGCCGAGCGGATCTCCTGCAGGAAGTCGATACGTGCGCGGGCCAGGTTGTCGATGGTCGCGGTCACCGTCAGTTCGTCGTCAAAGCGGGCCGGCTTCAGGAAGTCCAGCTCCATGGAGCGCACGGCGAAGAGAACCCCGACCTCCGCGGCCAGCTCCCGCTGGCCGAAACCCAGCGAGCGCAGCCACTCGGTCCGGGCGCGCTCCATGAAGGCGAGGTAATTGGCGTGATAGACCACGCCGCCGGCGTCGGTGTCCTCGTAGTAGACCCGCACCGGCCAAGAAAATTCCGTCAAGTCCGCTCTCCACAATACAGGCATCGCACTCTAGGCAAGCGGCTGCCGGCACGCAAGCCGCCGCGGATCCCGCCGCGCCGGCTGAAATTCACGGGCAAAAAAAGAGCGGCCGGCGAACCGGCCGCCAATCACCGGAGGGCGTCACCGCATCCCCATCGTCACGGCGGATACGGCTGCCCACGCTTGGCTCCCGTCGACCCGTCCCCGGGTCGCGCCACTGTGGTTGCAGCTCCCGTGCCAACTTTCGGGAAACCGCCGATCAGGGAGTTACGCGGCACTCCAGCCCTCTTCCCGGATACCGCTGTCGCACCGCGACGACAGGCAACGGCATCCGGGTCGCCATCGCACCGCGTGCCGCGCCTGTCCGGCGTCGCTCCGCGGCGACAGCCCCCTCCGGGAGGGCGACACCCGCCTATTCCTGAAACCGGGCCGGGTCGAGGCCGTGGCGACTGAGCAGCCGGTAGAATTCGGTCCGGTTGCGCCCGGCCAGCTCCGCGGCGCGGCGCACCTGGCCGGCGGTGATGGTCAGCAGGCGCTCCAGGTAGTCCCGCTCGAAGGCGCGGCGCGCCTCCGCCAGCGTCGGCATGGGGGCGGCCGCGCTGTCCAGCGCCTCGCGCACCAGGGAATCGGGCACCAGCGGTGTGGTCGCCAGGGCCACCACCTGCTCCACTACGTTGTAGAGCTGGCGGACATTCCCCGGCCAGGGCGCCTCGCTCAGGGTCGCCAGGGCCTCGGGGGCGAAGCCGGTGAGTTCGCGGCCGTAGCGCGCCGCCAGCTCCTCCAGGAAGGTCTCCGCCAGCAGCGGGATGTCCTCCCGCCGCTCCGACAGGGGCGGCAGGGTCAGGGAGACGACGTTGAGCCGGTAGAAGAGGTCCTCGCGGAAGTCCCCGGCGCCCACGGCCGCCTCCAGGTCGCGGTGGGTCGCGGCGATGATGCGCACGTCCACCGGGATGTCCTGGGTCCCGCCCACGGGCCGCACCCGCCGCTCCTGGAGAACCCGCAGGAGCTTGACCTGCAGCCCCGGCGGCATGTCGCCCACCTCGTCCAGGAAGAGCGTGCCGCCGTCGGCCTCCCGGAACAGGCCGGTATGGTCGCGCTCGGCCCCGGTGAAGGCGCCCTTGCGGTGGCCGAAGAGCTCCGACTCCAGCAGCCCCTCGGGCATCGCCGCCGTGTTCACGGCCACAAAGGGCCCCTGCGACCGCGGGCTGGCATCGTGGATGGCGCGCGCCAGCAGCTCCTTGCCGGTGCCGCTGGCGCCGCGGATGAAGACCCCCGCCTCGGTGGCTGCCACCTGGCCGGCACGATCCAGGACGGCCTGCATGGCGGGGCTGCGCGTCCGGATCCGGGAACACCACTCCGCCGCCTCCGGTCGGCGCTCGCCGCCGAGGCTCAGGGCACGCTGGATCTCGGTCAGCAGTTCGTCGGCGTCGAAGGGTTTGCCCAGGAAGCCGAAGACCCCCTCCCGGGTGGCCTCCACCGCCTCGGGGATGGAGCCGTGGGCGGTGAGGATGAGCACCGGCAGGCCGGGGTGGCGCTCCCGCAGGAGGCGGAAGAGCGCCATGCCGTCCATGCCCTCCATGCGCAGGTCGGTAATCACCAACTCCGGCCGTGCCTCGGCCATGGCCTCCAGGGCGCCCTCACCGCTGGTGGCGGTGGCCACCTCGTAGCCGTTGGCCTCCAGGCGCAGGGTGAGCAGGCGGAGCAGACTGGTGTCATCGTCCACCAGCAGCAGGCGCGGGGCGGCCACCTCGGCGGTCGCGGGGCTACTGCTCATCCCCGCGCCCCCGGTCCATGAGACGCCGTTCCAGCTCCTTGAGCGCCTCCAGGTCCTTCTGGCTGGCGGCCAGCTCCCCCTCCAGCATGCGGATCTCGGCGGCATCCCGGCTGGCGCGGCGCAGCTGGGTGTCGATCACGGCCACGAGGTCCCCCGCATCCGCCGGTGGCGCGGCCCGGCAGGGCTCGAAATCGCTCACCACCGTGGCCGGCTCGGGGGGCTCCACCGCCGGGTGGGTCCGCAGCATGGCCTGGTGGAGGCGGTCGCGATCGCAGGCCCCCTCCGCCGGCTCCAGCCGACGCAGGCGCTCCTCGGCCAGGCCGGGGGAGAGCGCCAGGAGGTCACGATAATCGGTCAGCAGTGCCGACTGCTCCAGGCCGGCCCCCGCGCCCCGGGGCAGGCCGGCGCAGCCCGCCAGCAGCAGGGCGGCCAGCGACAGGGCGACAGACAGGTGGTTCACGATGGTTCGGGACATGGCGGCAGGCCCTCCGGCTTGCGTGGCAGAGTCAGGCGGAAGTGGCTTCCCCGCTCCCTTCCCGGGACCAGCTCCAGCTCCCCGCCCAGGGAACGGGCCGACTCGCGGGCGATGGCCAGCCCCAGGCCGGATCCCCCCTGGGGCGGCGGGGTATCCCCGCGGAAGAAGGCGTCGAAGATACGCTCCCCCTCCGCCGGCGGAACGCCGGGCCCGGTATCCATCACCTCCAGCACGGCCGTATCGGCTCCGCGCCGGAGGGTGACCCGGACCTCGCCGCCCCGGGGCGTGAATTTCAGGGCATTGGAGAGGAGGTTGTCCACTATAGTCCGCAGGGTGCCGGCCTCCCCGGCCACCCGGGCCGGGGTCAGATCGGTGGTCAGCTCGATCTCCCGGGCCCGGCGCACCGGCTCGCTGGCGGCGATGACCTCGGCGACCACGCTCTCCAGCCCCGTCTCCGCCGTCGGTGGCGGCTCCTCGTCATCCCGGAGCCGATTGAAGCGTAGCAGATTCTCGATGAGGTCCTGGAGGCGCTCGGCATTGTCGCGGATGATGCCGGCGATCTCCGCCTGTTCCCGGGTCATGGCGCCGGCGGTTCCGTCGTGGAGCAGCCCCGCCCCCTCCCGGATCCCGGCCAGGGGGGTCTTGAGTTCGTGGGAGACGTGGCGGAGGAAGCGCGCCTTCTGGGCATCCGCCGCCGCCAGGCGGTGACGCAGCCACTCCAGCCGCTCGCCCAGCTCCTCCAGGTCCGCCGGACCGTGGATGGTCACCGCCTCCGGGTGCCCCTCCCCCAGCTGACGGATGGCACGATCCAGCTGGGAGATGGGCCGGTTCACCCGGTGGACCAGCAGCACCGCCACCAGCAGGGTCAGGGCGAGGACCGCCACCACGGCGATGAGGGCCACCTCGCGGCTGGAGCGGGCCTCCGCCTGCAGGGCCGCCGCCCGGTCGTCGATGCGTTCGCGCTCCTCCCGGCCGGCCGCCTGCACCGACTGCCGCAGCGCCTGGAAGTCGGAGGCCACCGCCGCCGGCCGGGGCCTCCCCTCGCTCAGCCGCTGGTGGAGCTCCGCCTCCCGGGCGCGCAGTTCGTCACCCTTCAGGCCGGTGGCCGCCTCCCGGAAGTCGGCCCGCGCCTCGTCGTAGGCGGCGAGCAGTTCCGGATCCTCGAGGATGGCGTACTGCCGCGCCAGCCGCTCCAGGCGGTTCACGGCGGCGGTGAGCTCCCCGCCACGGTGGGTGGTCTCCACCGCCTCGGCCACCACCGTCCGGCTGGCGTCGGCGAAGTGGTCCACGCGGTCGGTGACCCAGGCCAGGGCCCCGGCCAGCGGCAGCACCACCAGGGCGAGGCCGTAGAGCATCAGGCGGAGGGTGGAGCGGGGTCGGCCTGCCATGGCGTCCGTCTCCGTCGAGGTGTCAGCCGCCGCCGGGGACGGGATCCCCGGCCGGGGCAGCGTAGCCGAAGTGGCCCCAGGCGCGGCGCGTGGCCACCCGGCCTCGGGGGGTGCGCTGCATGAAGCCCTGCTGGATGAGGTAGGGCTCCACCACGTCCTCCAGGGTGTCGCGCTCCTCGCCCACGGCGGCGGCCAGGCTCTCGATCCCGGTGGGGCCGCCGTCGAAGCGCTCGATGAGGGCGGAGAGGAGCTTGCGGTCCATGACGTCGAAGCCCTCGCCGTCCACGTCCAGCAGGTCCAGGGCGCGACCGGCGACCTCGGCCGTGATCACGCCGTCGGCGCGGACCTGGGCGTAGTCGCGCACCCGGCGCAGCAGGCGATTGGCGATGCGCGGCGTCCCCCGGGAGCGGCGGGCGATCTCGGTGGCGCCCTCGACCACCGTGGCCACATCGAGGATCCCGGCGGCGCGCTGGACGATGGCGGTGAGATCCTCCACCCCGTAGAACTCCAGCCGCTGGACGATGCCGAAGCGGTCCCGCAGCGGCGAGGTGAGCAGGCCGGCGCGGGTGGTTGCCCCCACCAGGGTGAAGGGCGGCAGGTCGAGCTTGATGGAGCGCGCTGCCGGCCCCTCGCCGATCATGATGTCGATCTGGTAGTCCTCCATGGCGGGATAGAGGACCTCCTCCACCACCGAGGAGAGCCGATGGATCTCGTCGATGAAGAGGACGTCGCCGGATTCGAGATTGGTGAGCAGTGCGGCCAGGTCGCCGGGCTTGTCCAGCACCGGGCCGGAGGTCTGGCGCAGGTTCACCCCCATCTCGTGGGCGATGATGTGGGCCAGGGTGGTCTTGCCCAGCCCCGGCGGGCCGAAGAGCAGGGTATGGTCCAGCGGCTCGCCGCGACCGCGGGCGGCAGGGATGAAGATCCCCATCTGGTCGCGGACCGCCGGCTGGCCGGTGTAGTCGGCCAGGGTGTCGGGACGGATGGCGCGCTCCGCCGCCTCCTCGTCGGGAGTGGCGGCGCCGCTGATGAGACGGTCGGACTCGATCACGGCGCTATCCCTTCAGGGCGCCCTTGAGGGCGGCACGGATGAGGGTCTCGCTGGGGCTCTCGCCATCGTCCACGGCGGTCACCAGCCGGCTCGCCTCCGGCGGCTTGTAGCCCAGCGTGATGAGGGCGCTCACCGCCTCGCCGTGGGCATCGTTCCCGGCGGCGGCCGACTGCGTCTCGGCGGCGGCTCCGGCCATCTCCGCCGGCAGCTCGGTGGCGCCGGCCTCGGTCTCCAGGCGGTCGCGCAGCTCGATGAGCAGCCGCTCGGCGGTCTTGCGGCCGATCCCGGGCAACCGTGTCAGGGCGGCGGTGTCCTGCTCGCGGACGCAGCGGGCGAACTCCTCCAGGCTCATGCCGGAGAGGATGGCCAGGGCGAGCTTGGCGCCGACGCCATTGACCTTCAGCAGCGCACGGAAGAGCTGGCGCTCCCCCTCCCGGGCGAAGCCGTAGAGCAGGTGGGCGTCGTCGCGGACCTGGAGGTGGGTGTGCAGAACCACGGCCCCACCCTCTTCCGGCAGGTCGTAGATGGTACTCATGGGCGCCTCGACCTCGTAGCCCACCCCGCCCACGTCCACCAGCAGCCAGGGCGGCTGCTTGCGCAGGAGGGTCCCGGCCAGGCGCCCGATCATCGGTTCGCCTCCGCCGCCGCGCGCAGCCGATCCCGGGTGGGGCCGCTGCGGGCGTGGCAGAGCGCCGCCGCCAGGGCATCGGCGGCATCCTCGGCGGGGGCGCGGGAGAGGCCGAGCAGGGCCCGGACCATGTGCTGGATCTGGCCCTTCTCCGCCTGGCCGCGACCGACCACTGCCTGCTTGATGGCCGTGGGTGCGTACTCGCTCACCGGCAGCCCCGCCGCTGCCGCGGCGCAGAGCGCGGCGCCCCGGGCCTGGCCGAGCTTCAGTGCGGAGCCGGCATTGTTGCGCATGAAGACGCCCTCCACGGCGACCACCTCGGGCTGGTGGGTGGCGATGATCTCGGTAATGCCCTCGTGGATCCCGAGCAGGCGGCCCGGCAGGTCCCCCTCGCCCACCCGGATGACGCCGCTGTCCACGTAGACCCCCTCGAAGCCCTGGAGGTCGATGACGCCGTAGCCGGTACGGCGCGAGCCGGGGTCGATGCCGAGGATGCGGGTCATCGCGGGTCCATGGCGGGCAGTGTCCTCGCGGTCGGGTTCAGGAAGAGGCCTGCGCCAGGGCTTCGTCGTCGAAGTCGGCGTTGGTGTAGACGTTCTGGACGTCGTCCAGGTCCTCCAGGGCGTCCACCAGCTTCAGCGCCTTCTCCGCCTCCTCGCCGGCCAGGGCCACGGTGGTGGCCGGCCGCTGGGTGACCTCGGCGTGCTCCGGCTCCAGCCCTTGCTCGGTCATGGTATCGCGGACCGCGTAGAAGTCCTCCGGGGTGGTCAGGACCTCCTTGGAGCCGTCGTCATTGGTGATCACGTCCTCGGCGCCGGCCTCCAGGGCCGCCTCCATGAGGGCATCCTCGTCGGCATCGGGGCCGTAGGTGAGCACCCCGTGCTGGCTAAAGAGGTACTCCACGGAGCCGTCGGTACCGAGGTTGCCGCCGTGCTTGTTGAAGGCGTGGCGGACCTCCGCGACGGTCCGGTTGCGGTTGTCGGTGAGGCAATCGGCCATGACGGCCACGCCGCCGGGGGCGTAGCCCTCGTACCGCATGGTCTCATACTCGACGCCCTCCTCATCGCCCACGCCGCGCTTGATGGCGCGTTCGACGGTGTCCTTGGGCATGTTGTTGGAGAGCGCCTTGTCCACCGCCGCCCGCAGCCGCGGGTTGTCCTGGGTCTCACCGCCACCCAGTCGGGCGGCCACGGTGATCTCGCGGATGAGCTTGGTGAAGATCTTGCCCCGCTTGGCGTCCTGGGCCGCCTTGCGGTGCTTGATGTTCGCCCACTTGCTGTGTCCTGCCATGGTCGGTCTTCGCCGTCTCGGAATGGATGGGACCATTCTACAAAGAAGGCGGGGGCGAGGGCCATTTCTCGATGCTAACCGTATCGCGCCACCACCACGGCGACGTTGTCCGGCCCGCCGGCGGCGTTGGCGGCCGCCACCAGGGCGCGGGCCGCGGCGGGCGGGTCGGGATAGCGGGCCAGGATATCGGCGATGGCCGCCTCTTCCAGGGCACCGTGGAGGCCGTCGGTAGCCAGCAGCAGGGTGTCGCCGGGCTCCAGCGGCGCCCGGCCGGCATCGGGGGCAGCGCCGGGGGCCCCCAGGGCGCGGGTTAGCTGGTGGCGCAGGGGGGAGAGCCGCGCGGCCGCCGGCTCCAGCCGACCCGCGTCGATGGCCTCCGCGGCGGCATTGTGGTCGCGGGTCAGGGCGCGGAGTTCGCCCTCCCGGAAGAGATAGAGGCGGGAATCCCCGACATGGGCGTAGCTCACCGCCCCCGCCTCCACCCGGACGGCCACCAGGGTGGTGGCCATGCCGAGATGGGCGGGGTTGCGCCGCCCTTCGGCCAGGACCGCGTCGTTGGCCTCCTCCGCCGCCTCCGCCGGGAAGCGGCCCGAACGCAACGCCCCCATGGCGGCCACCGCGGCGGTGGCGGAGGCGACCTCCCCGGCCGGCCCGCCGCCCACGCCGTCGGCGACCACCGCGCTGCCGCCGTCGGCGTCCCAGTCCAGGGCATCCTGGTTCACCGAACGGACGCGGCCGATGTCCATCTCGCCGGCGATGAGGAGTTGGTCAGACATGTCCCGGGGATAGCAGGCCGCCCCGCCCGGGGCAAGCCGAGGAGCTCAGGCGGGCTGCTCGCCGAAGGCGCCGGTGGCCAGGAAGGTGGCGGTGAGACGGGCGGCTTCCCGGTGGAACAACAGCCCCATGTGCGATGCGGTAACGGTGGCGTGGGGCACACCGGGCAGGCGGGTCTCGGCCACGGCGACGGTCCCGTCATGGGGCCGCTCCAGCGAACCGAAAAACTGCCCGACCCCGTGGGGGCGGGTGCCGGCAATGGTCCCCAGCTCCCGGTCGCCCGTCCACGGCGGGAGGTCGCCGTCCAGGCCGTCTTCCCAGGCCCGGCCCAGGAGCCAGCGGGTGGTCCGGCGGCCGGCCAGGGCGCAAGCGACGCTGCTGCCCCGGTGGGGCGTCCCCAGTGTGACCACGCGCCCGGGGCGATCGATCCCGCGGTCGATCCCCCGATTCAGGGCATGGCGGATGACCAGCCCGCCCAGGCTGTGGCCCACCAGGTGGACCTCGCCTGCAGGGAGCCTGGTTACGAAACCAGCCAGCTCGGCCCCGTGCGCAGAGGCCGGCGCCCGGGTCGTGGGGTAGCGGAAGATCTCGGGGTGGTAGCCGGCCCGGCGCAGGCGCCGGGCCAGGAGCGCCATGTCCCGGCCCGGCATCCAGAGGCCGTGGACCAGGACCACGGTGGCCATGTCAGCCCTCGCTGCTGCCCCCCGACGGCCGGCGCAGCCGGATCCCCAGCTCGCGGAGCTGGGCCTCGCCCACCTCGGAGGGGGCCCGGGTGAGGGGGCAGTTGGCGCTCTGGGTCTTGGGGAAGGCCATGACCTCGCGGATGGAGTGGGCGCCGGCCATGAGCATCACCAGCCGGTCCAGGCCGAAGGCGATACCGCCGTGGGGCGGTGCACCGTAGCGCAGGGCGTCCAGCAGGAAGCCGAACTTGTCCTCGGCCTCCTCGGCGCCGATCCCCAGGGCCTCCAGGACGCGGCGCTGGGTGGGCTCGTGGTGGATACGCAGGGAGCCGCCGCCCACTTCGGTGCCGTTGAGCACCAGGTCGTAGGCGCGGGAGAGGCACTCGCCGGGGGCGCTCTCCAGCCGCTCCACGTCCTCGTCCCGGGGGGCGGTGAAGGGGTGGTGGAGGGCGTACCAGCGGTTGTCCTCGTCGTTCCACTCGAACATGGGGAAGTCCACCACCCACAGCGGCCGCCAGCCCTCCTCGACCCGATCCAGGTCGTGGCCCAGGCGCACGCGCAGGGCGCCCAGGGCCTCGTTGACCACGTGGTGCTTGTCGGCGCCGAAGAAGACCAGGTCCCCGGCCTCGGCGGCCGTGCGCTGGAGGATGCCGTCCACTGCCGCGTCGCTGAGGAACTTGAGGATGGGCGACTGCAGCCCCTCGCGGCCGGCGGCCGGGTCGTTCACCTTGATATAGGCCAGCCCCCGGGCGCCGTAGATGCCGACGAAGTCGGTGTAGTCGTCGATGGCCTTGCGGGTGAGGCTGCCGCCGCCGGGCACGCGCAGGGCGGCGACGCGACCGTGGGGATCCGTGGCCGGGCCGGAGAAGACCTTGAAGTCGGCATCGGCCACCAGGTCGGCGACGTCCACCAGCTCCAGGTCGATGCGCAGGTCCGGCCGGTCCGAGCCGTAGCGGCGCACGGCCTCGGCGTAGGTCATGCGCGGGAAGGGCTCGGGCAGCGCCGTCTCCAGCACCTCGCCGAAGAGCCGCCGCACCATCCCCTCCATGAGGTCCATGATGGTGTCCTCGTCGACGAAGGAGGCCTCGATGTCCAGCTGGGTGAACTCCGGCTGGCGGTCGGCGCGCAGGTCCTCGTCACGGAAGCAGCGGGTGATCTGGTAGTAGCGGTCCATGCCGGCGACCATGAGCAGCTGCTTGAAGAGCTGCGGCGACTGCGGCAGGGCGAAGAACTGGTTGCGGTGGGTGCGGCTGGGCACCAGGTAGTCCCGCGCCCCCTCGGGGGTGGCCCGGGTGAGCATGGGGGTCTCCACGTCCAGGAAGCCGTGGTCGTCCAGGTAGTCGCGCAGCACCCGGGTGATCCGGGAGCGCAGCTTCATGCGCTCGGCCATGCCGCGCCGGCGCAGGTCGACGTAGCGGTGGCGCAGGCGCAGCTCCTCGCCCACCTCGTCGTCCTCCACGTCGAGCATGAAGGGAGGTGTCTCGGCGCGGTTGAGGATGGTCATGGACTCACCCACGACCTCCACCTCGCCGGTGGGAAGGTCGGGATTCTCGGTACCCTCGGGGCGGCGGCGGACCCGACCGCTCACCTCGATGACGTACTCGCTGCGCAGCCCCTCGACGTCGGCGAAGACGGCCGGGGTCTCGTCGGGGTCGAAGACCACCTGCACGAAGCCCTCCCGATCCCGCAGGTCGACGAAGATGATCCCGCCGTGGTCCCGGCGGCGGTGGACCCAGCCGTAGAGCTGGACCGTGGAATCGATGTCGCTGGCACGGACCTCGCCGCAGTAGTGGCTACGCATGTTCTGTCCCGGGCTTGCTTGGTCGTTGACGGATCGGTCACGGGGGCCGATGGAAAGCCGGCCATGTTACGGTTGGCGGGGGTCGCAAGCAACTCGGATCCGAACCGACGGGCCTCGCGCCGGCCGATACTCCCCTCTCGATGCCAGAGCCCCCGATACCAACCTCGATACCGGCCTCGGTACCGGGATGGTAGAATGGCGGCAGACACTGGACGGGATTCCACAGGCCGCCATGGACAACCTGCCCGACAATCTGGCCGTCTCTGCCCTGGATCAGCTCGCCGACGGCGTCGTCATCGCCGAGGCCGACAACCCACCCGGGATCCTCTACGCCAACCGCGCCTGGGAGGCGATGACCGGCTTCACCCTCGAAGCGGTCCGCGGCCGAACCCCCTGCCCCCTGGATCCGGACAACGCCCATGCCGGACCGGAGCGCCTGCGCCGGGAGCTGGCGGCAGGCGGTACGGGTCGCGCCGAGTTCACCGACCGGCGCCAGGACGGTTCCCCCCTGCGGGTGGCCTGCTCGGCCTCGCCCATCCGCGATGCCAGCGGGGCCGTTACCCACTACATCCTCGTCTACCGCGATCTCGCCGAAGAGGCCGAGGCCAGCACCCGGATCCGCCAGCTGGAGGCGCTGGTCCGCATCCAGGCGGAGCTGGCCGCCGGCGACCACGACCTGGAGCGACTGCGCCAACGGGTGGTGGAGATCGCCCTGGAGCTCACCGGGGCCGAGGGGGCGGCCATGGAAGAGGTGCGTGAAGACGCGCTGGTCTATCGCGCCGTGGCCGGCATCGCGACCGATCAGGCGGGCCTGGAGGTACCCATCCAGGGCTCGCTCACCGGCCTGGCCTACTCCAGCGAGGAGAGCCTGCTGGTAGAGGACACCGCCACCGACCACCGCCTCTCCTCCGAGCTGCGGGAACTGGTCCAGAAGGTAGGCTTCCGCTCCGGGATCCTCGTCCCCCTCACCTACGAGGGCCGACCGTGGGGCGTCCTCAAGGTCTACGCCCGCCAGCCGGGCCACTTCGGAAAGGCCGAGTGCCGCCTGCTGGAGCTGGCCTCCGGCGCCCTGGCCGCCAGCCTGCACCGGGTCCAGGACCACGCCGAGGAGCGCGACAGGCGCGGGCTGCTCCTGGACGCCGTCCCCGCCCTCATTGCCTACATCGATGCCGACCAGCGCTACCGCGAGGTCAACGCCGCCTACCGCGAGCGCTTCGGCGTGGAGGGCGATGAACTGCGCGGCCGCTCCGTACTGGAGTTCGTGGGCCAGGAGGCCTACGACCGCGTCCGCCCCTACCTGGAGGCGGCCCTGGCCGGGGAGCGGGTGAGCTACGAGGACGACATCCCCCTGCCGGACGGGACTACCCGGACGCTCCACGGCGACTACCTGCCCCACCGCGACGCCCGCGGCCGGGTCCGCGGCCTCTATGCCATTGTCCGCGATATCACCGACCACCGGGATGCCAAGATCGACTACCTCACCGGCCTGCTCAATCGCCGGGAGTTCGAGGCGCAGGGCGGGCGGCTGCTCTCCGTGGCCCAGCGCTACCAGCACGACCTGGTGCTGGTCATGGGCGATATCGACCACTTCAAGGCGGTCAACGACGACCTGGGCCACCTGGTGGGGGACACGGTGCTCCAGGGGGTGGCCAATACCCTGCGCGCGGACCTCCGGGCGGCGGATCTGGCGGGGCGCTGGGGCGGGGAGGAGTTCGTCCTGGTCCTGCCGGAGACCTCTGCCGAGGAGGCCTTCAAGCTGGTCGAGCGACTGCGCGGGACCATCGGGGCCCAGGAGTTCGTTCCGGGGCGGCCCATCACCATGAGCTTCGGCCTAGCCGCCGCCGGGCCGGGAGACTCCCTGCACTCCCTCCAGGCGCGGGCGGACGAGGCCCTCTACCGCGCCAAGCATGGCGGCCGCAACCGGGTGGAGGGGGATGGCGCCGACCTCGAGGAACTGGACTGAGCCGGGGCACCGGGCCTGAGCCCGACCCCCGGCCCAGACCCGTTCAAGGCCCGTTCAAGGCCCGAAGGATTCAGCCCGTCGTTGCCCCCTCCCCGTCCTCGGGTCGATCGAGATCCCGATGGATCCCCGGGTCCTCCACCGGTATTGCCACCAGCCGTTCCCGGTGCGCTGCGACCACCGGCCGGGCCCCGATATCGCCATCGAGCCCCCGGAGTGCCGGCCCCAGTTCGGCGGCAAAGCCCACGGGATGGCCCCCCCGACCGGCGTGGAAGGGCGCTGCCAGCGGCGCCCCGTCGCGCAGTGCTCCGGCCACTGCGGCCACGGTGGCCGGGGCGATCCAGGGCATGTCCGCCAGCGCGACGACCCAGCCCGTTGCCCCCTCCGCGGCGGCAACCCCGGCGGCCAGGCTCGCCCCCATGCCGCGCTCGGCCGTCGGCGCGGTCACTACCTCCAGCCCCGCTGCCGCCAGCCGCTCGGCCAGTTGACCCGGTTCGACCTCCCCCCGGCCCGGCCGGACCACCGCCACTGCCCGGTCCACACCGCCCAGCAGGGAGGTGGCCGCGGCCGCGGCCACTGGCGTCCCATCGGCCAGGGGATGCAGGAGCTTGGAGCGCGGGCCGAAGCGCGTCCCCGCCCCGGCCGCCAGCAGGACCCCGGTGATCACGCCGAATCCACCGCACCACGCCGCTCGGCGGTCATCTCCGCCAGGATGGCCACGGCGATCTCCGCCGGGGTACGGCTGCCGATGGCCAGCCCCACGGGGCCCCGCAGCCGCGCTACCGCCGCGGCCGAGAGGCCCAGCTCACGCAGCCGCTCCCGGCGCTGGTCATTGGTCCGCTTCGAGCCCAGCGCGCCCACATAGCCCGCCGGGCTGACCAGCGCCGCCTCCAGGGCGAGATCGTCCAGGCGGGGATCGTGGGTGGTGGTGACCACCGCATCCCGGGGCGTGGGGGCGAGACCGTCCACCGAGTCGTCCGGCATGGCGGGGGTGAGTTCCACCCCCGACTCGTCGAAGGCGGCCCGGAACTCCTCCCGCGGCTCGCAGACGATGACGTGGTAGTCCAGTCGCCGGGCCATGGCGGCCAGGTGGCTGCCCAGCTCCCCTGCGCCGACGACCAGCAGCCGCCAGGCGGGGCCGAAGCGCTTGTCCACCGCCCCGCCCTCCCGGAGGAGATCCGGGCCACCGTGATCCGTCTCCACGGCGACCGTGCCGGTGGCACACACCACCCGGCGACGCACGGCCTCGCTGCGCTCCAGGGCAGCCGCCACCTCCCCGAGACCGCGATCCGCCCCGGGTTCCAGCCCCTCGGCCAGCAGCTCCAGGGTACCGCCGCAGGGGAGCCCGGCCCGCCGGGCCTCGTCACCACTCCAGGTGAGGGTGGCCGGCGGCTGCCCCGGCGCCGGGAGGTGTTCGGCGATGGCCGACTCGACGCAGCCGCCGGAGACGGAACCCACCACGGCCCCGTCATCCCGCCGGGCCATCAGGGCGCCCGGAGGGCGGGGCGAGGAGCCCCAGGTCCGGACCACGGTGACCAGATGCACGGCATGACCGTCGGCCAGCCACTGCCGCGCCGCGGCGACCACAGCGGCGTCACCGCCCCGGGCGTACCCCGAACGGGCGTCCACGGCCTAGGCGGGCTGGTAGCCGGCCCGGGTAAGCGGCAGCCGGCGCACCGGCTCCCCGGTGATGGCGCGGATGGCGTTGACCATGGCCGGGGCGATGGGCGGCGTACCGGGCTCGCCGACGCCGCCGGGCTCCTGGTCGCTGTCGACGATGTGGGTATGGACCTCGGGCATCTGATCGATACGCAGGATCCGATAGTCATCGAAGTTGCCCTGCTCCACCTGCCCACGGTCCACGGTGACGGCCTCGTGCAGGGCGGCGGAGAGGCCGTAGGCGACGCCGCTCTCCATCTGCTCGGCAATGATCTCAGGGTTTACCGCCGGGCCACAGTCGATGGCGACATGGACACGGTGGACGCGGACCTCGTTGTTATCGCTCACGGAGACCTCGGCCACCTCGGCGCAGTAGCTGCCGAAGGCGTGGACCACGGCGATGCCGCGGGCCCGCCCCTCGGGCAATGGCTCGCCCCAGCCGGCCTCGCGGGCGGCGCGCTCCAGCACCCGGCGGTTGCGATCCCCCTCGGGTAGCAGCCGCCGACGCAGCTCGAAGGGGTCTTCCCCGGCGGCCGCCGCGACCTCGTCGAAGAAGGCCTCGCGGATGTAGTCGTTCTGGGAGTGGCCCACGGAGCGCCACCACCACAACGGCACCGGGGTGTCGGTGCGGACGTAGTCCACGTGGATACTGGCCAGGCCGTAGGGGACCTCCTTGGCCGTCTCCACGGAGGTTCGATCCATGGGTTCCTCCGGCCCGATCATGCCGATATTCCCCATGATGGAGGGACCGACGATGCGGTGCCGCCAGCCGCTGACCTGGCCATCCTCATCGATGGCGGCGGCCAGCCGGTTGTAGGTGGCCGGGCGGTAGTGGTCGTGGCGGGTCGTCTCCTCCCGGGTCCACATGACCTTCACCGGGGCGCCGGCGGCCTTCGCGCAGGCCACGGCATCGGCGACGAAGTCGGTGTGGGAGCGCCGGCCGAAGCCGCCGCCCAGGAAGGTGGTATGGACCCGTACCTGCTCCTTGGGCAGGCCGCTGATCTTCGCCGCGACCTCCTGGGTCGCCGTCTGGTTCTGGGTGGGCGCCCAGACCTCGCAGACGCCGTCAGCGATTCGGGCGGTGCAGTTCATGGGCTCCATGCAGCCATGGGCCAGGAAGGGGACCTCGTACTCCGCCTCCACGGTGCGTGCCGCGCCGGACAGAGCCGATTCCACATCCCCCTCGCTGCGGGCCGTGGCCGCCTCGCCACTGTCGGCGGCCTCGCGGAAGCGGCGCTCGATGGCGATGGAGGTCAGATCCGCGTTCTCGCCGTAGTCCCACTCCACCGACAGCGCCTCGCGACCCTTGCTGGCCGGCCAGAAGCCGTCGGCAATGACCGCTACACCGGCGTCGATCTCCACCACCTGTCGCACGCCGGGGACCTGGCGCGCCTGCTCGGCGTCGAAGGAGCGGACCCGGCCGCCGATGACCGGGCAACGGACCACCTGGGCGGTGAGCAGACCGTCGAGCTGGACGTCCATGCCGTAGCGGGCGGAGCCGTCCACCTTGGCCGGGGCGTCCAGGCGATCCCGCGGGGTGCCGATGAGGCGGTAGTCCTTGGGGTCCTTGAGGAAGACCGTCTCCGGCACCTCGCGCTCGGCGGCGGCCGCGGCCAGCTCGCCGTAGGTGGCAGAACGGCCGCTGGCCGGGTGGCGAACGACCTGCCCCGAGGCCTCGCAGGCCTGGAATTCGACGCCCCAGCGCTGGGCGGCAGCGGCCACCAGCATCTCCCGGGCGGCGGCGCCGGCCTCGCGCAGGGGCCGCCAGGCATTGCGGATGGCGGTGGAGCCGCCGGTGGTCTGGCTCCCCAGGAGGCTGTTGGTATAGGCCTCGTCGGCGGGGGCGAATTCGGTGGCGATGCGATCCCAGTCGGCCTCCAGCTCCTCGGCGATGAGCATGGGCAGGGCCGTCATCACCCCCTGGCCCATCTCCGAGCGGTCCACCAGCACCGTCACCTGGTCGTCGGCGGTGATCCGGATCCAGGCGTTGGGGGCGAAGTCGGCGCCCTCGGTGGCCCCCTCCTCGGCACGGGCCATGCGCCCGCCCACCGGGAGGTTCAGCCCCAGCAGGAGGCCGCCGCCGGCGACGGCGCCGGCCTTGAGGAAGTTGCGCCGGCTGACGCGGAAACGATGTTCGGATTCGGTGCCCTGACTCATCAGCCCTGCTCCTTCATGTCCTGCGCCGCGCGATGGACCGCGCGCCGGATGCGCTGGTAGGTCCCGCAGCGGCAGAGGTTGCTGGCCAGGGCCGCGTCGATGTCGGCATCCGTGGGCTCGGGGTTGCGGGCCAGCAGGTCGGCGGCGCTCATAAGCTGGCCGGACTGGCAGAAGCCGCACTGGGGCACGTTCTCGGCGATCCAGGCCGCCTGCAGGGGGTGCAGCTCCTCGCCGTTGGCGAGCCCCTCCACGGTATCCACGCGCCGGCCGTCGGCCTGGGTCGCGGTGGTGGTGCAGGCGCGTACCGGCTGGCCGTCCAAGTGGACGGTGCAGGCGCCGCACTGGGCGATGCCGCAGCCGTACTTGGTCCCGGTAAGGCCGAAGTCGTCGCGCAACAGCCACAGCAGGGGGGTATCCGAGGCGACGTCCGCCTCGCGTGTCTCGCCATTCACGGTAACGGAAACCGCTGTCATGTCTGCCACTCCCGGAGATGCCTTGGATCTTCCCCAGCATGGTTCAGTCGGGAACCCTGGACAACCATCGGCAGTGCCACATGGGTGGGTCGCATGCGTCACCGCGCCGGCTGTGGTTAAATTCCGGGCATTCCACCCAAGCGACGGAGGCCGCCATGGAGAAGCGCAAGATCGTCATCATGCTCCTGAACACGGAGCCGGACCGGCCCTGGACCCTGGGCGCCCCCTTCTTCCAGGCCATCGTGGCGACGACCCTGGACCTGGAGGTGGAGATGTACTTCGCCTCCCGCAACGTGGCGCTGTTCAAGCCCGGCGTCGCCGAGGAGCTCTTCCCCGGCGAGGACAACCAGAAGTCGGTCTACTCCTTCATGCAGGATGCCCACGAGGCCGGGGTGAAGTTCTACGCCTGCGGCGGTGCCATGGACGAGAACGACCTCACCGTGGACAACGCCATCCCGGAGCTGGACGGGGCCGCCGGTGGCGCGGCCTTCCTCGGCGAGGTCATCGAGGACGACGTCGCCACCCTGACCTACTGACCCTGCCGGGTCCCCCAACGGGAGCCAGTCGTGAACCAGAGCAGCAACGGCACGGTGGAGGACACCCTGAACACTCGCCGGGTGGCCATCGACACCTACCGCGAGAATGTCGCCTACCTCCACCGCGACTGCGCCATCTACCGCGCCGAGGGTTTCCAGGCGCTGAACAAGGTGGCCATCACCAACAATGGCCAGACCATCTACGCCGTCCTGAACGTCGTCGACGACCCCAACCTAGTGGGGGCCGACGAGGTAGGGCTCTCCGAGCAGGCCTTCACCCAGCTGGAGCTGGACGAGGGGGCGACGGTGAGGGTGGCCCAGGCAGAGCCGCCCCGCTCCATGGAGGCCATTCGCCGCAAGATCGCCGGGGATCGCCTGGAGGTCGAGGACTTTCGAGGAATCATCGACGACAT
This sequence comes from Thiohalospira halophila DSM 15071, assembly GCF_900112605.1. Classification (NCBI taxonomy): domain Bacteria; kingdom Pseudomonadati; phylum Pseudomonadota; class Gammaproteobacteria; order Thiohalospirales; family Thiohalospiraceae; genus Thiohalospira; species Thiohalospira halophila. Next base: position 86,307 of record NZ_FOMJ01000003.1, read on the forward strand.
CACCGCCAGCCGCTACTCCAAGATGGAGATCGCCGCCTTCCTGGTGGCCTCCGGCCCCGGCGGCCTGGACCGGGAGGAGATCCTCCACCTCACCCGCGCCATGACCGACTCCGGCAGCCGGCTGGACTGGCACGAGCCGGTGGTGGTGGACAAGCACTGCATCGGCGGCATCCCGGGCAACCGCACCACCATGGTGGTGGTCCCCATCGTCGCCGCCCACGGCATGCTCATGCCCAAGACCTCCAGCCGCGCCATCACCTCACCGGCCGGCACCGCCGACACCATGGAGGTCCTCTCCGAAGTGGAGCTATCCCCGGACGCCATGCACCGCGTGGTGCGGCGCGAGCGCGCCTGCCTGGCCTGGGGCGGCACCGCCCGGCTGGCGCCGGCGGACGACATCCTCATCTCGGTGGAGCGCCCCCTGGGCATCGACTCCATGGGCCAGATGATCGCCTCCATCCTCTCCAAGAAACTCGCCGCCGGCTCCACCCACCTGGTGCTGGACATCCCGGTGGGGCCCACCGCCAAGGTCCGCCACATGCGCGAGGCCATGCGCCTGCGCAAGCTCTTCGAGTACGTGGGTGACCGGGTGGGCATCCACCTGGAGGTGATCATCACCGACGGTGCCGAGCCGGTGGGCCGCGGCATCGGCCCGGTGCTGGAGGCGCGGGACGTCATGCAGGTCCTGGAGAACGATCCGGACGCGCCCCACGACCTGCTGCAGAAGTCCCTGCGCCTGGCCGGCCGGATCATCGAGTTCGACCCCGACGTGCGCGGCGGCCAGGGCTACGCCATCGCCCGGGACATCCTGGAGTCCGGCCGGGCGCTGTCCAAGATGCAGGCCATCATCGCCGGCCAGGGGGCCCAGGAGCTGGAGACGACCCCGGGGCAGCTCACCGAAGAGATCGTCGCCGACTGCGACGGTACCGTGGTCGCCATCGACAACAAGCGCCTGGCCCACGCCGCGCGGCTGGCCGGCGCCCCCATGGACAAGGGGGCCGGCGTCGACCTGCTGGCCAAGATCGGGGATACCGTGCGCGCCGGCGATCCCCTCTACCGGATCCACGCCGAATTCCGGGCCGACTTCCACTTCGCGGTGGCCTACTGCCGGGAAGACAGCGGCTACACCATCGGCGAGCCCGACCAGATCAGCCGCCTCCACATGGAGCTGTAATGCACCTGGTGACCTTCCCCGACTACCTCGCCGCCGGCGAGGCGCTGGCGACCGAGCTGGGGCTGCCGGCCTCGGCGGTGGAGCTCCACCGCTTCCCCGACGGCGAGAGCCGGCTGCGGCTGCCGCCGCCGAGTCCCGAGCCCCTGCTCTTCTGCCGCAGCCTGGACCGGCCCAACGACAAGCTCATCGAGCTGCTTCTGGCCGCACGGACCGCGCGCGAGGCCGGGGCCGGGCCGCTGACCCTGGTAGCCCCCTACCTCTGCTACATGCGCCAGGATGCCGCCTTCCATCCCGGGGAATCGGTGAGCCAGCGCATCATCGGGGAATTCCTGGCCGACCTCTTCGACACGGTGATCACCGTGGATCCCCACCTCCACCGGGTGCGCGACCTGGCCGAGGCGGTGCCCGCCCACCGCGCGGTGGCGGTGAGCGCCGCCGACCCCCTGCGCGCCCACATTGGCCACCAGTGGCCCGGCGCCGTGGTGGTGGGCCCGGATGCCGAATCGGAGCAGTGGGTGCGGAAGGTGGCCGAACCGGCGGGGCTGGACTGGGCCGTCGGCGCCAAGGAGCGGCGCGGCGACCGCGACGTCACCATCACCCTGCCCCCGGCGGAGCTGGAGGGTCGCGACGTGGTCCTGCTGGACGACGTCGCCAGCTCCGGGCTCACCCTGGCCCGGGCCGCGGAGGCCGCCTTCGCCGCCGGCGCCGCCCGGGTGGACGCGGTGGTCACCCACGCCCTCTTCGCCGAGGGGGCGGAAGAGGCCATCGCCGCCGCCGGCGTGGGCACCGTCCACTCCACCGACTCCATCGCCCACCCCACCAACGCCGTGCCCCTTGCGCCGCTGCTGGCGACGGCCGTTCGCGGCGACTGAATCCTCAGGAAGGCAGGAACAGCCGGGGGAAATAGGCCTCCGCCGCCGACGTGGGGAATCCCATACGTACCGGCCCCTTCGGGGAGTCGCTCTCCAGCAGCCCCTCCCCGAGCAGCTCCCTGACCAGGTCCCGCGCCGTGCGCTCACCGAGGCTGGTGACTCGGGCGGCCTCGCCCCGGGGAATCTCGCCTCGCAGGGCGGCCTCTCTCAGCAGGTAAAAGGCCTCGGGACGGAGATCCGGGCTGGATTCCACGAACCGCCGGATACGCTCGGTCAGGGTCTCCAGTTCGAGGATCTCCCCCATGAAGCGTACCTGGTCGAGAGCGGTCTCGTTCATGAACTCGCAGAACTCCAGCAACCCGCGCTCCGTCAGGTGGCCGCGGCCGTCGAGCATATCGTGCTTCCGGGCATCCGCCGCGGACAGGAGCTTGCGATAGCGAGTGCTCCCTCGTGCCAGACCGCGAGCCATGGACCAGAGCCCCTCTCCCAGCAGCTCCAGCCGGTGCAGATGCGCCTGAAGGAGGATACGGGCGACCCGGCCGTTGCCATCCAGGAAGGGGTGAATCCAGAGCAGCCGATGGTGGGCGGCAAAGGCCGCGGCCAGATTCTCGGGATGGTGCAGCCGCGTGATGTCATAGCCCTTCCCGAATGCCTCCAGGAGAGTGGGGAGTTCCCCGGCGTCCGGTGGGACATGGCGCCCTATGCTGACGCCGCGGGGGCGGAGCTGACCGGGCAGGACGGGATGTCGTTCGCCGGAGTCACCCTCGACGTAACGCAGCTCTTCCGGAAGCCGGCTGTAGAAACGTTCATGGATCCAGCACAGAAAATCCGCCGAGGCGGGATTCAACGATCGATCCCGGTCCATCTCGGCCCGGACTTCCTCTTCCGTTTCCACATGGGCCACCGCCTCGAGCTGGAGATCGCGCTCAGCGGGATCGGCGGAGTACTCGTCCCGGAGGGCCTGCTCGATCTCCCGGGGATTGGTCCGGTGCCCCTCGATGAGGTTGGAGTAGTAGCTGTTCATCAGACCCAGCAACGCCGCGATGCCCTGCCGGGTTTTCGGATGGAGAGTTCCCTGGAGCCGTGAGGCCTCGCGCACGAGCGTATCCGCTCCTTCGCGGAAGGAGGCCGAGGGTGCCGGATAGAGCGGCTGCAGCGAGAAATTCAGGACACTCATTGCCGATCATAGTATCGGCATTAATGCCCTGATGAACAGGCCCCTAGGGAAAACAAAAGACCGATTATTGCCGATCCTGTTGCCGATTTCCTGGCCCGACAGGAACCGACCGTGGCCGGGAATTGCGCCCGGCCGGGGCCACCGGAAGCTAGCCGTAGCGCTTGCGGCCGCGGCGGCGGGCGCGGCGGCGCTGGTCTTCCTGGCTCTTGGTCAGGGGGTTCTTCTTGCCGGCGTAGGGGTTGTCGCCGGTGCGCAGCTCCAGGCGCAGGGGCGTGCCCTCCAGCTTGAAGTGCTTGCGGAAGGTGTTGATGAGGTAGCGCCGGTAGGCCTCCGGCGCTTTGGAGGCCTGGTTGCCGTGGACCACGATACTCGGCGGATGGGTCCCCGCCTGGTGGGCATAGCGCAGCTTGATCCGGCGACCGCGCACCATGGGCGGCTGGTGGGCCGCCACGGCATCCTCCAGCAGGCGATTGAGGTCGCTGGTGGGCAGGTCGCGGCCGGCACTGGTCCAGGCGCGGCGGGCATCGTCCAGGAGCTTGCCCACCCCGGTCCCGTGGAGGGCGGAGACGAACCGGCGGCGAGCGAAGTCGACGAAGGGCAAGCGCCGGTCGATATCCCGCCGGACCTTCTCCTTCTGCTCCGGCGGCAGGTGGTCCCACTTGTTGATGGCCAGCACCAGGGCGCGGCCGGCGTCGATGACGTGGCCGATGAGGTGGGCATCCTGGTCGGTGATCCCCTCCCGGGCGTCCATGACCAGGATGACCACGCCGGCGGCATCCACCGCCTGCAGGGTCTTCACGATGGAGAACTTCTCCACCGTCTCGTGGACCTTGGAGCGGCGGCGAACGCCGGCGGTATCGATGAGGGTCCAGCGCTCACCGTCCCGCTCGAAGGGGACGCGCACGGCATCCCGGGTGGTCCCGGCGCCGTCGTGGACCAGCACCCGCTCCTCGCCCAGCAGGCGATTGACCAGGGTGGACTTGCCGACGTTGGGGCGGCCCACCACGGCGACGGGGATCCCGGCGTCGGGCGCCTCCCCGGGCTCTTCTTCCCCCTCGGGTTCAGGCGGTAGGGCCGCCTCCACGGCGGAGACGACGCCCTGGCCGTGGGCGGCGGAGATGACCCGGGGTTCGCCCAGGCCGAGGGCGTAGAATTCCGCCGCCGTGGCCTCCCGGGGAAGCCCCTCGCCCTTGTTCACCACCAGGGTGACCGGGACGCCGCGCTCGCGCAGTCCGGTGGCCACGGCCTGGTCACCGGCGGAGAGGCCGTCGCGGCCATCCACCAGGAAGATCACACCATCGGCCTCGTCCACGGCCTGCCAGGCCTGGTCCTCCATGCCGGCCTCGACGTCGTCGCTGGCCGCGCCCAGACCGCCCGTATCGATGAGCACGAGGTCGCGATCCCCCACGCGCGCCTCGCCGTACTGGCGATCGCGGGTGAGACCGGGGAAGTCGGCCACCAGGGCATCCCGACTGCGGGTCAGGCGATTGAAGAGGGTGGACTTGCCCACGTTGGGGCGGCCCACCAGGGCAAGGATCGGTTTCATGGGGGTATTCTAACAGGAAGGGCCGACCACCGGCCCGTACCCTAGTCCCCCGAGGGCGTGAGGGTCAGCCGCTGCAGGCGGCCGGCGCGGTCGAGGATGTAGACCGCTTCGTCGACCACCACCGGGGCAGCGAGGACGCTGCGCACCGGCTTGCGGCTCAGGCCATCCGGCTCGTCGGGGGCCGGCGGCTCGGCGTGGAGATCGTGGCGCCCCACCAGGTGGCCCTCCTGGCGGTTCAGGATGTGGAGGAAGCCCTCGTAATCGGCCACCAGCAGCCAGTCTCCCTTCACCGCCGGCGCGGAGAGGCTGCGGTAGGCGAGGTCATCCCGGCGCCAGAGGGTTTCCCCGCCCCGGGCGTCCAGGGCCCAGAGGCGATCCTCGGAGTCGACCACGTAGACGGTCCCGCCGGCCACGGCCACCCCGGCATGGCCGGGGATCTCCCGGCTCCAGCGGGTATCCCCGGTATCCAGGTCCACGGCGATGGTCCGCCCCTGGTAGGCGGCGGCATAGACGGTGCCGTTCGCCACCACCGGCGGGGCATCCACGTCCACCATGCGCTCGAGTTCGGACCGGCCGCTGGGGGTGGCCACGGCGGCCTCCCACTCCACGGCCCCGCTGCGACCGTCGATGGCGGCGATGCGCCCGCTGCCGAAGCCGTCCACGAAGTAGCCGTCGGCGATCCGGGGGGCGCTGGTGCCGCGCAGGGTCAGGGAGGGGACGGTACGGTCGTAGACCCACCGCTGGTTGCCGTCATCGGCATTGAGGCCGAAGAGCTTGCCGTCGCTGCTGTGGACGGCGATCACCGACTCGGTGACCGCGGGGGCGGAGAGCACGGCGGCGGAGACCTGGCCGCGCCAGAGACGCTCACCGGTCTCTGCATCCAGGGCCCGGACCTCGCCATCCCCGGTAGCCACCACGACGCGGCCATTGCCGTAGCCGGTACCTCCGGTCAAGCGGGCGTCCAGGTCGCGCTCCCAGCGGGTAAGGCCGGAGTCCGCCTCCACCGCCCGGACCACGCCGTCCCGGGAGGTGGCGAAAATGGCCCCATCTCCCACGGCGGGGGCCAGGCGAAGGTGATCGCCCTCGGTCCCCCGACCGATCCGGGTCTTCCACTGGGTCTCGGTGGTAATCCGGTCCTTGTAGTCGGGCAACGGCGAGGGGGGATTCACCGGAGTGCTCCCGCAGGCCGCGAGCAGCAGACTGCCGGCGGCCACCAGAGCGGTTCGGATCATGATTCCTCCGCGGCAAGGCGGCTGGTGAGGTCGTCGATCTTCATGTCCAGCAGGCGGCTCTGGCCAGTCCGCGCCTGGCGGGCCGACCGGTAGGCCGCCAGGGCCGCCTCCAGCTCGCCATTGGCGGACCGGGCCTCGCCCTCGATGGCCCGGGCCGTGCCGGCGTAGGCGGGATGGGCCTCGGCGACGCCGGCGGCCAGCTCCGCTGCCTCACCGGCCTTCTCCAGCTCCAGCAGCAGCCGCGCCCGGCGCAGCTCCGCCGCCGGCCGCACGGCCACCGGCTCGGCACGCTCGCCGGCCCATTCCGCGAGGCCGGCGGCCCGCTCGTAGTCACCCTGGTCGGCCGCCATGCGGGCCCGGTAGAGGGCCGCCAGGGAGGCGTACGGCGTCCCGGCGAACTCCTCCATCAGCCGCTGGCCCAGCTCATCGGCGGCCTCCGTGGATCCACTGCCGTGCTGGAGCTGGAGGCGGCTGTAGAGGGCCGCCGCTGCCTCGGCCTGGCTGGCCTGATGGTCGAACCAGAGCCGCGTCCCGACAATGGTCAGGACGACGAGGACGACTCCGACGATAATGAGTCGGCCCCAGCGCTGCCACCACTGCTGGAGCGCCTCTGCTCGTTCCTCGTCCGTTGCACCATTTTCCATGCTGTCCTCCTCTTGCGCACACGCGCGCGGCGCGCCGCCTTAACCGAGCGATTCCGCTGCATCGATAACCCCTTTCAGCCGGTCCGCCGCGGCGTCCAGCTCCAGACGTTCCTGCTCTCCTCCGCCTTGAAGCGGCCGCCAGGTCACCTCGCCGGCCTCGGCCTCGTCATCGCCCAGGATCAGGGCGACGGCGGCGCCGCTGCGATCGGCGCGCTTCATCTGGGACTTGAAACTGCCGCCGCCGCAGTGGCGGATGAGGCGCAGATCCGGCAGCCGATCGCGCAGGGCCTCGGCCAGGCCGTCGGCCTGCTCCGCCGCGCGGTCGCCGGCGACCACCAGGTAGGCGTGGGGCCCGGCGCGCTCCGGGAGCTCCGGGTCGCGCTCGGCCATGAGTGCCACCAGCCGCTCCAGGCCGGCGGCGAAGCCGGCCGCCGGGGTCGCCGGGCCGCCGAGCTGCTCCACCAGGCCGTCGTAGCGGCCGCCGGCACAGACCGTACCCTGGGCGCCCAGGTCGTCGGTGATCCACTCGAAGACGGTCTTGGTGTAATAGTCCAGGCCGCGGACAAGCTGGGGATTGACGGTGTACTCCACGCCGGCGGCATCCAGGCGGCGGCAGAGTTCGTCGAAATCGTTGCGGGACTCCTCGTCCAGGCTGTCCGCCATGCGCGGGGCGCCCTCGAGGATGGCCCGGGTATCGGGATTCTTGGTGTCCAGGATCCGGAGCGGATTGGAATCCAGCCGCCGGCGGCTGTCCTCGTCCAGGTCGGCCTCGTGCTGACGCAGGTAGGCCACGAGTTCCTCCCGATAGGCAGCGCGCGACTCCGCGCTACCCAGGGTATTGAGTTCCAGGCGAAGACCTTCGAGGCCCACGGCCCGAAGCATCCGGGCACTCATGAGGATGATCTCGGCGTCCAGATCCGGTGTGGCGATCCCGAAGGCCTCCACGCCCACCTGGTGAAACTGGCGATAGCGGCCCTTCTGGGGCCGCTCGTGGCGGAACATGGGGCCCATGTACCAGAGCCGCTGGGCGCCCTGGTTTACCAGGCCGTGCTGGATCCCGGCGCGGACGGCGCCGGCGGTCCCCTCGGGGCGTAGGGTCAGGCTGTCGCCGTTGCGGTCCTCGAAGGTGTACATCTCCTTCTCGACGATGTCGGTGACCTCGCCGATGGAGCGCTTGAAAAGCTCGGTGGACTCCATCACCGGCAGGCGCAGCTCGCGATAGCCGTAGGTGCGCACCACGCGCCGCACGGCCGCCTCCAGCTGCTGCCACCAGGGGGTCTCCGCCGGCAGGCGGTCCCCCATGCCGCGAATGCCTCGCAGGGGCTGGGTGCGGCCCTCAGCCATTGTTGCGTTCCTCCAGGTCGCGGCGATAGGCGCGGGCACCGGCGGGGTTGCCCAGGGCGCGCTCGATCCGCGCCCCCAGTTCCAGGGCCGCCATAGCAGGCTCATCCACGGCGTCGATATAGCGCTCCAGGAAACCCCGAGCGGAGAGGTACGCCTCTCGCTGGTACTGGATCCCGGCCAGCTCTCGCAGGAATCGGCGCGGTGCCCCGTCGACGGCGAGGGCACGGCGGTAGTACGCCGCCGCCTCCTCCAGGCGCTGGGCCTCCTTCAGGCACTCCCCGGCATTGCCCAGGGCGTGGGCGCGGCGCTCGTAGACCGGATCGGCAGCCGCGGTCTCGAAGGCCGCCACCGCGCCGTCCACCTCGCCCTGCTCGCACCGGAAGACGCCGACGTTGTTGTTCAGGGCCGGCGCCTCGGGGGTCGCCTCCAGGGCCGCCGCATAGTGCTCCCTGGCCCGCTCCGGCTCCTCCAGCCGGCGATAGAGCTCGGCCAGGTAGTGGTGGGCGTCCGCATGCTCGGGGGCGAACTTCAGGGCGCGCTGGAGCTTGGTCCGGGCGCGCTGGTAATCCCCCTGCTCCAGGTAGGCCAGCCCCAGGCGGGCATTGGCATCGGCCGCCTCGGCATCTTCCCGGGCCGAGCCGGAGGGCGCCGAGGCGCAGCCGGCCAGGAGCGCAGCCAGCAGTATCACGGCGCTCAGGGCACGCAGCTTTCGCCTCATGCAGGACCCTCCGCCACCACCGGCACCTGCCGGAAGCGCCGTTTGGTCTTGTCCTGGAACTGGCCGGCGAGCTGGCCGCAGGCGGCGTCGATGTCATCCCCCCGGGTCTTGCGGGTCACGGTGACGTAACCGGCCTGGATGAGCCGGTCGCGGAAGGCGTTCACCGCGGACAGATCCGGCGCCGAGTAGCCCGAGTCGGGGAAGGGATTGAAGGGGATCAGGTTGATCTTGGAGGGGATCCCCTTGAGCAGCCGCGCCAGCTCCCGGGCGTGCTCCGGGGCGTCGTTGACGCCGCGGATGAGGACGTACTCGAAGGTGATCTTCCGCCGGGCCTCGCCCTCCACGTAGTGGCGGCACGCCTCCAGCAGCTCCTGGATGGGATACTTCTGGTTCAGCGGCACGAGCTCGTCGCGCAGCTCGTCGTTGGGGGCGTGCAGGGAGATGGCGAGGCTGACGTTGCTCACCTCCCTCAGCCGGTAGAGGGCGGGGACCACGCCGGAGGTGGAGAGCGTCACCCGGCGCCGGCCCAGCCCGTAGGCATTGTCGTCCATCATGATCTCCATCGCGCGGACGACATTGTCGAAATTCAAGAGCGGCTCGCCCATGCCCATGAGGACCACGTTGGTGAGCACCCGGTTGCTGGAACGCGGGTCGTGCCCCAGCGCCTCCGCCGCCACCCGGACCTGGGCGATGATCTCCGCCGCCGAGAGGTTGCGGTTGAAGCCCTGATAGCCGGTGGCGCAGAAGCTGCACTCCAGCGCGCACCCCACCTGGGAGGAGATGCAGAGGGTCCCCCGCCCGTCCTCGGGGATGAAGACCGTCTCGATGGCGTTGCCATCGTCCAGCTCCAGCAGCCACTTGCGGGTGCCGTCACTGGCGGTGCGGTCGGCAATCACCGTGGGGACGTCCACGCGGGCGTGTTCGGCGAGCCGGGCGCGCAGCGACTTGGAGAGATTGGTCATCTCGCCGAAGTCGCTGACGCCCATCTGGTGGATCCACTTCTGAACCTGCGCCGCCCGGAAGGGCTTCTCGCCGAGCCCCGTAAGGAAGTCGGCGAGGCCCTCGCGATCGAGACCCAGGAGATTGACGGGACCCTCGGTGGCCATGGCGGCGGGCTCTCCGGCGGCGCTATCAGCCGCGGCTGTGGATGTCGTTGCTGTCGAAGAAGAAGGCGATCTCGGTGGCCGCGGTCTCCGGGGAGTCGGAGCCGTGGGCGGCGTTGGCGTCGATGCTCTCGGCGTAGTCGTGACGGATGGTGCCCGCCTCGGCCTCGGCCGGGTTGGTCGCGCCCATGATCTCGCGGTTCTTGCGGATGGCGTCCTCGCCCTCCAGGACCTGGACCATGATGGGACCGGACATCATGAACTCCACCAGGGCGTTGAAGAAGGGCCGCTCGCGGTGAACGGCGTAGAAGCCCTCGGCCTGCTCGCGGCCGAGATGAGTCATGCGGGCGGCGACGACCTGGAGACCGGCGCGCTCGAAGCGCGAGTAGATCTCGCCGATGACGTTCTGCGCCACCGCGTCGGGCTTGATGATGGAGAGGGTACGCTCGACAGCCATGCTGACTCCCTGAAAATGGACGCTGGATCACGGATTGGAAAGCCAGCGATTATACGCGGCCGGCAGGGAGGCTGCCAACGTGGGGCGGCGGCTCAGTCCTCGCGCTCGTCCAGCCACATCATCTGGATGGCCTCGAGGACCTTCTCGTTGGACCCCTCGGGGTCGTCATCGAACTCCTCGAGTTCGGTGACCCAGCGGTGGAGGTCGGTGAAACGCACCCACTGCGGGTCCACGTCGGGGTGGGCCTCGTCCAGGGCGATGGCGATGTCTCGGCTGTCGGTCCACTTCATGGCACAAGCTCCGTCGGATGGGTCGCGGTGGCCTTTTTGGGGCGCGGGGGGCGGGGCAGCGGGGCATCAGGGACGCCGTACATACGTCCGTGTAGGCTCCACGACGGCATCCCTGCCGTCGAGGCCCTGATGCCCCCCTGCCCCACCCCCCGCGCGGAACTCATTCCGCCCCCGGCGAACCGGGGGCCTGGCTCAGGGATTCAGTGCCCCTCGGAGACCATGTTGATGGTGTACTTGGGGATCTCCACCACCAGGTCCTCTTCGGCCACCAGGGCCTGACAGGACAGTCGGGACTCCGGCTCCAGGCCCCACGCCTTGTCCAGCATGTCCTCCTCGTCCTCGGTGGGCTCGCCGAGGGAGTCGTAGCCCTCGCGCACGACGACGTGGCAGGTGGTGCAGGCGCAGGACTTCTCGCAGGCGTGCTCGATCTCGATGCCGTGGGCCAGGGCGGCATCGCAGATGCTCGTCCCGGCCTCGGCCTCGATGGCCTCGCCCTCGGGGCAGATCTCCTCGTGGGGGAGAAAGATGATCTGGGGCATGATTTCGCTCTCCGTGGGCGGTCAGGCGTCGTGGAACTCTTCCACTCGGTGGCCGGCCAGGGCCTCGTTGATACCGGCATCCATGCGCCGCTGGGCGAACTCGGCGGTGGTGTTCTCCACCGCCTCCAGGGCGCGACGGATCGCGGTGGTGTCATCACCGTCCCGGGCCCGGCGCAGCTCCGCAAGGCTCTCGTCGATGGCCGTGCGCTCCTCGTCGCTGAGGAAGCGGTCGCCATCGGCTTCCAGGGCGGCCTCCACGGCCTCCAGGGAGCGATCGGCCTCCACCTGCTGTTCACGCAGGCTGCGGGCGGCGACGTCCTCCTCGGCGTGGGTCATGGACTCCCGCAGCATCCCCTCGATCTCCCCTTCGGTGAGGCCGTAGGAGGGCTTGATCTGGATGCTCGCCTCGGCGCCGGTGGTCTCCTCCTGGGCGGCAACGGAGAGGAGGCCGTCGGCATCCACCTGGAAGGTCACGCGGATGCGGGCGGCCCCGGCCACCATGGGCGGGATCCCGTGGAGGTTGAACTGGCCCAGGGAGCGGTTGTCCGCCACCAGTTCGCGCTCGCCCTGGACCACGTGGACCCCCATGGCGGTCTGACCGTCCTTGAAGGTCGTGAACTCCTGGGCGCGGGCCACCGGGATGGCCGTGTTGCGCGGGATGACCTTCTCGGTAAGCCCGCCCATGGTCTCGAGACCCAGGGAGAGCGGCGTGACATCCAGCAGGAGCATGTCGTCATCGGGCCGGTTGCCGGCCAGCAGGTCGGCCTGGCGGGCGGCGCCAATGGCGACCACCTTGTCCGGGTCGATGGAGACCAGCGGCTCGCGGCCGAAGGTCTCACCCACCCGCTGGCGCACCAGCGGCACCCGGGTGGAGCCACCGACCATGACCACCTCGCGGATCTCGTCGGTCTCGATGCCGGCATCGCGCAGGGCGCGGCGGCAGGGGGTCAGGGTCCGGCGGACGATGGGCTCCACCAGCTCGTCGAAGGTGGCGCGATCCAGCTCGCCGGACCAGTGGCGGCCATCGCCCAGGTCCACCTCGATGGACGCCGTGTCGGCCTCGGTAAGGGTCTCCTTGGCGGCGCGGGCATCGCGCTTGAGGCGGCCTACCAGGCGCGTGTCCTCGGTATCCCCGATCCCGGCCTGCTCGATGATCCACTCGGCGACCACGCGGTCGATGTCGTCACCGCCCAGGGCGGAATCGCCGGCGGTGGCCAGGACCTCGAAGACCCCCTGGGTGAGCCGCAGGACGGAGACATCGAAGGTGCCGCCGCCCAGGTCGTAGACGACGTGGACGCCCTCGGCCTCCTCGTCCAGGCCGTAGGCGACGGCGGCCGCGGTGGGCTCGTTGAGCAGCCGCAGGACCTCGACCCCGGCCAGCCGGGCGGCGTCCTTGGTGGCCTGGCGCTGGGCGTCGTCGAAGTAGGCCGGAACGGTGATCACGGCCCCGTGGAGCTCGTCGCCCAGGCTGGCCTCGGCCCGGTGGCGCAGGGTGCGCAGGATCTCCGCGGAGACCTGGACCGGCGTGACATCGCCGCCGGCGGTCCGGATGCGCGGCACCCCGGACTCGCCCTCGGCGACGAATTCGTAGGGGAGCCGATGGCCGCTGGCGCGGATGTCTTCCACCCCTCGGCCCATGAAGCGCTTCACCGAGACCAGGGTGTTCTCCGGGTCGTCGGCGGCGGCGGCCAGGGCGTCGTAACCCACCTCCGGCTCGCCGTCGGCCCGGTAGCGCACCGCCGAGGGCAGGGTGTGGCGGCCCTGTTCGTCCGGCAGGGTCACCGCCTCGCCGGAGCGGACGGTGGCGACCAGGGAGTTGGTGGTCCCCAGGTCGATGCCCACCGCCAGCCGGTGTTCGTGGGGGGCCGTGGACTGGCCCGGTTCGCTGATCTGCAGCAGTGCCATGGGGTATTCCGTGTCGCTTGGGGGCGTATCGCTTCAGGAGGCCTCGGTGAGGTCCTCGTCCACCGCATCGGCCTCGGCGGCGAGCTTCTGGAGGAACTGGAGCTTGCGCACGCCTTCGCGCGCCCGCTCCAGGGCCTCCTGGGAGCCGTCGGCGAAGTCGGCGGCCAGCGCCTCCCGTTGTTCCCGGGCGGCACCGTCGACGGTCCGGCGCAGGTCCTCCAGCGCGGCAAAGGGGTCGTCAGCCTGGCGTACCGCGGCGAGCTGCTCCCGCAGCTCCATCTGCTGCATGAGGAAGGACGGATCCATGGTGGTATCCGTCTCGTCGTTCATGGGCAAGCCGCGCCGCTCCAGGAGATGGCGGGCCCGGGCCACCGGGTCCTTGAGCACCCGGTAGCCCTCGTTGATGTTGGCCGCCTCCTGGACCGCTATGCGCCGCTGGCGGTCATCGCCGCCGGCGTGGCGGTCGGGATGGGCCTCGCGCTGGAGTTCGCGGTAGCGCTCGGCCAGGGCCTCGGTATCCACCTCGAAGGACTCCGGGAGGCCGAACAGGCCGAAATAGTCCGGGCCGGAGGCCTCAGACATTGAAGCTCTCGCCGCAGCCGCACTCGTCGCTGACGTTGGGGTTGTTGAACATGAACCCCTCGTTGAGACCCTCGCGGCCGTAGTCGAGCTCGGTGCCGTCCAGGTAGACCAGGCTCTTGGGGTCGATGACCACCTTGACGCCGTGGTTCTCGAAGACCTGGTCCTCGGGCTCGATCTCGTCGGCGAACTCCAGCACGTAGGCCATGCCGGAGCAGCCGGAGGTACGAACCCCTACCCGGAGGCCCTCGCCCTGCCCGCGGTTCTCGAGATAGCGCCGCACGTGGTCGGCGGCCGCCTCGGTCATGGAGATCGCCATGCTCACCCCCTCAGGCCTGGCCAGTGGCGGCTTCGGTGCTGCCCTGCTGGTGGGACTCGTAGTCCTGGATGGCGGACTTGATGGCGTCCTCCGCCAGCACCGAGCAGTGGATCTTCACCGGCGGCAGCGCCAGCTCCTCGGCGATGTCCGTGTTCCGGATCTGCTGGGCCTCCTCCAGCGTCTTGCCCTTCACCCACTCGGTGAGCAGGCTGCTGGAGGCGATGGCCGAACCGCAGCCGTAGGTCTTGAACTTGGCATCCTCGATGACGCCCTCGTCGTTGACCTTGATCTGCAGCCGCATCACGTCCCCGCAAGCGGGGGCGCCGACCATGCCGGTGCCCACCGACTCGTCGCCCTTCTCGAAGGCGCCGACGTTGCGCGGATGCTCGTAGTGGTCGATGACCTTGTCGCTGTAAGCCATGTCCGTTACCTCGCTGAAAGCTTAATGGGCCGCCCATTCCACGGAGTCGAGATCGATCCCCTCCTTGTACATCTCCCAGAGGGGGGAGAGCTCACGCAGCTTGTCCAGGTTCTTGTGGATGACGTCCACTGCGTAGTCGATCTCCTCCTCGGTGGTGAAACGGCCCAGGGAGAAGCGGATGGAGCTGTGTGCCAGCTCGTCGTTGCGGCCCAGGGCGCGCAGGACGTAGGAGGGCTCCAGGCTCGCCGAGGTGCAGGCGGAGCCGGAGGAGACCGCCAGCCCCTTGAGCGCCATCATCAGGGACTCGCCCTCGACGAAGTTGAAGCTCAGATTCAGGTTGTGCGGCACCCGGCGCTCCAGGTCGCCGTTGACGTAGATCTCCTCGATGTCGGAGAGGCCGTCGAGCATGCGGTCGCGCAGCATGCGCACCCGCTCGCTCTCGGCGGCCATTTCCTCCTTCGCCAGGCGGAACGCCTCGCCCATGCCGACGATCTGGTGGGTCGGCAGGGTACCGGAGCGCATGCCGCGCTCGTGCCCGCCACCGTGCATCTGCGCCTCGATGCGCACCCGCGGCTTGCGCCGGACGTAGAGGGCGCCCATGCCCTTGGGGCCGTAGGCCTTGTGGGCCGAGAGCGCCAGCAGGTCGGCCTTCATGGCGTCGACATCAATCGGCACCTTGCCGGCGCTCTGGGCGGCGTCCACGTGGAAGACCACCTTGTTCTCCCGGCAGATCTCGCCGATGGCGGCGATGTCCTGGATGACGCCGATCTCGTTGTTCACGTGCATCACCGAGGCGAGGATGGTGTCCTCACGCAGGGCGTCGCGGAACTTGTTCAGGTCCAGAAGCCCGTCGGACTCGGGGTGGAGATAGGTGACCTCGTAGCCCTCGCGCTCCAGCTCCCGGCAGGTGTCCAGCACCGCCTTGTGCTCGGTGCTCATGGTGACGATGTGCTTGCCCTTCTTCTGATAGAAGTGGGCCGCCCCCTTGAGCGCCAGGTTGTCGGATTCCGTCGCCCCGGAGGTCCAGACGATCTCCTTGGGCGAGGCGTTGATGAGGTCAGCCACGTGGCCGCGTGCGGCCTCCACCGCCTCCTCGGTCTCCCAGCCGAAGGCGTGGGAGCGGGAGGCGGGGTTGCCGTAGAGGCCCTCCGCCGGCGTGAGGTAGCGACACATCTGCTCCGCCACGCGCGGGTCCACCGGCGTGGTCGCCGAATAGTCCATGTAGATGGGTTTGGTCATGGCCCTCTCCTGACTCCTGGAACCGCTGTCGGTCCGCGTTGTTTCCCCGTCGCCGCCGATCTTCAACCGGCGGTGGGCTTGTCCTCGGCTACCAGGGGCGTGCCCCCGAGCTCGCGATCCTGTCGTTCGGCCACCTCCCGGACTCCGCGCCGTTCCACCAGCTGGCCCAGGGAGATGCTGCCCAGGAACTGGTAGATCTGATCGCTGAGATCGGACCAGAGGTCGTGGGTAAGGCAGCGTTCATTGCCCTGGCAGTTGGCCTCACCAGCGCAGCGGGTGGCATCCACCTTCTCGTCCACCGCCGTGATGACGTCCACCACCGGGATCTCCTCTCCCGGCCGGCTCAGGCGATAGCCGCCGCCGGGGCCCCGGGCGCTGTCCACCAGGCCGCGCTTGCGCAGCTTGGCGAAGAGCTGCTCCAGGTAGGAGAGCGAGATCCCCTGGCGCCGGGAGATGTCCGCCAGCGTGATCGGGCCTTGGTCGTAGTGCAGTGCCAGATCGAGCATGGCGGTCACTGCGTATCGCCCTTTGGTGGTAAGCCTCATGGCGAAATCCTTCCGTCTCTTGCGCGCTTGTGGGGGGTATTGTGCATGTCCCAGTAAAAAAGTCAACTATTCCCGGGGGGCGCCACCCTCGCTGTCAGGTCCGCCCTGGCGCGCCTCGGCGCCCTCGCCTTCCTGCTGCTCGGTGAAGACGCTGCCGGCGTTGATCTCGCAGTCGGGGAGCTGCGGCATACCGTTCTCGTCGATCTCTCCGCCCAGCCGCTTGATGGCGCTGCACATCTCCTCCAGCCGATTGTCGGTGGCGTGGAGGTGGTCGAGCATGCAGTTGATGGCACTGGCCACCGGGTCCGGCATGTCCCGAGTGGTGCCGTAGGCGTCGAAGCCCATCTTGCGCGCCATGGCATCCCGGCGTTGCTGGTGCTCGTCCGCCGGCGGCTCGCGATTGACCACCCGGCCGGGGATACCCACCACCGTGGATCCCTCGGGGATATCCTTGACCACCACGGCGTTGGAGCCGACCCGGGAGCCGGCCCCGACATTGATGGGCCCCAGGACCTTGGCCCCCGCTCCCACGACGACATCGTTGCCCAGCGTGGGGTGGCGCTTGCCGCGGTCCCAGCTCGTCCCGCCCAGGGTCACGCCGTGGTAGAGGGTGACGTCATCGCCGATCTCGGCAGTCTCGCCGATGACCACCCCCATGCCGTGGTCGATGAAGAAGCGCCGACCGACCCGGGCGGCCGGATGGATCTCGATGCCGGTGAGCAGGCGGCTGATGGCCGCCAGCAGGCGCCCGAGCCAGCGCAGTCGATGGTTCCAGAGCCAGTGGGCGGCCCGGTGGTGGACCACGGCGTGGAAGCCGGGATAGGAGAGGACGATCTCCCAGGCGGAGCTGGCCGCCGGGTCGCGCTCGAAGATGCAGCGAATATCCTCGCGCAGGCGCTGGAACATGGTCCTCATTCCCTATCGTTCGACTCGGTGATTATAACGCCATCCTCGCCGCGACGCGCCCGTTTCTGGCCCGCCCGGAGGATGCCACGCAGCAGATTGATCTCCTCCGCCGTGGGCCGGCTCCGCGCCAGCATCCGGCGCAACCGGCGATCCACGGCGGTGCGCCGCTCGGGGTCCAGGTACCCCCACTCGACGGCAGCGGTCTCCAGGTGCTCCCGCAGGCCCTCCACCGCCGCCGCGGTAGCCGGGCCCTCCGCCGCCTCCCCGGCGGGGATGTCCGCCTCCAGGACCGCCGAGCGCAGTTCCCAGGCGACGATCTGGACGGCCTGGGCCAGATTCAGCACCGAGTATTCCGGGTTCGCCGGGATGTGGACCACGGCGTGGGCCCGTTCCACCTCGGCGTTGGTGAGCCCGGAACTCTCGCGGCCGAAGAGCCACGCCACCCGGCCACCGGCCGCCAGCTCCGCCGCCGCCCGACCCGCAGCCGTGCGGACATCCAGCGCGGGCCAGCCGTTGTCGCGCCCGCGCGCGGTGGTCGCCAGCACCAGCGTCGCCGGGGCGATGGCCTCGTCCAGGCCCTCGTGGACCGACGCCGCCGCCAGGCAGTCCCGACCGCCGGCGGCCCGGGCCACCGCCTCCTCGTCATCGGGGCCGCGCAGGGGCGACACCAGCGCCAGGTCGGAGAGACCCATGGCCCACATGGCCCGCGCCGCCGCCCCGACATTGCCGGGGTGCGTGGGCTCCACCAGGACCGTGCGCACACCTTCCAGGGACATGGGTATTCCTCACCGGGGTTTGCGGGATTTTCCCAGATCGGCACCATCGGGGGAAACCCGGCGTTCGGGCTCCCCCGGGCACTCCTCCCGGAGCCCCTGCAGTCGGGGAATAGCTCCTGCTGCCGACTACCCGCCAATGGCGGTGAAAGGCGCCGCCGTTCGCGCTACAATGGCCGGCTTGACCCAGCCAGCCGGAGGACTCCATGGATCCGATGCTCAATATCGCCGTTCGCGCGGCGCGCCGGGCCGGCAAGACCATCACCCGGGCCATGGGGAACGTGGATCGCCTCAACATCGAGACCAAGGCGCACAACGACTTCGTCTCCGAGGTGGACTACGCCGCCGAGCAGGCCATCATCGACACCATCCGCGATGCCTATCCCTCCCACGGCTTCATCGCCGAGGAGAGCGGGCTGCACGATCAGGAGCGGGATTCGGTCTGGATCATCGACCCCCTGGACGGGACGACCAACTTCCTCCACGGCTTCCCGCAGTTCGCCGTCTCCATCGCCCTGCGCCACAAGGGCAAGCTGACCCAGGCGGTGGTCTACGACCCGACCCGGGAGGAGATGTTCACCGCCAGCCGCGGCGGCGGTGCCCAGCTGGATGGCCGCCGGATCCGCGTCTCCGGGCGCCGGGGTCTGGAGGGGGCCCTGCTGGGGACCGGCTTCCCCTTCAAGGAGCCGGAGCACCTGGACTCCTACCTGGCCATGTTCCGCGCCTTCCATCCCGTCGTCGCCGGGATCCGCCGGCCCGGCTCGGCCGCCCTGGACCTGGCCTGGCTGGCTGCCGGCCGCATCGATGGCTTCTGGGAGATCGGGCTCAACGCCTGGGACATCGCTGCCGGGGTCCTGCTCATCCGCGAGGCCGGCGGCCTGGTGGGCGATTTCGAGGGCGGCGAGGCCTACATGGAAACCGGCAACCTCGTGGCTTCCTCGCCCAAGATCTTCCCGCCCATGCTCCAGACCATCGCCCCCCACCGTAGCGAGGCGCTCACCCGCTGATCCCCCGCTGACCTGGTCGTTCTGGTGAACTACTCTTCACAGAGAGGAGTTACGCACCAAGGGACAACGGGAGGAAGCCCATGCGGACCAGGAATCTCGCCTACATCGCCCCGCCGCTGGCCGTCATGCAGGCCGGCGGCACCGGCATCCCGTGCGCGGGACCGGTGGGATTGTTCTGGCTGGGGGGAATCGGGGCCCTCGTCGCCGGCACGATAACCACGCACACCTGGCTAGTGGGGCTGGGCCTCATCCTCTGGGCGCTCGCGGCCATCTGGGCCCGGGAGACCGTTCAGGCCATCCGCGAGGACCGCTTCGACCTGCGCCGTGGCTGCCAGAGCGGGGACAGTACCCTGTGTCGGCAGGCCCCGCCCGAGGCCCACGAGGCCGATCCCCTGGAGCAGTTCCGCAACGGCCCCAGCGGCAACTAGGGCCGATAGCGGCTCAATCCCCCGGCGGGTGGTTGCCACCCGCCTGCAGACCGTTCCGGAGCCCGGCCCTCAGGGCATCTCGTCCTGGTCCGCCCCTTCCTTCTCCACCGGCTGCAGGTCGGCCTTGCTGATCCCCAGCGCCAGGGCGGTGCTGGAGGCGACGTAGATGGATGAGTAGGTCCCCACGATGACGCCGGCCAGCAGGGCGGCGGCAAAGCCGTGGATGATCTCCCCGCCCAGGAAGAAGAGGGCCAGGACCACCAGCAGGGTGGTCACGGAGGTCATCAGGGTCCGGGAGAGCATCTGGTTCAGGGAGGCGTTGACCACCTCCTCCCGTTCACCCTTGCGCATGCGGCGGAAGTTCTCCCGGATGCGGTCGAAGACCACGATGGTGTCGTTGAGGGAGTAGCCCACCACCGCCAGCAGGGCGGCCAGGACCGTGAGGTCGAACTCGATCCCGAACAGGGCCAGCAGCCCCACCACGATGACCACGTCGTGGATCAGCGCCGCCACCGAGCCCACGGCGAAGCGGAACTCGAAGCGCAGGGCGACGTAGATGAGCACGCCGATGAGGGCGTAGAGCATGGCCAGGCCGCCGTCCTCGGTGAGCTCATCCCCCACCTGCGGTCCCACGAACTCCACCCGCCGCATCTCCACGCCGGGGGTATCCTCGCGCAGTCGCTCCAGGACCCGGTTGCTCAGCTCCGCGTCCGAGAGGGACTCCACCGGCGGGACCCGGACGAGGATCTCCCGGGCGCCGCCGAAGGTCTGCACCGTGGCGTCCAGACCGGCCCCCTCCAGGGCGCCGCGAACCTCCGCAAGCTGCGGCGCCTCGGGGTAGCCCACCTCGATGAGGGTGCCGCCGGTGAAGTCGATCCCGAAATTGAGACCCCGCACCGCCAGGGCGCCCACAGCCAGCAGCAGGAGCGCTGCGGTGAGCCAGACCGCCTGACGACGGCGGGCCATGAAGTCGATGGCGGGGATGCGCTGGAAGAGATCCATGAATGCCTCCCGCTTAGCCGATGGAGACCCGGTCGAGACGCTTCTTGCGCCCCCAGGTCAGATTGACGATGGCCCGCGTGAGCATGATGGCGGTGAACATCGAGGTGACGATGCCGATGGAGAGCGTCACGGCGAAGCCCTTCACCGGACCGGTGCCGAAGCCGAAGAGCACCAGGGCGGCGATGAGGGTGGTGACGTTGGCATCGGCGATGGTCGACAGCGCCTTGTCGTAACCGGCGGCGATACTCGCCTGGGGCGTATTGCCGTTGCGGATCTCCTCGCGGATGCGTTCGAAGATGAGCACGTTGGCGTCCACCGCCATGCCCACCGTGAGCACGATGCCGGCGATACCCGGCATGGTCAGGGTCGCCTGCATCATGGAGAGCACCGCCACGATGACCACCAGGTTGGCGGCCAGGGCCGCATCGGCCACCAGCCCGAAGCCGCGGTACCAGAAGATCATGAAGGCCAGGACCAGGACGAAGCCGACGATCACCGAGGCGAAGCCGCGGTCGATGTTCTCCGCCCCCAGGCTCGGGCCGACGGTGCGCTCCTCGACGATGTCCATGGGGGCGGCCAGCGCCCCGGCCCGCAGGAGCAGGGCGAGGTTGCGCGCCTCCTCGCTGGAGTCCAGGCCGGTGATCTGGAAGCGGTGGGCCAGCTCGTCCCGGATGCGGGCGACGTTGATGACCTCTTCCACCTTCTCGGTGTACTCCTCGGTCCCGCCATCCGGCGTCTCCCGGAACCGGGTCTCGTTCTCGATGAAGACCACGGCCATGAGCTCGCCGATGTTGTCCCGGGTGATCCGGCTCATCATGGCCGCCCCCTGACCGTCCAGGCTGATGTAGACGGCGGGGCTGCCGCTCTGCTGGTCCAGGCCGGAGGAGGCGTCGGTGATGGCGTCACCGGTGACGATGACCCGCCGCTCCAGGAGGATGGGCTCGCCACTGCGCTCCCTGAGGAGGCGCGCATCCGGCGGCACCCGACTGTCCTCACTCACCGAGGGGCCGTTGTCCTCGTGGACCAGCCGGAACTCCAGGGTCGCCGTGGCGCCCAGGATATCCTTGGCCCGCGCCGTGTCCTGCACGCCGGGGAGCTGGACCACCACGCGGCGGTCCCCCTGGCGCTGGATGATGGGCTCGGCCACGCCGAGCTCGTTCACCCGGCTGCGCAGGGTGGTGATGTTCTGCTGCAGGGCGAAGTCGCGGACCTCGCGGGCGCGGTCCTCGGTGAGGCGCGCCTCCAGGCCCGGCCGACCCTCGATATCGGCGGCCTCGACGTCGAGGTCGTCGAATTCGGCATCCAGGTAGTCCACCGCCTCTTCCCGCGCCCCGGCATCGGTGAAGGCGACCTGGATGGTCCCCTCCTCGCTGCGCAGCACGGTGTAGCGCAGCCGCTGCTCGCGCAGGCCGCTACGGAAATCGCTCTCGTAGCGCTCCACCGCCGCCTGCAGGGCCGCCTCCATGTCCACGTCCATGAGGAAGTGGACGCCGCCGCGCAGGTCCAGCCCCAGGAACATGGGATAGGCCCCCAGATCCCGCAGCCACTGGGGCGCGGCCGGCGCAAGGTTCAGGGCAACGGTGAAGTCCGGTCCCAGCCGGGCGCGGAGACGATCCGCCACCCGGCCCTGAACGCCGGTATCGGCCAGCCGCACCAGCAGGGCGCCGCTCTCCTGGCGCTGCACGGTGGCCTCGGTGGCGCCCTCGTCATCCAGGGTGGCCAGCACCGTCTCGCGGACGCCCTCGTCCACGTCGGCGGTATCCTCGGCGTTGATCTGGATCGCCGGGTCCTGGCCGTAGAGGTTGGGCAGGGCGTAGAGCCCCGCCACCACCAGGATGGCGAGGATAAGCAGGTACTTCCAGAGGGGATAGCGGTTCATGCCCGCCTCAGGCGTCCTTCATGGTGCCCTTGGGCAGCACCGAGGTGATGGTGTCCTTCTGGACCTTGACCTGGACGCTGTCGGCCAGCTCCACGGTGACGTAGGGGTCGTTGACCTCGACGATGCGACCGAGGATGCCGCCGCCGGTGACCACCTCGTCCCCCTTGCCCAGCTCGGAGACCATCTTGCGATGCTCCTTCGCACGCTTCATCTGCGGCCGGATGAGCAGGAAGTAGAAGAGGACGATGAGGATGAGCAGCGGCAGCAGGCTCTCCAGCAGACCGGGCTGCTGGGCGCCGCCCTGCTGGGCCATGGCGTCGGCGATGAAGAAGTCCATGTTTCTCCCCTGTTCAGTCAATCCGGATTCGGATGCGGTGGACTCGGCCCCGCGGTGCGGGAATCAAAGCGTCTATCGTGCCAGTTCCGGCGCGAGCAGGATATCCCCGCCCGCGGACCCGAATTCCCGCGCAGTATGCCATACCACCCTAGGCCTGCGACCGCCGCCCCAGGAAGTCGGTGGCGAAGGCCTCCAGCTCGCCGGCGGCAATGGCCGCGCGCAGGTCGGCCATCAGGCGCTGGTAGAAGTGGAGATTGTGCAGCGTCATCAGCTGCGCCGCCAGGATCTCGCCGCAGCGGTGGAGGTGGCGGAGGTAGGCGCGGCTGTAGTGCTGGCAGGTATAACAGTCGCAGGCCGGATCCGCCGGGCCGGTATCCAGGCGGTGGCGGGCGTGGCGGATCCGCACCACCCCCTCGGAGGTGAACAGGTGGCCGTTGCGGGCGTTGCGGGTGGGCATGACGCAGTCGAACATATCCACGCCCCGGCGCACCGCCTCCACGATGTCCTCGGGCCGCCCCACCCCCATGAGGTAGCGCGGCCGGTCGGCGGGCATGCGCGGGACCAGGTCGTCGAGGATGGCGTTCATGAGCTCCGGCGGCTCCCCCACCGAGAGGCCGCCGATGGCGTAGCCGTCGAAGCCGATGGCCTGCAGACCGGCCAGGGACTCGGCCCGCAGCTCCGGGTACATGCCGCCCTGAACGATGCCGAAGAGCGCCGCCGGGTTGTCGCCGTGGGCCTCCCGGCTGCGCTCGGCCCAGCGCAGGGAGAGCTCCATGGAGGCCCGCGCGGTCGCCTCGTCCGCCGGATAGGGCGTGCACTCGTCGAAGATCATGACGATGTCGGCGCCCAGGGCCCGCTGCACCGCCATGGACTCCTCCGGCCCCATGAAGATCTTCGCCCCGTCCACCGGCGAGCGGAAGTGGACCCCGGCCTCTTCCACCTTGCGCAGCTTGCCCAGACTCCAGACCTGGAAGCCGCCGGAGTCGGTGAGGATGGGGCCGTGCCAGTTCATGAAGTCGTGGAGGTCGCCGTGGGCGGCGATGACCTCCGTCCCCGGCCGCAGCATGAGGTGGAAGGTATTGCCCAGGATGATCCCGGCCCCGGTCTCGGCCACCGCTTCCGGGGTCATCGCCTTCACCGTGCCGTAGGTCCCCACCGGCATAAAGGCGGGCGTGGGCACCCGCCCCCGGGGGAAGGTCAGCTCGCCGGTGCGGGCGGGGCCGTCGGTGGCATCCAGGCGGTAGTCCACTAGGTCTCCCCCTGCAGGGTTGGCGGGGCGACGTCGGCCGTCGGCTCCAGGTACATGGCGTCGCCGTAGGAAAAGAAGCGGTAGCACTCAGCCACGGCGTGGTGGTAGGCGGCCATGACGCGCTGGTACCCGCCCATGGCGCAGACCAGCATGAGCAGGCTGGACTCCGGCAGGTGGAAGTTGGTGACCAGCGCATCGGTGGCCCGGAAGTGGTAGCCGGGGGTTATGAAGAGGTCGGTCTCCCCGCAGAAGGGGTGGAGCCGGCCGCCCTCCCCCGCCGACTCCAGCACCCGCAGGCTGGTGGTGCCCACGGCGACCACCCGCCCCCCGGCGGCGCGCACGCGGTTCAGCCGCTCGGCGGTGTTCCTGTCGATCTCGGCGAACTCGCTGTGCATCCGGTGTTCGGCCAGGTCATCCACCCGCACCGGCTCGAAGGTCCCGGCGCCCACGTGCAGGGTCACTGTCGCGGTGGTAACCCCCGCGGCCTCCAGGGCGGCGAGCAGCGGCTCGTCGAAGTGCAGCCCCGCCGTGGGGGCGGCCACGGCACCGGGGCGGCGGGCGAAGGCGGTCTGGTAGCGCTCGCGATCCGGCTCGCCCGGCTCGCGCTCGATGTAGGGCGGCAGCGGCACCCGGCCGTGGGCCTCCAGGATGGCCAGCGGGGGCCGGGGATCGTCGAAGGCAAGGAGGAAGTGGCCCGCCTCGCGCCCCTCCACCCGGGCGGTCACCCCGCCCTCCAGCTCCAGCAGGGCGCCCTCCCCCGGCGTCCGGCTGGCCCGGACCAGGGCGCGGACCCGGCCGTCATCGCGGATCCGCTCCACCAGCACCTCCACCCGGCCGCCGCTGGCCTTCTGGCCCAGCAGCCGGGCGGGGACCACCCGGGTGTCGTTGAAGACCAGGCAATCGCCGGCGCGCAGGAGGTCGGGCAGCTCCCGGAAGGCACGGTCGACGGGGGCCTCCCCCGAGAGGTCCAGCAGCCGGCTGGCGCTGCGTTCGGCGGCCGGCTCCTGGGCGATGAGCTCGGTGGGGAGGTCGTAGTGGAAGTCCTGACGGCGCATGGCGGCGCAGTCTACTACGTCCGGTTCATCCCAGCAGCCAGGAATCGGGGTCCGGCGGCGGCTGGCGCAGGTCCGCGGCCCGCAGGCCGCGCACGCAGCGGAAGACCAGCCAGACCGCCCAGAGCAGACCCACCAGCACGGCCAGGGGCCCGCTCAGCGCCATGAGCACCAGGAAGAGGAATCCCATGAAGAAGGTCCGGACCTGGAACCGGAAGTGCTCCGCCACCCAGTGCGGGGCCCCGCGACGGTAGAACAGGGCCATGGCTGCCCCCACCGGGGCGGTCACCACGAAGACGAGGCCGATGAGGTAGAGGACGTAGACCACCCGGATGATGGTCTGCAGCCGCTCCTCCCCCTCGTCCTCCTCCCAGGGGGCAGCCATCAATCGGCCTCCTGCCAGCCCAGGGCGCGCTCCATGAGCCCCTCGGTGGAGGAATCGAAGAGTCCCGGCGCCACACCCGCCTCCAGGTGGGGCAGGACCCGCCCGGCGGTCTGCTTGCCGAACTCCACGCCCCACTGGTCGAAGGCGTTGGTCCCCCACAGCACCGACTCCACGTAGATCCGGTGCTCGTAGAGGGCCACCAGCGCCCCCAGGCTCCAGGGGTCGTGCCGGCGCAGGAGCAGGGTGGTACTCGGCCGGTTCCCCTCCAGCACCTGGTGGGGCACCAGGGCCTCGACCCGCTGCTCGTCCAGCCCCTTCTCCCGCAGCTCGGCGCGCGCCTCGTCGGCCCCCTTGCCGCGCATGAGCGCCCGGGTCTGGGCGAAGAAGTGAGAGAGCAGGATGCGGTGGTGATCGGCGCGACCCGGCGGCGGCTCGGCCACGGCGATGAAATCGGCGGGCACGATGCGGGTCCCCTGGTGGAGGAGCTGGAAGAAGGCGTGCTGGCCGTTGGTCCCGGTGCCGCCCCAGACCACGGCCCCGGTGGGATAGTCCACCGGCGCCCCCTCCAGGGTGACGCGCTTGCCGTTGCTCTCCATGTCGCCCTGCTGGAGGTAGGCGGGCAGCAGGCCCAGGGCCTCGTCGTAGGGGAGGATGGCGTGGGTCTCCCGGCCCAGGACGTCGTTGTTCCAGATCCCGATGAGGCCCAGGATCACGGGCAGGTTCTCGGCCAGCTCGGCGTCGGCGAAGTGCTGGTCCATGGCGCGGGCCCCGGCCAGCAGCTCCTCGAAGGCCTCCGCCCCCAGGTAGAGGACGATGGGCAGGCCGATGGCCGACCACAGGGAGTAGCGCCCGCCCACCCAGTCGCGGAAGGCGAGGACGTTCTCGGCGTCGATGCCGAACTCCGTGGCGGCCGCGGTATTGGCACTCACCGCCACGAAGTGGCGCCGGACCACCTCCGCCGCGTCGGCCTCCGACAGCTGCTCCAGCAGCCAGCTCCGGGCCGAGCGGGCATTGGTCAGCGTCTCCTGGGTCCCGAAGGACTTGGAGGCGACGATGAACAGGGTCTCCGCCGGCTCCACCTCGGCCAGCACCGCCTCCAGGTGGCGGCCATCGATGTTGGAGAGGAAGTGGACCCGCATCCCCGGCTGCGCGCGCTCGGCCAGGGCGTGGCAGACCATGGCCGGCCCCAGGTCGGAGCCGCCGATGCCGATGTTGACCACGTGGCGGATGGGTCGCCCGGTAGCGCCCGTCCACTCGCCGCCGTGGACGGCGTTGGCCATCTCGGCCATGCGCCGCCGCGTGGCCATCACCTCGGGGACGACATCCTCGCCGTCCACCTTGATGGAAGCCCCGGGCGCGGCCCGCAGGGCGGTGTGCAGGGCCGGTCGATCCTCGGTGGCATTGACGTGCTCGCCCTCGAGGAGCCGCCGGATGGCGCCGGGGAGATCCGCCTCCCGCGCCAGGTCCAGGAGGTAACGGAGGGTGGTGTCGGTGACCGGCTGCTTGGACCAGTCCACCAGCAGGGCATCGGCGAAGGTGCGGTGGTGGCGGACGAAGCGGTCGGGGTCGGCCTCGAAGAGGTCGGCGAGCCGGACGCCCTCCCATTCGCGCCCGTGCTCCTGCAGCACCGGCCAGCCAGCCCTCTCCGTGAGTCGCGCCATGTCCTCTCTCCTTGCCGCCGGGGCCACGCCCCGCTTCCGGGGCCGTTCCAAGATAGCAGGGAGAACGCGTGGCATCCACGCCGAAAGGCCCGGCAATCAGGACCCGGCGCACCTCCCGCGGGAAACCGCCGCGGCGGAAAAGGGGAATCGGTCAGTGACCCGCGCGCCGCTTTCGTTATAATGGCGCCCCCTTACGTCAGCCGGGGTCGGCATGAGCGAACCGCACACCGACAAGCAGCTCCGCTCGCGGGTCAAACTGCTGGGCAGACTGCTCGGGAATGTCCTGCGCGATCAGGCCGGAGGCCGGGTCTACACCGCCGTGGAAAAGCTGCGCAAGGGCTTCATCGCCCTGCGCCAGGAGGGGGACGATCCGCGCCAGCGCCAGCAGTTGATGCAGCTCATCGACTCCCTGGATGCGGATACGCTGGCCTGCGTGGTCCGCGCCTTCAACGTCTACTTCAGCCTGGTCAACGTGGCCGAGGAGGCCTTCTCCCACCACAAGCGGCGGGAGCAGCTCCACGAGGGCGGGCCGCTGTGGTTCGGCTCCTTCGACCTCACCCTGCGGGAATTCCACGAACAGGGGGTGAATGCCGACCAGCTCCAGGCCCTGCTGGGGGAGCTGGTCTACCGGCCCGTCTTCACCTCGCACCCCACGGAGTCCCGCCGGCGGACGGTGATGGAGACCCTGCGCCGGA
This sequence comes from Thiohalospira halophila DSM 15071, assembly GCF_900112605.1. NCBI lineage: Bacteria > Pseudomonadati > Pseudomonadota > Gammaproteobacteria > Thiohalospirales > Thiohalospiraceae > Thiohalospira > Thiohalospira halophila. Next base: position 113,785 of record NZ_FOMJ01000003.1, read on the forward strand.
TCTTCGTCATCAGTCAGCAGCTGGACAATACGCGCCTGAACAGCGAGGAGCAGGAGGCGGTGGTCGAGTCCCTCCAGGCGCAGATCGAGGTGCTGTGGAAGACCGACGAGGTCCGGGCCCACAAGCCCCAGGTCCGCGACGAGATCAAGAACGGCCTCTACTACTTTCGCGAAAGCCTGTTTACCGCGGTCCCGCAGACCTATCGCAATATGGAGAAGGCGGTCCACCGGATCTACGGCGAGGCGCGCCGCTCCGATGGCAGCGAGATCAGCGTACCCAGCTTCCTGAGCTTCGGCTCCTGGATCGGTGGCGACCGCGACGGCAACCCCTTCGTGAAACCGGAGACCACGGCCCTGGCGGTCCGCCTGCAGCACCGGGAGACCATCCGCGAGTACCTGCGGCGGGTCACCGACCTCTCCTACCGCCTCACCCACTCCCGCTCCCTGTGCGAACCCTCCTCGGCCTTCCTGGACCAGCTCGCCGCCGATGAGCAGCGCTTCCCCACCATCTTCGCCGGGGAGCCCGAGCGCTACGATGCCGAACCCTACCGGCGCAAGCTCCACCTCATGCGCCACCGGCTTCGGGACAACCTGGCGCGGGTGGAGGCAAGGCTCCACGACCACGAGCCGCCGAAACCGGATACCGGCTTCGTGGACGAGACCGAGTTCCTGCGCGACCTCTACCTCATCCGCGACTCCCTCATCGGCCACGATGACGCCCGCTCGGCCGATGCCGAGCTCAAGGACCTCATCCGCCTGGCGGAGACCTTCGGCTTCTACCTCATGCGGCTGGATGTGCGCCAGGAGTCCACCCGGCACACCGAGGCGGTGGCGGCCCTGTTCGACCAGGACACCGCCCTGCCCGACTACCGCGAGCTGGACGAGGAGCAGCGGCTGACCTGGCTCGCCGAACTCATCGGCGACCCCGGCCAGCGCCACTTCAATACCGAACTCATGCCCGAGGGCGACCGCGAAACGGTGGAGACCCTGGAGGTGATGGCCCGGATGCGCGACGAGATCAGCCCGCGCGCCTTCGGCAACTACGTCATCTCCATGACCCACACCGCCAGCCACGTGCTGGAGGTCATGCTCCTGGGCGCCCTGGCGGGCCTGGTGGGCCGTCGCAATGGCGGCTGGTTCTGCCACCTCAGTGCCGCCCCGTTGTTCGAGACCATCGAGGACCTGGACCACATCCGCCCGGTCATGGGCCGACTGCTGGATGTGCCGGTCTATCGCGAGCTTCTGGACGTCTCCGGCAACCTCCAGGAGGTCATGCTCGGCTACTCCGACTCCTGCAAGGACGGCGGCATCGTCTCCTCCTCCTGGAACCTCTACAACGCCCAGAAATCCGTCACCGAGCTGGCCCGCCAGCGCGGCATCGAGACCCTGCTCTTCCACGGCCGCGGCGGCACCCTGGGCCGGGGTGGCGGCCCCACCCACGAGTCCATCATCGCCCAGCCCCCGGGCACGGTGAGCGGCCGGATCAAGTTCACCGAGCAGGGCGAGGTGCTGACCTACAAGTACTCCAACCTGGAGACGGCGGTCTACGAGCTCTCCATGGGTGTCACCGGCCTGATGAAGGCCAGTCGCAGCGTGGTCACCGACTACCACGACGACCGCGACGACTACCTGGGTATCATGGATGATCTGGCCGCCGACGGGGAGCGCGTCTACCGCGACCTCACCGATAACACCCCGGGGATCCTCGACTACTTCTACGAGGCGACGCCCATCAACGAGATCGGGCTGCTCAACATCGGCTCCCGGCCGTCGCACCGCAACAAGAAGGACCGTTCCAAGGCCTCGGTCCGGGCCATCGGCTGGGTCTTCGCCTGGGCGCAGTCCCGCCACACCATCCCGGCTTGGTACGGCATCGGCACCGCCCTGGAGAACTGGCGCGGCGACGACCCCTCGCGGCTGGCCCACCTGCAGACCATGTACCGGGAGTGGCCCTACTTCCGCAGCCTGCTCTCCAACGCGCAGATGTCACTGTTCAAGGCGGAGATGAACATCGCCGCCCACTACGCCGAACTCTGCGACGACCCGGAGACGGCGAAGCGGATCTACCGGGCCATCCAGGACGAGTACCATCGCACGGTCCGCCAGGTCCTGGAGATCAGTGGCAGCGGCCAGCTACTGGAAGAGACGCCGGGGCTCATGCTCTCCCTCACCCGGCGGAATCCCTACCTGGATCCCCTCAACCACATCCAGATCACCCTGCTCCGGCGCTATCGCGACGAGGCGCGCGAAGAGGGAGAACGGGAGCTGTGGCGCGACCCGCTACTGCGCTCCATCAACGCCATCGCCGCCGGCATGCGCAATACCGGCTGATCGCCCCGCCCCCGGGCCCCCGTCGTTCCGGATGGCGCGCAGCGCCAGTCCGGAACCCCGAGAACAGCCCTCCAACGCGCATTCCGGCATCAGTGGCTACGTTCTCGATGTTCCCGCCTGCGCGGGAACGACGGGGTCGCGGAAGGGTGGGTGCGGCCCTCAGGCGGCCTGGATCGGGACGGCGTGCTTGATCTGCTGGATGCGGTTATCGCCGGTGTCGGCGTCGAAGTAGAGCAGCGTCGGCTCGTGGCGATCCGCCTCCGCCTCGGAGAGGGTGGCGTAGGCGCAGATGATCACCGGATCGCCGGGGGTGGCGCGGTGGGCGGCGGCGCCATTGACCGAGATGATCCCGCTACCGGCCTCGGCGCGGATGGCGTAGGTCACCAGCCGCTCGCCGTTGGCGACGTTGTAGAGGTGGATCTGCTCGTACTCGCGGATCCCCGCCTTCTCCAGCAGGTCGCTGTCGATGGCACAGGAGCCCTCGTATTCCACCTCGGCGTGGGTCACGGTGGCGCGATGGAGCTTGGCCTTGAGCAGGGTCAGTTCCATGGGTTCAAGAACCTCGAAAGCAGGGACTCACAACCGATAAAGTATGGCGGCCGGAGTGGCCGCATGCAATCCCGGGACCGCTCTCACCGCTCGAAGCGCACGTTATCGATGAGCCGCGCCTCCCCCAGGCGGGCGGCGGCCAGGGCGACCAGATCACGGTCCTCGGGGCCGGGCTCGTCCAGGTCCGCGGCCCGGCGAATGGTGAAGTACTCCGGCTCAAAGCCGGCCTCCTGAAGCCGGTTCCAGCCGGCGGTGTCGGCATTACCCGGCTCTTCCCCGGCGAGCACGGCGTCCCGGGCGGCCGTCAGGGCCTGGTAGAGCGCCGGCGCCGCCGCCCGCTGCTCCGGGGTGAGGTAGCCGTTGCGCGAGGAGAGCGCCAGGCCGTCGGACTCGCGCACCGTCGGCACCCCGAAGACCTCCACCGGCAGGCAGAGGTCGGCCACCAGCCGCCGGATCACCAGCAGCTGCTGGTAGTCCTTCTCCCCGAACCAGGCGGCATCCGGGGCGACGATGTTGAAGAGCTTGGTGACCACCGTGGCCACGCCGGTGAAGTGGCCGGGCCGGCCGGCGCCGCAGAGGATATCCGATAGACCGGGGACCTCCACCCGCGTGGGCGGCCGGCTCCCCCCATCGGGATAGAGCGTGGCCACGTCGGGGGCGAAGAGCAGGTCGACACCGGCCTCCGCCAGCCGGGCGGCGTCGGCCTCGAAGCTGCGCGGATAGCGCTCGTAGTCCTCGCCGGGGGCGAACTGCAGGGGGTTCACGAAGAGGCTGACCACCACCCGGTCGGCAGTCCGGCGCGCCGCCTCCACCAGCCGTAGATGACCGTCGTGGAGGTTGCCCATGGTGGGCACCAGGCCGATGTACTCCCCTCGCCCCCGCCAGCCGGCGACGGCGGTACGAATGCCGCGAATCTCCCGATCGGTATGCACGATGCGCCTCCGTTCCGGTCTCAGGCCAGGGTGTGCTCCGGCCCCGGGAAGTCGCCCGCCTTTACCGCCCGCACGTACTCGGCCAGGGCGGCGGGGATGGAGCCGGTGGCCGCCAGGAAGTCCCGGCTGAAGGCCGGCCCGCCCCCCGGGGTCAGCCCCAGGGCGTCGTAGGCAACCAGCACCTGGCCATCACAGTCGGGGCCGGCCCCGATACCGATGACCGGGATGGTCAGGGCCCGGCGGACTTTCCCCGCCACCTCGGCGGGGACGGCCTCCAGGACCAGCAGGTCGGCCCCGGCCTCCTCCAGCGCCCGGGCCTCGGCCAGCAGCGCCTCCCCGGCCTCTTCGCCGCGCCCCTGGACGCGGTAGCCGCCGAGCTTGAACACGGTCTGCGGCAGCAGCCCCAGATGGGCGCAGACCGGGACCCCCTGCCGGGTGAGTTCGGCCACGATCTCCACCACGGGCCCGCCCCCCTCCAGCTTGACGCCGTGGGCGCCGCCCTCCTGCATGAGCCGGCCGGCCGCATTGAGGGCGGTAGCCGGATCGCCGAAGGTCAGGAAGGGCAGATCGGCGATGACCGGCCGCTGGCCACTGCCCCGGCGGACGGCGGCGGTATGGTGGACCATGGCATCCAGGGTCACCGGTACCGTGGTCTCGAAGCCCTGCACCACCATCCCCAGGGAATCGCCCACCAGCAGCAGGTCCACCCCCGCCTCGTCCATGCGGGCGGCGAAGCTGGCGTCATAGGCGGTGAGCGTGGCCACCGGCTCGCCCCGCTCCTTGAGCCGTCGCAGTTGCGCCAGGGAGGGCATGGCCATGGGCTTCTCTCCTGCTCGTCGAATCAGTTCGGAATGATACCGCTTGCGCCGCGGCTACAGATCCAGCGGCGCCGGGTTGAAGTAGTGGCGCCCCGCCCGGATCCGGCGGACCTCCCGCAGCAGCAGCTCGTAGTCGGCCTCGCTGTTCACGAAGTCCAGGGATTCAGCGTTGACGATGAGCAGCGGTGTCTCGTCCCAGGCGTGGAAGAAGCGGGTGTAGGCCTCCGCCAGCCGTTCCAGGTAGTCCCGGGCCATGGGCCGCTCGTAGTCGCGGCCGCGCTGTTCCACCCGTCGTACCAGGGTCTCGGCCGGGGCCTGGAGGTAGACCACCAGGTCCGGGCGCGGCGCCTCGGCGGCCAGCCGCTCGGCCAGGCGGTCGTAGAGCTCCAGCTCGGTGGGATCCAGGGTCAGCTCGGCGAAGAGGCGATCCTTGTCCAGGAGGTAGTCGGCCACGCGCACCGGGGCGAAGAGGTCCCCCTGGGCCAGCGCCTCCATCTGCCGGACCCGCTGGAGCAGGAAGGAGAGCTGCGTGGGCAGGGCCGCGCCCCGGGGATCGGTATAGAAGCGCTGGAGGAAGGGGTTGTCCGCCGGGTCCTCCAGCAGCAGGTCACTGCCGAAGCTCGCCGCCAGGCGCCGGGCCAGGCTGGTCTTGCCCACGCCGATGGGCCCCTCCACGGCGACGAATCGCGGCGCCCCCTCGGTAGTCGCCTCCTCAGCCATGGGCCCCCTCCTCGGTCGGTTCCAGCCCCGGCCCTGCCGGCACCCGCGCCAGCTGCTCGCGCAGCGGCCGGCCGCCGGGGAGGATCAGGTCGGGATCGATCTCGGCCAGGGGATGGAGAACGAAGTCCCGCTCCCAGACCCCGGGATGCGGCAGGCGCAGGGCCGGATCGTCACTCTCGGTATCGCCGTGCAGGAGCAGATCGAGATCCAGCACCCGCGGCCCCCAGCGTTCGGCGCGGACCCGGCCGGCGGCATCCTCCTGTTCATGGAGGGCGGCCAGCAGGGCTGCCGGGCCCAGCGCGGTCTCCAGCCGGGCGACGGCATTGGCGTAGTCGGGCTGGTCCGGCGGGCCCATGGGCGGGCTGCGCCAGATCCGGGAGGTCGCGGTGCAGCGGGTGGCCGGGAGGTCGTCCAGCCCGGCGAGCGCCGCGGCTACCTGCCGGAAGGGCCGGTCGAGATTGGCGCCCACGCCGACCCAGGCGGTGACCGTGGTCATTCCCCGCCGTTGCCCCCGGACTGCTCGGACCCGGCATCGGACTTCGGCTTGCGGCGCCGGCCACCGCGCCGGCGCCCCTTCTTGCGATTGTTCCCGCCGCCGCCCTGCTGCTGGGCCGCCATGCGCTCGCGCTCGCCCTCGTCGGCATCCTGGAAGCGGGTCCACCAGTCCGAGACCTCCGGATCGATCTCGCCGGCCGCCGCGCGCAGGACCAGGAAGTCGTAGGCGGCGCGGAAGCGCGGATGCTCCATGAGCTTCCAGGGCCGCTTGCCGGCGCGCTGGTGGAAGCGATCCTGAAGCGACCAGATCTCCCGGGCGGCGGTGGAGAAGCGGCGCGGGATGGCCACGTGCTTCACCTGGCCGCTGACCACCTGCTCCGCCGCCACCTGCAGGGCGCGGCCGGGGTTCTCGCCGGCCTTGCGGGCGGAGGCCACGTGCTGGCGCACCGGCTCCCAGAGCAGCGCGGCGATGAGGAAGGCCGGTGTCACCGGCCGGCCCTCGTTCACCCGCCGGTCGGTGTTCTCCAGGGCGCGGATGAGGAAGAGCAGCGGGAAGCCCTCCTCCTCGCGCTGCAGCGCCTCCTCGGTGATGGGGAAGAGGATGCGGAAGACGTCGTAGTAGCGCAGCAGCTCGTAGCTCTGGACCGCCGCCCCGCTGAGGAAGAGCTTGTTCACCTCCTCGAAGAGGCGGGCCGGGGGCACGCCGTTGAGGAGGTCGCCCAGCTCGCGCATGGGCGCCTCGGTCTCGCGCTCGATGCGGAAGCCGTGCTTGGCGGCGAAGCGCACCGCCCGCAGCACCCGGACCGGGTCCTCGCGGAAGCGCTCCGCCGGGTCGCCGATCATCCGCAGCAGGCCGGCCTGGACATCCTCCCAGCCGCCGCAGTAGTCGACGATGGAGTGATCGGCGATGTTGTAGTAGAGGGCGTTGACGCTGAAATCGCGCCGCCAGGCGTCCTCCTCCAGGGTGCCGTAGACGTTGTCCCGCAGCACCATGCCGTCCTCGCTGCGCTCCACCTCGCCATCGCCGTTCTCGGCAGCCGCCCGGAAGGTGGCTACCTCGATGATCTCGGGGCCGAAGTGGACGTGGACGATCTTGAAACGCCGCCCGATGAGGCGGCTGTTACGAAAGAGGCTGTTGACCTCGTCCGGCGTGGCGTCGGTGGCGACATCGAAGTCCTTGGGTTCGCGGCCCAGGAGCAGATCCCGCACCCCGCCCCCGACCATGTAGGCGGCGTAACCGTGATTGTGGAGCCGTGTCAGGACCTTGAGGACGTTCGCGGACATCGCCGAGCGGGAGACGGGGTGCTCCTCGCGGGGGATGATCCGGGGACCTGGGTCGGGACGACCGACGAGTTTCTGTAATCTGCTCTTGAGCCAGCGAATCATGGCGGTATAATACCACACCTGTCGGCCGCGGCAGGAAGCCTGCAGCGGCCCGGAAGCAAAAGCTCCCATCGTCTAGTGGTCTAGGACGCCGCCCTCTCACGGCGGAAACAGGGGTTCGAGTCCCCTTGGGAGCGCCATCTCTCGACGCCCCCGGCGACCTTCGGTCCCGGGGGCGTTCTCGTTCCCGGCCCCGAAAATCGAACGCCCGCATGGTGGAAACCTTTTCCCGTTCCGGCCTACTATGAGGCCAACAACAGCCCAGGGAAGGGAAACGACCATCAAGGGGCATGCGCCAGGGTCGGCGAGTCCCGTCACCAGGGGAGAATCACCATGCGTATCCGCATCCTCGCCGCCGCCACCGCGGCTGCCCTCACTACCGGGGGCGCCCAGGCCGCCTCCTTCGGCATCTACGATGCCCGCTCCGTGGGCATGGGCAATATCGGCACCTCCGCCGGCAACCCCTCCAACGCCAGCTTCTATAACCCGGCGCTGCTGGGGGCTCCGAACAAGGATGCCGATTTCAATCTGGAGCTGCCCATCGTCTCCCTACGGGCTGCAGCGCAGGATGAGGATATTATCGACAACTTCTCCGACCTTGAAGATGATATCGACCGGTTTGAATCCGCAACGGAACAGCTGGATTCAAACCCGACAATCGAGAATGCTCGGGCAGTGCAGAATGCAGCAGCGGCCCTGGATAGCTCGCTGCAGAGTATCGATAACAGCCCTATCGAGGTGGAGGGTTTCGCCGGGGTCCTGGGCGCCGGCACCACCGGCGAGTGGGGGATGTCCGTTTACGGCGGTGCGCGCGTCTTTGGTGGCGTCAAGGCGCACTACGAGGACCAGGCTAAACTGGAAGGCCTCGCCAATGCCGACCCGAACAACCCAGAGGCCATAAGCACTGACTCCGACCTCCAATCCAGTGTCACGAGTCGGGGGATGATGGTCGGCGAGTATGGGATCTCGCTCGCGAAGGAGTTCAACATCGCCGGCCACGGGATCAGCTTCGGCCTGACCCCCAAGATCCTTCAGGTGCAGACCTTTGACTACACGACTGACCTGAACGATGACACGGACTTCAACATCGACGAGAACACCACTGAGGAGACCGACTTCAATACTGACCTTGGTGTTTCCAAGATGTGGGACAACGGTGTCCGCACTGGTCTGATGGTCAAGAACATCATTGGCCAGACCTACACGACGGCCGAGGGCAACGACCTGGAGCTCAACCCCCAGTACCGCGCCGGGATCTCCCACCACACCGGGATCTCCACCATCGGCATCGACCTCGACCTCACCGAGAACGATCCCGTCGCGGAGGGCTTCGACCGGCCCACCCAGTACCTGGCCATCGGCGGCGAGTTCGACGCCTGGAACTGGCTGCAGCTTCGCGCCGGCTACCGCACCGACCTCGCCGACTCCTACGAGGACACCGTCCACGCCGGTGTCGGCCTCTTCCACATCCTGGATGTGGGTGCCGCCTACTCCGATCAGGAGGTCCAGGCCTCGGTGCGGCTGGGCGTGCGCTTCTAGGCCGCCCTGCGCACTCCCCCGCCTTCCAGCGGGGGATGCCCCGAACGCCCGTCGCCCTTCGGCACGGGCGTTTTCTCGTTGGGCGGGCTGTCAGCGCGGGAAGGCCTCCCGGATCCGCTTGCCGGAGGCGGCGGCATCGGCGCGCCGGGTGGTCTCGGGCAGGCGGTAGCGTGGCGCCAGGGCGAGGGTCCAGGCCACGGCGGTCTCCAGCCCCACGCGGTGGCCCGGGGAGACGTAGACCGGCCGTACCCCGGTGCGGGTACGGACCACCGCGCCGAGGGTCTCGTCGCCCTCCCCGAGCGGGACCCGGCCGCCCCGCTCCTCGGGCACCGGCCCGTGCTCGCCGATGAGCCGGCTCTTGGCCACGCCGATGGTGGGGAGTTCCAGCCGCAGGCCGAGGTGGGAGGCGACCCCCAGCCGCCGGGGGTGGGCGATGCCCTGCCCGTCGCAGACGACGAGGTCCGGCGGCGCGGCCAGCCGCCCCAGGGCGGCGGCGATCACCGGGACCTCACGGAAGGAGAGGAGTCCCGGGATGTAGGGCAGGCGTACCGGCTCCCGGGCGATGGCCGTCTCCAGGGTCTCCAGCCCCGGCCAGGCGAGGACCACGGCCGCGGCCCGCGCCACCCGGCCGCCCTCCTCGAAGCCGACGTCCACCCCGGCCACCCGTTCCACCGGCCCCAGCCGGTCCGCCGTCTCCACCCGCCGGGCCAGGCAGCGCTGGAGCCGGTGGGCGGCGGCAATGCGGCGGCCGGCCATCTCAGCCATCGGCGCCCTCGTCCCTCCCCTCGCCCTCGGCGGGACCTGGAATGGCCGGCGGTGGCGTGGGCCGCCCCAGGACCCGGCCCAGGTGGTAGTGGGCCGCCTCCCGGAGCCAGGCGTGGGAGAGGCGCCGCTGGCGGAAGCAGAGCCGCTCCACCAGCGGGCCGTTGCGGTAGAGGACCTCCTCCGGCGCGGGGTCGAAGGGCCGCTCCACGCTCACCCGCAGGAGACGGCCGAGGTTGCGGCCCAGGCCGTCGTCGGTGATGAGCAAGTGGGGCATCAACCCGCGCCGGGGGTCCGGCTCCGGATACTCGACCACCGCCAGCAGCCGCACTGGCTCTCCCGGGTGGAGGACCGGCGCCTGCCAACCGTTGAAGGTGGTCTCCAGCAGCCAGACCGGCTCGCCGAGGTGGGCGCGCAATGCCTCCACGCCGTCCTGGTAGGCGGCATCGGGCCAGATCTCAGCGTCGGCGGCCACGGCTGCCGCCCTCGCGCTACTGCGCCGGCGGAGCGCCGGGGGCCGGCATGCGGTCCGGTCCCATGCCGCCATCGCCGCCGCCGAGGACCAGGAAGGCGAACCCGAAAACCAGGCCGACGATGGCCAGGGCGGCGAGGATCTGGAAGAAGAGCCGCAACCGCCGGTTCATCAGGGTCACCGAGGCGGGGTCATCGCTCTCGTGGGCCGACTCGGCGGCATTGGCGATGCCGAAGGCGACGATGCCCAGCCAGACCGGGACCCAGGCGAGCAGCAGGCCGATCTGGGTCATGCCCAGCAGCAGGCCGTGGAAGATGATGGCGACGCCGGCGGCGCGCACCCAACCGCGGGCCTGGTAGAGGGGGGCCACCAGCTCGGCACTGACGACGGGGGTCTGTTCGGACATGGGAAACTCCTGCTAGGTCTGGTGCCCATTCTAGCGCCGCTTGCAGCGACGGGGACAATACGATCGAAAAGGCCCCCGCCTCCCGGAGGGAAGCGGGGGCCTGCCGTCAGCGGGTGGCCCGGATCAGGCCACCGAGGCCTTGCGCTCCGACTTGCCGAAGGTGAACTCGCCGTTGGCATCGAGATCCACCAGGATGACGTCGCCGGCGACGAAGTTCCCGGCCAGCAGCTCCCGGGAGAGCGGATTCTCCACCAGGTGCTGGATGGCCCGCTTCAGCGGCCGGGCACCGTAGACCGGGTCGAAGCCGGCCTCGCCCAGCTTGTCCAGAGCGGCCTCACTGACCTCGACATCCATGTGGCGGTCCTGCAGACGCTCCCGCAGGTAGTTGAACTGGATGTCGGCGATCCGGCGGATCTGCTCCTGCTCCAGCGGGTGGAAGACCACCACCTCGTCCACGCGGTTGATGAACTCCGGCCGGAAGTGGTCGCCCACGATCCCCATCACCGCCGACTTCATGGCGTCGTAGTCCGCCTCGGAGGCCATGTTCTGGATCTCCTGGGAGCCCAGGTTGGAGGTCATGACGATGACCGTGTTGCGGAAGTCCACCGTCCGGCCGTGGCCATCGGTGAGCCGGCCGTCATCCAGCACCTGCAGCAGGATGTTGAAGACGTCGGTATGCGCCTTCTCCACCTCGTCGAGCAGGATCACCGAGTAGGGCTTGCGGCGCACCGCCTCGGTGAGATAGCCGCCCTCCTCGTAGCCGACGTAGCCCGGCGGGGCCCCGATGAGCCGGGCCACGGAGTGCTTCTCCATGAACTCCGACATATCGATACGGACCATGGCCTCCTCGGTGTCGAAGAGGAAGCCGGCCAGCGCCTTGGTGAGCTCCGTCTTGCCCACGCCGGTGGGCCCCAGGAAGAGGAAGGAGCCGTTGGGCCGGTTGGGGTCGGAGAGCCCCGCCCGGGAGCGGCGGATGGCGTCGGAGACGGCGGCCACCGCCTCCTGCTGGCCGATGACCCGCTCACCCACGGCCTCCTCCATGCGCAGGAGCTTGTCCTTCTCACCCTCGAGCATCTTGGAGACCGGGATCCCGGTCCACTTGGAGATGACCTCGGCGATCTCCTCCTCGCCCACGGAGTTCTTGAGCAGCCGGGTCTCGGACATCTCCACCTGGGTGGCCAGGTCGAGCTGGCGCTCCAGCTCGGGGATGCGGCCGTACTGCAGCTCCGACATGCGCTGGAGGTCGCCGGCGCGGCGGGCGGTCTCCACGTCCACCCGGGCGCGATCCAGCTCCTCCTTGATGTGCTGCGCCCCCTGCAGGGCCGCCTTCTCGGAGCTCCAGATCTCCTCGAGGTCGTTGTACTGCTTCTCGAGATCGGCGATCTCCTCCTCGAGCTTCTTCAACCGCTCCCGGGAGGCCTCGTCGGACTCCTTGTTCAGCGCCTCGCGCTCGATCTTGAGCTGGATGAGGCGCCGCTCCAGGCGATCCATCTCCTCCGGCTTGGAGTCGATCTCCATGCGCAGGCGGCTGGCCGCCTCGTCCAGCAGGTCGATAGCCTTGTCGGGGAGCATGCGCGAGGTGATGTAGCGCTGGGAGAGCTGCGCCGCGGCGACGATGGCCGGGTCGGTGATCTCCACGCCGTGGTGGACCTCGTACTTCTCCTTCAGGCCCCGCAGGATGGCGACGGTGTCCTCCACTGTGGGCTCGTTCACCACCACCTGCTGGAAGCGGCGCTCCAGGGCGGCATCCTTCTCGATGTTCTCGCGGTACTCATCCAGCGTCGTGGCGCCGATGCAGTGGAGCTCACCGCGGGCCAGGGCCGGCTTGAGCATGTTGCCGGCATCCATGGCGCCCTCCGCCTTGCCGGCGCCGACGATGGTGTGGATCTCGTCGATGAAGAGGATGACCTGCCCCTCCTGCTTGGCCAGGTCATTGAGGATCGCCTTCATGCGCTCCTCGAAATCCCCGCGGTACTTGGCGCCGGCCAGGAGGGAGCCCATATCCAGGGAGAGCAGCCGCTTGTCCCGCAGCCCCTCCGGGATCTCGCCGTTGACGATGCGCTGGGCCAGCCCCTCGACGATGGCGGTCTTGCCCACGCCGGGCTCACCGATGAGCACGGGGTTGTTCTTGGTCCGCCGCTGGAGGACCTGCACGGCGCGCCGGATCTCGTCGTCCCGGCCGATGACCGGGTCGAGCTTGCCCTGTTCGGCGCGCTCGGTGACGTCGATGGTGTACTGCTCCAGCGCCTGGCGGGTGTCCTCGGCGTTGGGGTCGTTCACCGCCTCGCCGCCACGCAGGGACTCGATGGCCGGCTCCAGTGCCTCCTTGGTGGCGCCGAATTCGCGCATCAGCTCGCCGAGCTTGCCCTTGTCCTCGTCGGCGGCGGCGAGGACGAAGAGTTCGCTGGAGATATAGCTGTCCTGGCGCTTCTGCGCCTGCTTGTCCGTGAGGTTCAGCAGCTTGGAGAGGTCGTTGGAGACGTGGACGTCGCCGCTGGAGCCCTCGACGGTGGGCAGGTGGTCGATGGCCTCGCCCAGGCGCGAGCGCAGGGCGTTGGTCTGGACACCCGCCTGCTGGAGCAGATGGCGGATGGTCCCGCCCTCCTGGTCCATGAGGGCGGCCATGAGGTGGACCGGCTCGATGAACTGGTGATCCCGGCCCACGGCCAGGCTCTGGGCCTCGCCCAGGGCCTGCTGGAACTTGGTGGTGAGTTTGTCCATTCGCATGTGCTGACTCCTGACTCGATACTTGACGACAGGCCACGTGGGCCTCGATTACCCGTATATCTGGGGGAGTTTCGGGCGGGTTTCAAGGTGAACGGCGAGGGCGAGCACGCGCCCTCCTTGCATCACCCATTTTCTGTACATACATTAACCGAATGGAAATGGAGTTCGATCCCGGCAAGGATGCCGGCAACATCGCCAAGCACGGCCTTTCCCTGGCGGATGCAGCTGCCCTGGAGTGGGACACTCTGTGGGCGATGGAGGATGACCATCGAGACTACGGGGAGCCGCGAATGATCGGGAGATCCGACGCTATGTCGAAAACCTTGCCTGACGGCCGGCGGCTCGACGGGAACACACCGGAGGAAGAGGCCGCCATCGAGGCCGGCATCGCGGCCGACCCGGATACCTACGAGCCAACCGAAGAAGAGGCGCGACAATTGCGCCGGGTCGGCCGGCCACCCGCCGCCGTGACCAAGGAGCGGATCACCATCCGGCTGTCGCCGGATGTCGTGGAGCGCTTCCGCGCCAGCGGCCCCGGCTGGCAGGGTCGCATGAATGCGGCCCTGCAGGACTGGCTGCGGGAACACGAACCGGAGCAGGCCGAGGCCGGCGGTACCGGCCAGGACGGATAACGACCCTCTAGCCGGACCGGGGTCGTCCCAGGATCGCCACCCGGATCCCCTCCAGGCATTCCTGGCTGTCGGCCGACTGGCAGGTTCGAGGCTCGGCGGCAGTGATCCGGGCGCGGCTGCGGCGGAAGACGGCGAGCAGGGTCTGGCCGCGGCCGCGCACGCCGGTCACCCGCAGCGGCTGCACGGGGGCGCCGGTGCTCGCCGAGAGCCAGGCCATACCGCCCTTCAGGGGGCGTTCCGGGTCCTCGTCCACGTCGATCCGCCCCTGGGGAAAGAGGGCCACCACCTCGCCGCGCTCCAGGGCGCGGCGGGCGGCGCGCAGGGCCAGGTGGGGATGGCGGCTGCGCTCCACGGGGATGCAGCCGATGGCGTCGAAGAGCCGCCGCAGGCCGGGGCGCCGGTACTCCTCGGCGGCGATGACGAAGCGCAGGGGCCGCCGGCAGGCGGCGACCATCAGCAGGGGATCCAGTCCGGAGACGTGGTTGGCCACTACCAGCGCCGAGCCGTGCTCGGGCAGCGGCACCGGGTCCGCCTCCAGCCGGTGGAAGCGGCGGCAGAGGATCCGGTTGATGCCGTCCAGCCAGTTGAGGAAGGGGCCGCCCCAGTCGGCCTGGTTGGCCCGGCGGCCGGCCTGGATGACGAACACCACCAGGACCAGGACAGCGACCAACCCTACCCAGCCGACCCACCCCATCAGACCGGGTCCCGCCAGATCAGCGTGGCCATGCGGCCGGTGCGGCCTTCCCGACGGTAGGAGTAGAAGCGCTCCCCCTCGGTGAAGGTGCAGCGCCCGCCGCCGTGGACCACCGCCACCCCGGCGGCGAAGAGCCGCCGCCGGGCCAGGGCGTAGAGGTCGGCGTGGAGCGAGCCGCCCTGGTAGCGGAAGCAGGCGGCGGCACCCGGATCGGAATCGACGAAGGCGGCCCGGACCTCCTCGCCCACCTCGAAGGCCGCCGGACCGATGGCCGGCCCCAGCCAGGCGGTGATACGGCCCGGGCCCAATCGCACCGCCGTCGCCTCCAGCACCCCGGCGGCCAGCCCCTTCCAGCCGGCGTGGGCGGCGGCCACCGCCGTACCATCGCTCCGCGCCAGGAGCACCGGCAGGCAATCGGCGGTGAGTACCGCGCAGACCGTGCCGGGTTCCGTCGCAACGCTGGCGTCGGCCTGCTGCCCCGGGCCCGCGCCGGCATCGGCCACCGCGACGCCGTGGACCTGCTCCAGCCAGGCCGGCTCGGCAGGCAGCCCCAGCGCCTCCACCAGGGCCGCCCGGTCGGCGGCCACCGCGGCGGGCTCATCGCCCACGTGGTCGGCGAGATTCAGGCTGGCGAAGGGGTCCTGGCTCACCCCGCCGGCGCGGGTGGTCACCGCCGCCCGCACGCCGGGGGGACGCGGCCAATCCGGGGCAAACCAGGCGGGGGCCGTCATGCCGGGGCCGCCTCCCCGCGCAGGGCGGCCAGAAGCCCGGCGAGGTCCGCCGGCAGCGGCGCCTCCCAGGCCAGCTCCTCGCCGGTGCGCGGGTGGGTGAGGGCCAGGCGCGCGGCGTGCAGCGCCTGGCGCGGGAAGTTGGCCATGGCCTCGGCGGCCGCCGGCGCCACCCGTCCCGGGGCGGCGCGGCGGCGGCCGTAGACCGGGTCGCCGATAATCGGATGGCGGCGGTGGGCCAGGTGGACGCGGATCTGGTGGGTACGGCCGGTCTCCAAGGTGACGTCCAGCCGGGCCGCCGCCGCGAAGCGCTCGGCGACGGTGAACCGGGTCACCGCCGGCTTGCCATCGCGGATCACGGCCATGCGCTTGCGATCCCGGGGGTGGCGGCCCATGGGGGCATCGATGGTCGCCCCGCCGGTGGGGACGCCGTGGCAGACGGCGGTGTACTGGCGCTTGATCCGCCGCTCCTGGAGGTCGGCCACCAGCCCGGTATGGCCGGCGCGGCTGCGGGCGACCACCAGCAGGCCGGTGGTATCCCGGTCCAGGCGGTGGACCAGGCCGGCGCGCGGCAGGTCCGCCAGCTCCGGGTAGTGGTACAGCAGGGCGTTGACCAGGGTCCCTGAGGGGTTGCCGGCGCCGGGGTGGACCACCAGCCCGGCCGGCTTGTCGATGACCAGCAGATCCTCGTCGGCGTGGAGGACCGTCAGCGGCAGCTCTTCCGGCTCCCAGCGCGGCTCGCCGCCGGCCTCCGGCGTCACCGCCACCACCTCGCCGCCGGCCACCTTGTCCCGGGGCCGGGCCGGCCCGCCGTCGACGGTGACGCGCCCCTCGTTCAGCCAGCGGGTAAGGAGGCTGCGGGAGTAGTCCGGGAAGAGCGCGGCCAGGGCCTGATCCAGCCGCCGACCGGCCTCGGTCTCGGGGATCGCCGCCTCGAGGGCGCCCTCATCGGGGATCTCGGCCAAGGGAGGCCTCCCTGCGGATGGAAGAAGGGTTGCACGTTTCGAACCGACCCCGCTGCCGTTATACTGCGGGGTCCCAGTTTCCGACGCGGCAGGATACCCCAGCGGCATGTTCCCCCGATACCTCCTGGCTCCGACCCTCCTCGCCCTCGGCCTCCTCGCCGGCTGCGGCACCCTGAATCGCGACGACTGGTCCGCCGAGCGCTACTACGAGGAGGCGCGCGAGGCCATGGAGTCGGAGCGCTACCAGACCGCCCTGGAGTACTACCAGGAGCTGGAGAGCGAGTACCCCTACGGTCGCTACGCGGAGCAGGCGCAGCTGGACATGGCCTACGTCTACTACCGCACCAGCCAGCCGCAGTCGGCCATCGACACCGCCGAACGCTTCATCGAGATGCATCCGCGCCATCCCCAGGTGGACTACGCCTACTACCTGCGTGGCCTCGCCGCCTACGGCCAGAACCGCAGCTTCCTCAACAAGCTGTTCAACCAGTCGCCGGACGAGCGGAATCCTCAGGGAGCGCGGGACGCCTTCCGCCACTTCGCCGAACTGGTCCGCGAGTTCCCGGAGAGCGACTACGCCGGCGACGCCATCCAGCGCATGATCCACCTGCGCAACAGCCTGGGTCGTTACGAGGTCCACGTGGCCCAGTACTATCTCGACCGCGAGGCGTGGGTGGCGGCCGCCGACCGGGCCCGCTACGTGGTGGAGAACTACGATCGCACCCCCGCCGTGGCCGAGGCCCTGGCGATCATGGGGCAGGCCTACGTGCGGCTGGGCGAGACCGACCTGGCCCGTGATGCGCTCTCCGTCCTGCGCGCCAACCACCCGGAGCACGAGGGCATCGGGGAACTGGAACAGGCCCTGGCCGACAACGACTGAACGGGCCGGCCTGACACGACAATTCGAGGGGAGAACGGGCGATGTGGGACTTCTTCGAGACGGTGCGCCACCGCCACTCCATCCGCCGCTTCCGGAAGGAGCGGGAGGTGGAGGCGGAAAAGCTCCACGCCATCATCGAGGTGGCCGCCTCCGCCCCCTCGGCCGGCGACATCCAGCCCTGGCGCATCGAGGTCATCCAGGACGAGGGCCTGCGCTCGGCCCTGGATGCCGCCGCCCCCGGGGAATCCTTCATCGGCGAGGCGCCGGTGAGCCTGGTCTTCCTGGCGGAGCCGGCGCGCTCGGCGGCGGAGTACGGCCAGCGCGGCGCGGACCTCTACGCCATCCAGGACACCACCATCGCCGCCGCCTACGCCCAGCTGGCCGTGGTGGCCGCCGGCATGGGCTCCACCTGGGTGGGCCACTTCGACGAGGCGGCGGTGCGCTCGGCCCTGGGCACCGGCGAGGAGCTGGTGCCGCTGACCATCCTCTGCGTGGGCTACCCGGCGGAGGTCCCGGAACCCACCCCGCGCCGGCCGCTGGAAGAACTCGTCCGCTACCGGTAGCCGGGGCAGCGCCCCTATAGCGCCGCCTCGTCCTCCTCGCCGGTGCGGATGCGGATGGTCCGCTCCACGGGGGTGACGAAGATCTTGCCGTCGCCGATCTTGCCGGTCCGGGCGGCCTCGGTGATGGCCTCCAGGCAGGTATCCACCTGGTCGTCATCGACCACCACGTCGATCTTCACCTTGGGCAGGAAGTCCACCACGTACTCGGCGCCGCGGTAGAGCTCGGTGTGGCCCTTCTGCCGGCCGAAGCCCTTGACCTCGGTGGCGGTCATGCCGGCCACCCCGACATCCGAGAGCGCCTCGCGCACGTCGTCGAGCTTGAAGGGCTTGATGATGGCCTCGATCTTCTTCATGGCGTGTTCCTCCCAGCCGGTCAGGCCTCCGGGGCGTCGTGGCGGCAGCCGGAGGTAATGGGGTAGCGCCGGTCGCGGCCGAAGGCGCGCCGGCTCACCCGGATCCCCGGCGGCGCCTGCCGCCGCTTGTACTCGTTGCGGTCCACCAGCCGCGCCACGCGATGGACCGTGGCCGCATCGTAGCCCCGCTCGATGATGGCCGCCACCGGCTCGTCGGCCTCCACATAGAGGGCGAGGATGGCGTCCAGTTCCGGATAGGGGGGCAGGGAGTCGCTGTCCTCCTGGTCCGGGGCCAGCTCCGCCGAGGGCGGCCGGTCCAGGACCCGTTGCGGGATGACCGGGCCGAGCCCGTTGCGGTAGTCGGCCAGGGCGTAGACGGTGGTCTTGGGGACGTCCTTGAGCACCGCCAGGCCGCCGGCCATGTCGCCGTAGAGGGTGGCGTAGCCCACCGCCATCTCGCTCTTGTTGCCGGTGGTCAGGACCATGCGACCGGTCTTGTTGGACAGCGCCATGAGCAGCGTCCCCCGGATCCGCGCCTGGATGTTCTCCTCGGTCACCCCTGGCTCGGTCCCGGCGAAGGGGCCGGCCAGGGCCTCCAGGAAGCCACCCTGGATCCCCTCGATGGGGAGGGTGTGGTACTCGACGCCCAGGCTCTCGGCCTCGGCGGCGGCATCCTCCAGGCTCATGGGGCGGGTATAGGGTGAGGGCATCATCACCGCCGTCACCCGCTCCGGACCCAGGGCATCCACCGCCACCGCCAGGGTCAGGGCGGAGTCGATACCGCCGGAGAGCCCCACCACGGCGCCGGGGAAGCCGTTCTTGGCGATGTAGTCGCTCACCCCCAGGACCAGGGCGCGGTAGACGGCCGACTCGCCGGTGGCCGGCGCCGAGGCGGGACCCGACTCCGGCTGCAGCCCCTCGTCGGTGCGCGCCAGGCGGACCCGGTGGAGGCCGTTCTCGAAGGCGGGAGCGCGCTGGGTCACCCGCCCGGCGCCATCCACCGCGAAGGAGGCGCCGTCGAAGACCAGCTCGTCCTGCCCGCCCACCAGGTTGGCGTAGAGCAGCGGCACCCCGGCAACGGCGGCCCGCTCGCCGACGCTGGCCTCGCGCTCGGCGCCGCGTTCGGCGTGGAAGGGGGAGGCATTGAGGACCAGCACCGCCTCGGCGCCGGCCTCGGCGGCCGATTCCACCGGACCGGGGACCCAGACATCCTCGCAGACCACCAGCCCCAGCCGGCAGCCGGCCACCTCCACCACGCAGGGCGCCTCCCCGGGGCGGAAGTAGCGCTTCTCGTCGAAGACGCTGTAGTTGGGCAGCTCGCGCTTGGCGTACAGGGCCGCCACGCCGCCGTCCCGCAGATGGAGGGCGGCATTGTGCAGCCCCCGCTCGTCCCGCCACGGGGTCCCGAGGACGATATCGATCCCGGCCGCCGCGGCGATGCGCTCCACGGCGGCGCGGCACTGGCGCTCCAGCTCCGGGTGGAGCAGGAGGTCGTCGGGGGGATAGCCGGAGAGGACCAGCTCCGGGCAGAGCAGCAGTTCGGCGTCCAGCTCCTCGCGCGCCCGGGCCGCGGCGGCGATGACCGCCTCGGCATTGCCGGCGACATCCCCCACCAGGGGATCGAGCTGGGCGATAGCAACGGTCAGGCCGTCGCTCATGTCGCGATCCCGGCCAGCGCCGCCTGCATGGTCTCGCCGATGGCCGCCGGGGAGCGGGTCACCCGGACGCCGGCCGCCTCCAGGGCGGCGAACTTGTCCTCGGCCCGCCCCTGGCCGCCGGCGACGATGGCGCCGGCATGGCCCATGCGCTTGCCCGGCGGTGCGGTGACCCCGGCGATATAGGCGATCACCGGCTTGGTGACGTGGTCACGGATATAGGCCGCGGCGGCCTCCTCGGCGCCGCCGCCGATCTCCCCCACCAGGACAATGCCGTCGGTCTCGGGGTCGGCCTCGAAGCGGGCCAGGCAGTCGACGAAGTCCAGGCCGTGAACCGGATCGCCGCCGATGCCGACGCAGGTGCTCTGCCCCAGCCCCGCCTCGGTAGTCTGGGCCACCGCCTCGTAGGTGAGCGTCCCGGAGCGGGAGACGATACCGACCCGCCCCGGGCTGTGGATGGCGCCGGGCATGATCCCGATCTTGCAGGCGCCGGGGGTGATGACGCCGGGGCAGTTGGGGCCGATGAGGACCGAACCGCGGCCGCGCAGGGCCGCCTTGACCCGGACCATGTCCTGGACCGGGAGCCCCTCGGTGATGCAGACGATGGTCCGGATCCCGGCATCCGCCGCCTCAATGATGGCGTCGGCCGCCCCGGGCGCGGGGACGTAGATCATGGTGGCATCGGCGCCGGTGGCGGCCACGGCCTGGCCCACGGTGTCGAAGACCGGCCGGTCCAGGTGGGTCTGCCCCCCCTTGCCGGGGGTGACGCCGCCCACCAGGTTGGTGCCGTAGGCGATGGCCTGCTCGGAGTGGAAGGTCCCCTGCCGGCCGGTGAAGCCCTGGCAGATGACCCGGGTGTCGGCATCTACGAGGATCGCCATCAGTCGCCCCTCCCCGCGGCCACGACGCGCGCGGCCGCCTCGTCCAGCCCGGCGGCGGTAATGAGCTCCACGCCGCTCTCTGCCAGCAGCCGGCGACCGGCCTCGGCGTTGGTCCCCTCCAGGCGGACCACGATGGGCACGTCCACGCCGGCCTCCTCCACCGCCGCCAGGATCCCCTCGGCGATGAGGTCGCAGCGGACGATGCCGCCGAAGATGTTCACCAGGATGGCGCGCACCGAGTCATCGGTGCGGATGAGCTTGAAGGCCTCCGCCACCCGCTCGGCGGTAGTACCGCCGCCCACGTCCAGGAAGTTGGCCGGCTCACCGCCGTGGAGCTTGATAAGGTCCATGGTCGCCATGGCCAGGCCGGCGCCGTTGACCATGCAGCCGATGGTCCCGTCCAGGGCGACGTAGTTGAGGCCCTGCTCCCGGGCGCGCGCCTCCCGCGGGTCACCCTGGTCGGGGTCGTCCAGGCCGTGGCGCTCCGGGTGGCGGTAGGCGGCGTTGCCCTCCAGCTCCACCTTGGCGTCCATGGCCAGTAGCTCACCGGCCGGGGTCACGCCCAGGGGATTGATCTCCACCAGGGAGCAATCGGCGGTGGTGAAGACCTCGTAGAGGCCGCTCATCACCGAGGCCAGGTCGCCCCGCGGCGCCTCTTCCAGGCCCAGGGCGAAGCCCAGCTCCCGGGCGTGGTGGGGCATGAGGCCGGTGGCCGGGTCGATGTGGACGGTGTGGATCCGCGAGGGGTCCTCAGCGGCCACCGCCTCGATATCCATGCCGCCGGTGGCGGAGGCGATGAAGGCGATGCGCTCCGCCTCCCGGTCCACCAGCACGGCGAGATAGAGCTCCTGCTCCACGGTGGAGGTGGCCTCCACCAGCACCCGCCCCACGGGCAGACCCTCAGGGCCGGTCTGGGCGGTGACCAGTCGGCTGCCGAGGAGCTCGCTGGCGGCAGCGGCCGCCTCCTCGGCGCTCTCCACCCGGCGGACGCCACCGGCCTGGCCGCGCCCGCCGGCGTGGACCTGTGCCTTGACCATCCACGCGGTCCCTTCCAGATCGCGGGCGGCATCGGCGGCCTCCGTGGTGGAGGCGGCCACCAGCCCCGCGGGGACCGGGATGCCGTGGTCGGCCAGCAGGTGCTTGGCCTGGTATTCGTGGAGGTGCATGGGTGCCCTCGGAGCGTTTCCAGAGCCCGGTATTCTGGCCGAAATGGCGGGGTTAGAAAAGCGAGACCGACACCCTGGCCGGACAGTCATCTGCTCGCCCCGGAAGAGGCCCGGCGGATGGTACGGGTCCCGGCTGCCAGGTCGTCGGCAGCAGGGATGCTGCCGTCGAGCCGACAGGGACGTTTTCACGGCGTACCTGGCAGCCGGGACCCGTGCCAGCCGCCCTCCAAATCCGGACGGCCACCGGCCCATTCCGGCCGTGGCCCCCAAGCGGTACCATGGCCCCATGAACGGGATCCGCCTCATCCTCCTCGCCGTCGCCGTGGCCATCGCCTGGCGGCTGTTCAAGAATTGGCGCGCCCGGCGCGCCGTCGACTCCCCCGATCGCCCGAAACAGACCCGGGACCAGCGCCGGGATCGGCAGGGGACCGGCTCGGGTCAGAAGGGGATCGACACCATCCGCTGCGACCACTGCGGCACCCATGTCCCCGTGGGCCGGGAACTGCGCGCCCACGGCCGGACCTGGTGCTCCCGCGAATGCCGGGATGCCGACCGGGAGAAGTCGGACCGCGACTAACAGCGTCCCGGGGGTTGCACGCCGACGACAGTTGGTCCATAAATGGACACGCGAGCCGGTCGTGGGCCGGCTCAGGGAGCATTGCGACAGGACGTCGGCCTCTCCTACCCACGCCCTGCGCAGTGCCTTCCAGAAACGGACGATAATCCGACACCGGAGGTCAGCATGCGCAAGTCCCAGGGTTTCACCCTCATCGAACTGATGATCGTCGTGGCCATCATCGGCATCCTCGCCGCCGTGGCCATCCCGGCCTATAACGGCTATATCGAGCAGAGCCGCGTCAACGCCGTCCAGTCCAACAAGGACACCGCAGTGCGCTACATCAAGAACGAGGTATCCAAGGTCGCGGCCGGCGGGGAGAGCCGGGTCGACGCCGATGGCGATATCGGTAACCTGGCCGATGCCCTCAATGAGGGCGGAAAGACCAACCCCATGGATGACGAAGACCCTGCCTTCGTTGCCGACACCCAGGGCAACGCGGCCGAAGGCCAAATCTCCATCAACGGGGACCTCGACGGCGATACCATCACGGTGGGTGTCGGCGGCGACGGTAGCGCACCCCTCGACGAGGACTGGGCCGACCCCGGCGTTGACGGAACCGTCGACATCACGGTCGAGTAGCATCCAATGCTCCGCCCCGGCTTCACCCTGGTGGAGCTGATGATCGTCGTGGCGATCCTCGGGATCGTCGCGACCGTCGCCATCCCGACCTATTCCGGCTACGTGGACACCGCCCGCCAGGGCCAGGCCCGGCAGAACGCCGCCAGCCTGGAGCTGGCCCTGGAGTCCTACTACCTGCAGAACAACACCTACGTCGCCGGCAGCTGGGACCCCGACGGTACCCGGACCCTGGAGACCGGGGCCCTGGGCTGGGAACCGGAGGGGGAGGAGATCACCCACACCTACCAGGTCACCGCCGGTGACTGCGGCGACATCGCCCTCTGCTACGACCTCACCGTCACCGACGAGGACGGTCATACCATCATCGATCAGGACGACTCATGAGCGGCAACGCACCCCAGGGGGTTACCGCCGAACTCCTCGCTGCCGGCCACCTGGATGCCGAGGCGGCCCGCGCCGCCGAGGCGGCGGAGGGCTCCCGGGTGGCCCACCTGGTCACCGAGGCCGGGGTGGACCCCGTGGTCGTGGCCGAGGCGGCGGGCCGCGCCTTCGGCCTGCCGGTGGTCGACCTGACGGCGGTGGAGCCGCTCCCGGAGGCGCTGGAAGGGCTCAAGCCGGATCTCCTGCGCCGCCACCGCCTCCTCCCCTTCTTCCGGCGCGGCCGACGCCTGGCCGTGGCCCTGGCCGACCCCGGCATCCTCCACGGCCTGGACGAACTCCAGTTCCAGGCCGGGGTCACCGCCGAGGCGGTGGTCGCCCCCCACGACCAGATCGAACCGGCCCTGGAGGCCGCCCTCACCGCCCGGGAGCAGGAGCTGGATGAGGGCACCGACGATACCGGGGAGATGGACGACCTGGACAATATCGGGGTGGACACCGGCGGGGAGACCGAGGAGAGCGACCCCGCCGCGGAGGGCGTGGACGAGGCGCCGGTGGTGCGCTTCATCAACCGCATCCTCCTGGACGCCATCCGGCGCGGCGCCTCGGACATCCACTTCGAACCCTTCGAGGAGTCCTACCGCATCCGCGTGCGCCTGGACGGCGTCCTGCGAACCATTACCCGGCCGCCGGTGGCCCAGGCCCCGCGCCTGGCAGCCCGGCTCAAGGTGATGGCGCGGCTGGACATCTCCGAGCGCCGCCTGCCCCAGGACGGGCGCATGAAGGTCCGGATCACGCGCAACCGCGCCGTGGACTTCCGCGTCTCCACCCTGCCGACCCTCTTCGGCGAGAAGGTGGTGCTGCGCATCCTCGATCCCATGGCCGCCAGCCTGGACGTGGACTCCCTGGGCATGAACGAGGACCAGAAGGCGGCCTTCCTCGCCGCCCTGGAGCGCCCCCAGGGGATGGTCCTGGTAACCGGCCCCACGGGCAGCGGCAAGACCATGTCCCTCTACACCGCCCTGGGCCTGCTCAACGACGATCGGCGCAACATCGCCACTGCCGAGGACCCGGCGGAGATCAACCTCCCCGGGGTCAACCAGGTGAACGTGAATCCCCGGGCCGGACTGGACTTTGCCGCCGCCCTACGCTCCTTCCTGCGCCAGGACCCCGACATCATCATGGTCGGCGAGATCCGCGACCTGGAGACGGCGGAGATCGGCATCAAGGCGGCCCAGACCGGCCACCTGGTGCTCTCCACCCTGCACACCAACGACGCCCCCCAGACCCTGGCGCGGCTGGTGAACATGGGGGTGCCGACCTACAACATCGCCACCAGCGTCAGCCTTATCATGGCCCAGCGGCTGGCCCGGCGGCTCTGCGACCACTGCAAGCAGCCCGTGGAGATTCCCCGGAGCGCGCTGGAGGCCGCCGGCTTCCCGCCCGAGGAGGCGGCAGAGGTCCGCCCCTTCGGCCCGGTGGGTTGCGAGCACTGCAACGAGGGCTACCGCGGCCGCGCGGGGATCTTCCAGGTCATGCCGGTCTCCGACGATATGGCGCGGCTCATCATGGAGGGCAGTGACGCCCTGGCCCTCGCGGCGCAGGCGGAGCAGGAGGGGATCCGCGATCTGCGCCGCTCCGGGCTGGACAAGGTGGCCGACGGCATCACCAGCCTGGAAGAAGTGGAACGGGTAACCCGGGAGTAGACGATGGCCGAGACGGCAACGGAGAGGGATTTCCAGTGGCGCGGCCGGGATGCCGACGGTAACCGCCGCCAGGGCCGCATCCGCGCCAGCGGAACCGACAGGGCCCGCGCCGAACTCCAGCGCCAGGGCCTGAAGGTAGAACGGATCCGCCCTGCTCGGGGCGGTCGCCGCATCAAGAGCGCGGACATCGCCCTCTTCGCCCGCCAGCTCTCGGTGATGGTCAATGCCGGCGTCCCCCTGGTCCAGGGGCTGGCCATCATTGCCGAGGGCTTCGACTCCCCGGCCATGCGCCATCTCATCAGCGAGCTGCGGCGGGATATCGAGGGGGGATCGCCCCTCTCATCCGCCCTGGAACGCCACCCGGCCCACTTCGACAGCCTCTTCTGCAACCTCGTGGCGGTGGGCGAGCAGACCGGCCGGCTCGACGAACTCCTGGAGCGGATCGCCGATACCCGGGAGCGCCTGGAGGCCATCAAGTCCAAGGTCCGCAAGGCGCTGGCCTATCCCACGGTGGTCCTCGCCGTGGCCCTGGCCATTACCGCCCTGATGCTCATGGTGGTGGTGCCCGCCTTCCAGGGGCTCTTTGCCGGCTTCGATGCCGAGCTGCCGACCATCACCCGCTGGGTGATCGGGCTCTCGGAGTTCGCCCAGGCCTGGGGCCTCCCGATCTTCGGCCTCCTGGTGCTGATGGCCATCGGCGCCTGGTGGTGGTACCGCCGTTCACCGGCCCTGCAACACCGGGCCGCCAGCTGGCTGCTTCGTGTGCCCCTTATTGGGGGGATCGTGCGCAAGGCGGCCATCGGCCGCTTCGCCCGGACCCAGGCCACCCTCTTCAATGCCGGCGTCCCCCTGGTGGAGGGGATGGACTCGGTGGCCGGGGCCATGGGCAACCCCGTCTACGCCGATGCCATCACCCGCATCCGGGACCAGGTGGCCACGGGCCAGAGTTTGCAGCGGGCCCTGGAGGCCAGTGGCCTGTTCCCCGACATGGTCGTCCAGATGGTGGCCATCGGCGAGGAGACCGGCTCCCTGGACGCCATGCTCTCCAAGGTGGCCGATTTCTACGAGGCGGAGGTCAATGATGCCGTGGACACCCTCTCCAGCCTCATGGAGCCCATCGTGATGGTGGTCCTGGGCGGCCTCATCGGTGGCCTGGTGGTGGCCATGTACCTGCCGGTCTTCCAGATGGGCCAGGCCATCGGCTAGAGTCGTCCCCTCCTGCCGCCCGGAGCCGCCCGTGTCCACCGAAACCCTCTGGATCACCCTCGCCGCCCTGCTGGGGCTGGTGGTAGGCAGCTTCCTCAACGTCGTCGCCCTGCGCCTGCCGGCCCGGCTCTGGCACCAGTACCGGCGGGAGTGCCGCGAGGACCTGGGACTGGAGGCCCCTTCGGAGGAACCCCCGCCGGGCCTCCTCGGGCCGCCCTCCCACTGCCCCGCCTGCGGCCATCGGCTGCGCCCCTGGGAGAACGTGCCGGTGGTGAGCTGGCTGCTCCAGCGCGGCCGCTGCCGGGCCTGCGGCACCGCCATCAGTGTCCGCTACCCGGTCGTGGAGCTGGCCGCCGCGGGGCTCGCCGTCTGGGCCGTGGCGGCCGCGGGGCCCGGTCCTCAAGCGCTGGCCTACGCCGGACTGGGCTGGACCCTGCTCACCCTCTCCCTCATCGACCTGGACCATCAGCTCCTGCCCGATGGCCCGACCCTGGGGCTGCTCTGGGCGGGCCTGCTCCTGGCCACGCTGGGTATCGGTCCCCCACCGGCGACCGCCATCATCGGGGCGGCCGCCGGCTTCAGCGCCCTGTGGCTGGTGGCCACCGGCTATCGCCTGCTGGCCGGCCGGGAAGGCCTGGGGGGAGGCGACCTCAAGCTCCTGGCCGCCCTGGGCGCCTGGGTGGGCTGGCAGCCGCTGCCGCTGGTGGTCATCGCCTCGGCCGTCCCCGGCGCCGTGATCGGGCTCCTCCTCACCGCCGGCGGCCGGAACCGCCACGAGCCACTGCCCTTCGGCCCCTTCCTCGCCCTGGGCGGCTGGTTCGTGGTCCTCCACGGCGACCAGCTGGCCCGCTGGCTCTACGGCGCCCCCCTCTGAGCCGGCTTCCCCGGCCCGCCCACGGCGGCTAGGATCGCGCCATGAACGAACAGCGACCCTTCACCGTAGGCCTCACCGGCGGGATCGGCAGCGGCAAGTCCACCGTGGCCGACCTCTTCGCCGAGCGCGGGATCCCCGTAGTGGATGCCGACGAGGCCGCCCGCGCCGTGGTGGCCCCCGGCAGCGAGGGGCTGGCCGAGGTGGTTGCCCGCTTCGGTGAGGCCGTGCTGGCCGCGGACGGCTCCCTGGATCGGGCCGCCCTGCGTCGACGGATCTTCCAGGAGCCGGAGGAACGGGAGGCCCTGGAGGCCCTCCTCCATCCGCGGATCCGCGCCTGGATGGAAGAACAGACCGCCGCCGCCGAGGGCCCCTGGGTGCTTCAGGTCATCCCGCTGCTGGTGGAGAAGGGATGGGCCGACCGGCTGGACCGGGTGCTGGTGGTGGAGGCCGATCCCGACGAGCAAGTCCAGCGCGCCGCCCGCCGCGACGGGGCGGAGCCGGCCGAGGTGGAGGCCATTCGGGCCAGCCAGGCGACGCCGGAGGAGCGGCGGGCGGTGGCCGATGATATCCTGCGCAACGACGATCGCGGCGCCCTGGCCGAGGCGGTGACGCAGCTGGATGCACAGTACCGCGCCCTGGCCGCCCGCGGCGGGGAGGAAGACTGAGATGAGCGAGAACGAGACGGGGCCCACCGTGCCCTGCCCCACCTGCCGCAAGCCGGTGGTCTACAGCACGGAGAATCCCTGGCGCCCCTTCTGCAGTGAGCGCTGCCGGCTGGTGGACCTGGGCGCCTGGGCCGACGAGGAGCATCGCATCGCCGGTGAGCCGGCGCCCCCGCCACCGGACGACGACCCCGAGGCCTACTGAGCCCCGGGCGCCGGGTCAGCGCTCACCCACCTCGAAGGGGAAGGCAAAGCGGGTCATCCCCGCCGCGTGGTGGACCGTGACCTCGGCGAACCAGTCCACACGATCGGCCGTGCAGACCGGCAGCATTGCCTCCGTGGACCAGCTGTCCTCGCCCTCCGCCTCCAGGGGGTAACGATTCTCCCCCATCTCCATGCCGGTCATGTCGAAGCGGACCATGACCCGGGAGACCTCGCGAAAACCGGTCGTCTCTGCCTCCAGGTCGAAGGCCTGCAGGGTCCGGAGGGTCGCGGGCAGGGTCAGGGTCACCTCGCCGCCGTCGGCGGCCAGGGTGCAGGGGTTCCCGGTAGGCCGGCACTCCTCGGCGACAACATCGGCGGCCAGCGGGTCCGGGGCCCGGCTCGAGAGCCAGGCATAGGCGGACCCCAGGGCGAGACCCAGGAGGGCAGCGGCCACGAGATTGCGGTTCATGCCGCCCCCTGCCAGAAGGCCCGGATCCCGGCCAAGCCCCGGGCCCCGGCCGCTACCGCGGCGGCCCGATCGCCGGGACCGACGCCGCCCAGGGCGTAGACCGGCAACCGCGCCCC
This sequence comes from Thiohalospira halophila DSM 15071, assembly GCF_900112605.1. Taxonomy (NCBI): domain Bacteria; kingdom Pseudomonadati; phylum Pseudomonadota; class Gammaproteobacteria; order Thiohalospirales; family Thiohalospiraceae; genus Thiohalospira; species Thiohalospira halophila. Next base: position 142,248 of record NZ_FOMJ01000003.1, read on the forward strand.
GGCCACCAGGCGCCCGAATCCGGCCCACCCCAGGGGCTCCGTCCCCGGATGGCTGGCCGTCGGTGCCACGGGGCTCAGGAGGGCGAAGTCGGCGCCCACTTCCTCCGCTCGCGCCAGGTCGGCAGCCGAGTGGCAGGAGGCCCCCACCCACGCCAGGTTGGCCGGGCGCTCCTCCATCCGGGCCAGCCGGCGGCTGTTCAGGTGGACCCCGGCGGCCCCGACCTCGCGGGCCAGCTCCGGCTCGGCATTGAGCAGCAGGCGCCCGCCCACCGCCGCCACCCGGGCCACCGCCGCCTCCGCCAGCACGGCGTAGGCGGCCTGGTCCAGACCCGGGGCGCGCAACTGGACCAGGCCGGTGGCGGCAGCCGTGGCGGCCAGCCCCTCCAGAAAGGTCTCCAGTCCCGCCCCCGGCTCCGGGCTGATGGCCAGTTCATCGGGCAGGCGAAGGCTGGTGATCACGGCGGCATTGGCCGCGGGCATGGGGTAGTCGGGGAGTTCTCCGGCGGTGACCCAGCGCAGCGGCTGCCCCTCCCGGGAGGTGATCTCACCGTCCCAGGCAGTCACTCGCCAGATGTGGAGACGCGGCCCGTCGTCCACGGGGGGGAGCGTGATCAGGGGTTCGGCGACGGTGGGGGTGATCCCCACCTCTTCGGCCAGCTCCCGGGACAGGGCGGTCTCCGGGCTCTCCCCGGCCTCCACCTTGCCGCCGGGAAACTCCCACAGGCCGCCGCCGATGACCTCCGGCGGACGCTGATCGATGAGGACCCGGCCGTCAGCGGCGACGATCACGCCGATGGCGACCGCCGGCTCGTTGCCGGCTCCCATCACCGCCTCAGCTGCGGTACTCGGCGTTGATGCGGACATAGTCGTAGGAGAGATCGGAGGTCCAGACGGTGGCCTCGGCATCACCCCGTCCCAGCGCCACGTGGATGGTCACCTCCGACTCGGCCATCACCGCGGCGCCCTGCTCCTCGGTGTAGTCGACGGCGGGCTCGCCGCCACGGACGATGCAGACCTCGCCCAGATGGATGGTCACCCCGGTCAGGTCCAGGCCGTCGATGCCGGCACGCCCCACCGCGGCGAGGATCCGGCCCCAGTTGGGGTCGCCGGCGAAGAGCGCCGTCTTTACCAGGGGCGAGTGGGCGATGGTAAAAGCCACCTGCTCACACTCGGCCTCGTCCCGGCCGCCGCTCACGTGGAGGGTGACGAAGCGGGTCGCGCCCTCGGCGTCCCGGACGATGGCCTGGGCCAGGGCGGTACAGGCCCGTTCCACCGCGGCCGCAAAGGCGGGAAAGCGCGGGTCGTCGGTGGACTTGAGCGGCGCACTGTGACCGGTGTGGGTACTCACCAGCACGGCGGCATCATTGGTGGAGGTGTCGCCATCCACGGTGATGCGATTGAAGCTGCCGTCCACGGCCCGACGCAGGGCGGCGTCCAGCACCGGCTCGGTGGCCGGCAGGTCGGTGGCCAGGAAGGCGAGCATGGTGGCCATGTCCGGGCGGATCATCCCGGATCCCTTGGTGATCCCGGTGAGGATCGCCCCGTCCAGCTCCTCGATGACCTCGGAGTAGCCCTTGGCGACGGTATCCGTGGTGCGGATGGCATCCGCCGCCGCGGCCCAGCCCTCTACCTCCAGGCACTGGAAGGCATCGGCGATCCCGGGGATGAGCCGATCCATGGGCAGGGGCTCGCCGATGACGCCGGTGGAGAAGGGGAGCACCGCCTCGGGGCTGCAACCGCCGAGGTCGGCGACCTCGCGGCAGCTCGCCTCGGCATCGCGCTGACCCTGCTCGCCGGTGCCCGCGTTGGCGAAGCCGGTGTTGATGACGAGATAGCGAGGCGTGGCGGCCTGCAGATGGGCCTCGGCCACGCGCACGGGGGCCGCGCGGAAGGCATTGCGGGTAAAGACCGCAACCGCCCGGCTGCCGGCGGCCAGGGACATGAGCACCAGGTCCGGCCGACCGGGCTTGCGCAGCCCGGCGGCCACCACACCCAGCCGAACGCCGGGGACCGGCCGCAGCACGGGCGGCTCGTTCAGCCCCACGGCCATGGCTATTTCACCCGCCCGTGGCAGTGCTTGTACTTGCGGCCGGAGCCGCAGGGGCAGGGCTCGTTCCGCCCCACCTTGCGGCCGGAGCGCACGAAGGGCTGCTCCGGCGCCTCCTCATCCTGCGCGGCGGCCGGCTCGGCCTCCTCCTCGGGGGCGGCCATGGCGGAGGCCTCGGCGTGCTGGTAGGCCATCTCGCCGGCGGGCGTCTCCGCGCGGCGCTGGGCCTCCACCGCCTCCACATCCTCTTCCGCCTGCACCTGCACCCGCGAGAGCGTGGTAATGGTGTCGTGCTTGATGCGGTCGAGCATCTGATTGAAGAGGGTGAAAGCCTCCTTCTTGAATTCCTGGGTGGGATTGCGATGGGCGTAGCCGCGCAGGTGGATCCCCTGGCGCAGGTAGTCCATGGCCGCCAGGTGCTCCTTCCAGGCGGTATCGAGCACCTGGAGCATGGCCGCCTTCTCGAACTGGCGCAGCACCTGGGCACCCGCGCGGGCCTCCTTGTCGCGGTAGGCGGCCTCCGCCTCCTCGACAATACGCTGACGCAGCCCCTCCTCGTCCAGCTGGTCGTCCTCGGCCAGCCACTGCTGCAGCGGCAGCTCCAGGGCGTACTCGTCGGCCAGGGCGCGCTCCAGGCCGGGGACGTCCCACATCTCGTCGATACTCTCCGGCGGGATGTAGGTATCGATGGTGGCGTTGATGACCTCGGCCCGGATTCCCTCGATGGTCTCCGAGATGTCCTCGGAGCTCATGAGCTCGTCGCGCTGCTCGTAGATCACCTTGCGCTGCTCGTTGGCGACGTCGTCGTATTCCAGCAGCTGCTTGCGGATGTCGAAGTTGCGCCCCTCCACCTTGCGCTGGGCATTCTCGATGGCGCGGCTCACCCAGGGGTGCTCGATGGCCTCGCCCTCCTTCATCCCGAGCTTCTGCATCATGCCGCTGACCCGCTGGGAGGCGAAGATGCGCATGAGGCTGTCTTCCAGGGAGAGGAAGAAGCGGCTGGAGCCGGGATCGCCCTGGCGGCCGGAGCGCCCGCGCAGCTGGTTGTCCACCCGCCGCGATTCGTGGCGCTCGGTGCCGATGATGTGCAGGCCGCCGGCCTCGATGACCTGGTCGTGGCGCTGCTGCCAGTCGGCGCGCACCCGCTCGCGTTCGGCCTCGCCGGCCTCCTCGCCCAGTTCGGCCAGCTCCGCTTCCAGGTTGCCGCCTAGGACGATGTCGGTCCCGCGGCCGGCCATGTTGGTGGCGATGGTCACCGCCCCCGGGCGACCGGCCTGGGCGATGATCTCCGCCTCGCGCTCGTGCTGCTTGGCGTTGAGCACATTGTGGGCGATCCCGGCCTCCTTGAGCTTGCGGTCCAGGATCTCGGAGACGTCGATGGAGGCCGTACCCACCAGGACGGGCTGGCCACGCTCCACGCAGTCCCGGATCTCGGCGACCACGGCGTCGTACTTCTCGGCCTGGGTCAGGTAGACCAGGTCGCCGAGATCCTGGCGCGCCACCGGCTTGTGGGTGGGGATGACCACCACCTCGAGCCCGTAGATCTGCTGGAACTCGTAGGCCTCGGTATCCGCCGTGCCGGTCATGCCGGCCAGCTGGTCGTACATCCGGAAGAAGTTCTGGAAGGTGATGGAGGCCAGGGTCTGGTTCTCCTGCTGGATGGCCACCCCCTCCTTGGCCTCCACCGCCTGGTGGAGCCCCTCCGACCAGCGCCGGCCCGGCATGGTACGGCCGGTGAACTCGTCGACGATGACGATCTGATCGTCCTCGGTCACCACGTAGTCCACGTCCCGCTGGAAGAGCGCCCGCGCGCGCAGCGCCGCATTGACGTGGTGCATCAGGGCGATGTTGGCGGCGTCGTAGAGGCTCTGCCCCTCGCCCAGCAACCCGGCCTCGGTGAGCAGGCGCTCGATCTTCTCGTGGCCGACCTCGGTGAGGTGGACCTGGCGTGCCTTCTCGTCCACGAAGTAGTCGCCGGTGGCTTCTTCGTCCCCTTCCATCTCGTCCGGATCCACCTCCTGGGGCTCCAGGTAGGGGATCAGGGCGTCGATGCGCTGGTAGAGACCGGGATCGCCCTCCGCCGGGCCGGAGATGATGAGGGGGGTGCGCGCCTCGTCGATGAGGATGGAGTCCACCTCGTCGACGATGGCGTAGTGGAGCCCGCGCTGGACCCGCTCCTCCCGGGAGAAGGCCATGTTGTCGCGCAGGTAGTCGAAGCCGAACTCGTTGTTGGTGCCGTAGGTGATATCCGCGGCGTAGGCGTCGCGCTTGTCCTGGGGGCTCTGACCCGAGTGGATGCTCCCCACGGCCATTCCCAGAAATTCGTAGACCGGCCGCATCCAGTCGGCGTCGCGAGAGGCGAGGTAATCGTTGACGGTAACGATGTGGACGCCCTCGCCCTTCAGGGCGTTGAGGTAGGCCGGCAGGGTCGCGACGAGGGTCTTGCCCTCGCCGGTCCGCATCTCGGCGATGCGGCCACTGTCCAGCACCATGCCGCCGATGAGCTGGACATCGAAGTGGCGCTGACCCAACGTCCGGCGCGCCGCCTCGCGGACGGCCGCGAAGGCCTCCGCTCGCAGCTCCTCGGTCCCGGCCCCGTCGGCCATGCGCCGCCGGAATTCATCGGTCTTCGCCGCCAGCGCGGCATCATCCAGGGCCTGGTATTCCGACTCCAGCTCGTTGATCCGCTCCACCTCGCGCCGCAGGCGCTTGATGAACCGATCGTTTCGACTGCCGAGTACCCGATTGACGAGTGAAGCGAACATGTAACCGTCGCATCTGCCGCAAGAAGACTTGACCATCTTACCCTATGGCAGGGTTGTGCGGCAGGGGTGCAGAGGGGCGCGGAAGCGCCCCGGGAGGATTCAGCGGTTGGCCCGCCGGATGTAGCTGGCCGGATCGACGGTGTCCCCGTCCTCCCAGACCTCGAAGTGGACGTGGGGGCCGGTGGAGCGTCCGGTGGATCCCATGAGGGCGATGGCCTCGCCCTGCTCCACCGTATCGCCCACCTCGACCAGGATCTCGGCATTGTGGCCGTAGCGGGTGATTACCCCGTTTCCGTGGTTGATCTCCACCAGATTGCCGTAGCCCCAGCGGCTGCCGGCCCAGGTAACCACACCGGAGGCGGTGGCGATGACATCGCTCCCCTCGCGCCCGGCGAAATCCATGCCCTTGTGGAATTCCCGGTTGCCGTTGAAGGGATCGGTGCGCATGCCGTAGTGGGAGGAGCGCCACCCCTTGCGGATGGGCCGGCCGGCGGGGAGGACCTCGTCCTGGAGATTGCGGTTCATCATCATCCCCTCCAGCACGGAGAGCTGGCGGGAGCGGCTATCCAGTTGCTGCGACAGGTCCCCCAGGGCCTTCATGAAGTCGGGCTTCGCCACCGGCCGGGCCTCCTCCGACGACTCGGGGCCGCCCTGGCCGGGGACCTTGCCGAACTGGAACTCACCGCCATCCAGGTCGGCCATCTGGGTGAGTCGCTCGCCCAGCGCGTTGAGCCGGATCATCTGGGCCTGCATCTCGCCCAGCTTCATCGCCAGGGCATCCAAGTTATTCCGGGCCTCCTGGCGGGCCTCCTCCACTCGGGCCTCCTGCTCGGCCAGCCGCTCCTGGTACTGCTGCTCCAGCTCCGACGGATTCATGGAGACGTAGCGCTCCCCGGCGACGAACCCAAGCACCACGGCGGTTACCGGCAGGAGGAAGAGGGACGCGAACAGGGCGACGGCCGCCCCCCGATGGTGGAGGGTCAGGTGGCGGCCTCCGTTGAGCCTGGGGGAGTGGATGATGATATTCATGGCCGGAATCCCTTGATTGGCGGTTCTCGGTTAGTATCGTGCTGGTGATCGGGCCATGCCACCAGGACACGTTTCACAAAATGCGACAACCGAAGCCGCTTGATGACCTGTTCCCCGGCGACGGGGTTACCGACCGCGCCCGGCGCCTGGCCCACGCCGATGGCATCCTCCGGGCCGCGCTACCGGAGGCGGCGGCGCCACACGTCCGCCTGGCCAACCTCCGCGGGGGTTGCGCCATCCTCCACGCGGACTCCGCCGCCTGGGCCGAACGGCTGCGCTACCTCCGTGCCACCATCCTCGATGCCCTCGGCGAGGGCGTCTCGGACCTGCAGATCCGGGTCGTCACGCCCGAGAGCGAGCCGTCGCCCCGTAGCACCCCGCGCCGGCCACCCCCCGAATTCGCGGGCCGGACCCTGAAACAGCTTGCCGACCACTGCGAGCCCGGACTGGCCTCCGCCCTGCGCCGTCTCGCGCGCCACGCCCGGACGGAATGAGACCGGTCTTCAGGCCCTCCTAGGCCGGCGCGCCCTCGGCATCGGCGGCCGGATGGGCATAGGCGATGGGCGCGGTGCCCTTCTCGAAGGTCACCTCCTCCCACGCCTCGGGGTCCGCGATCAGCGCACGGAGCAGGCGGTTGTTCAGGGCGTGACCGGACTTGAAGCCCTCGTAGGCGCCGATGAGGCTGTGGCCCAGAAGGTAGAGATCACCGATGGCGTCGAGGACCTTGTGCTTCACGAACTCGTCCTGGTAGCGCAGGCCGTCCTCGTTGAGGATGCGGTAGTCGTCCAGGACGATGGCGTTGTCGAGGCTGCCGCCGAGGGCGAGATTGTTCGCCTGCAGGTGCTCGATATCGTTCATGAAGCCGAAGGTCCGCGCCCGGGAAACCTCCTTGACGAAGGAGGTGGTGGAGAAGTCCACCTCCGCATTCTGGCCGCAGTCCTGAATGGCGGGGTGCTCGAAATCGATGCGAAAGCCCACCTTGAAGCCGTCGAAGGGCTCGAAGCGGGCCCACTTGCCGTCCTCTTCCACCGCCACCGGCTTGCGGATGCGCACGAAGCGCTTGGCCGCCGACTGCTCCTCGATGCCGGCCGACTGGATGAGGAAGACGAAGGGCCCGGCACTGCCATCCATGATCGGCACCTCGGCGGCGCTGACGTCGATGATGGCGTTGTCGATCCCCAGCCCGGCCAGGGCCGAGAGGAGGTGCTCGACGGTGGAGATGCGCACCCCGTCCTTGACCAGCGCCGTGGAGAGCGTGGTATCCCCCACGTTCTCTGCCCGCGCCGGGATGGTCACCGGCTCGTCCAGATCCACGCGCCGGAACAGGATCCCGGAATTGACCGGCGCCGGGCGCAGGGTCAGGTAGATCTTCTCACCGGTGTGGAGACCGACACCGGTGGCCTTGATCGCTTGTCTCAGGGTGCGCTGCTTGATCATCGAGCCGGTTTTCACCTCGTCTGGCGTCTGGAGATCCCTGTTCGGGAACGATTGACCAATCGTACCACAGTCTCAATCCCATTGACCACGTGATGTCAATCCGCCTGGCGCCGCAGGAAGGCCGGGATATCCAGGTAGTTGTACTCGTCGTCGCCCTGGTTGCCCTGCCCGGTGGTGCCGTCCCCGGCGGCCTTGTTGCGGATCACCGTGGGGCGGTCGAGCTCGTGGTAATCCATGTCGCCGGAGGCCTTGCGCTTGGGCATCTCCACGGTCTTCTCCGGCTCCGGAGACCGCCCGATGCCGGTGGCCACCACGGTGACGCGCATCTCGTTCTCCATGTCCATGTCGATGGCCGTACCCACGACCACATTGGCATTGGCGTCGGCGAACTCGCGGACCGTGTCACCCACCTCGCCGAACTCGCCGATACTCATGTCCGGGCCAGCGGTGACGTTGACCAGAACGCCGCGGGCGCCGGCCAGGTCCACATCCTCCAGCAGCGGGCTGGAGACGGCCGACTCGGCCGCGGTACGCGCCCGGCCCTCGCCGGTCCCGCTGCCGCTGCCCATCATGGCCATGCCCATCTCCGACATCACCGCGCGCACGTCGGCGAAGTCGACGTTGATGAGCCCGGGCCGGGTGATGAGTTCGGCGATACCCTGCACCGCCCCGTAGAGGACGTTGTTGGCCGCCTTGAAGGCGTCCAGCAGGCTGGTGTTCTTGCCCATCACCGAGATCAGCTTCTCGTTGGGGATGGTGATGAGGGAGTCGACGTACTCGCCCAGCTGCTGGATCCCCTCGTCGGCCACGGAGGTCCGCTTGCCCCCCTCGAAGGGGAAGGGCCGGGTCACCACGGCCACGGTGAGGATGCCCATCTCCCGGGCGATCTGGGCCACCACCGGCGCACCGCCGGTCCCCGTGCCGCCGCCCATACCGGCGGTGACGAAGAGCATGTCGGCACCCTCGATGCTCTCGACGATGCGGTCCTTGTCCTCCAGGGCAGCCTGCCGGCCGATCTCCGGGTCGGCCCCGGCGCCGAGGCCCTTGGTCACCCCGTTACCCAGCTGCAGTACCGAACGCGCCGACGACTTCTTCAGCGCCTGGGCGTCGGTATTGGCGCAGATGAAGTCCACGCCATCCAGGTTCTGCTCCACCATGTGCTCGACCGCATTGCCGCCGCCGCCGCCAACGCCGAGCACCTTGATCACCGCATTCGGTGTATAGGAATCCATCAGTTCGAACATCGCTTGTTACCCCTTGGTCGTAATCCGTCCTGGCCTGCGGGCGGGTGCCCGCTCCCCTTGTCGCGTCGCTGTCCTGAAAGTCCGGTATCAGAACCCCTGAAACCATCCGCGCATGCGCTCCAGCATGCCCTTGACCCCGTTGTTGTTCCGCTCTCGATCCATGAACCCTCCTCCCTTGTGCATTTGACCGAATCGCAACAGCCCCACGCCGGTGGCATGGATGGGGTTGCGGACCACGTCCACCAGCCCCGAGACCCCCTGCGGCAGCCCCAGCCGCACCGGCATGTGAAAGACCTCCTCGGCGAGGTCCACCGCGCCCTCCATGCGCGAACTCCCGCCCGTGAGGACCACGCCGGCGGCACACAGGTCCTCGAAACCGGAGCGTCGCAGCTCCGCCTGGACCAGATTGAAGAGCTCCTCGTAGCGCGGCTCCACCACCTCCGCCAGGGTCTGGCGCGCCAGCCGCCGCGGCGGCCGGTCGCCCACCGAGGGGACCTCGATGGTCTCCTCGGAGGTCGCCAGCTGGCGCAGGGCGCAGGCGTACTTCACCTTGATCTCCTCGGCGTGCTGGGTGGGCGTGCGCAGGGCCACGGCGATATCGTTGGTCACCTGATCGCCGGCGATGGGGATGACCGCCGTGTGGCGGATGGCGCCCTCGGCGAAGATGGCCATGTCGGTGGTGCCGCCACCCACGTCCACCAGGCAGACCCCGAGTTCCTTCTCGTCCTCGGTGAGCACGGAGTGGCTGGAGGCGAGCTGCTCCAGGATGATGTCGTCCACCTCCAGGCCGCAGCGGCGCACGCACTTGACGATGTTCTGCGCCGCCGACACGGCCCCGGCCACCATGTGGACCTTGGCCTCCAGGCGCACTCCGGACATGCCCACGGGCTCCCGGATACCCTCCTGGGCATCGATGATGAACTCCTGGGGGATCAGGTGGAGGATCTGCTGGTCCGCCGGGATCGCCACGGCGCGGGCCGCATCCAGCACCCGGTCCACGTCCCCCTGGGTGACCTCCTTGTCCCGGATGGCCACGATGCCGTGGGAGTTCAGGCTCTGGATGTGGCTCCCGGCGATGCCGGCGAAGACCGAGTGGATCTGGCAGCCTGCCATGAGTTCGGCCTCTTCCACCGCCCGCTGGATGGACTGGACGGTGGACTCGATATTCACCACCACGCCCTTCTTCATCCCCCGGGAGGGGTGGGACCCGATGCCGATGACCTCGATGGTGCCCTCGGGATTCACCTCCCCCACGATGGCCACCACCTTGGAGGTCCCGATATCCAGGCCCACGATGAGATTTTTCTCGCCTCGTTTAGACATTCATGCCCTCTCCCGTCGTCCGGCGTGGCCGCCCAGGCTCGGCGGCTCGCCCTCCCAGCGCACGGCAAATCCGTTGGTATAACGCAGATCCACGGCCTTGATGCGATCGGCCATGGGCTGCAGCGTCTCCGGCCAGCTGGCCAGGAAGCGCTGCAGGCGGTCGCGCCAGGCATCACGGCCCAGCACCACCTCGATTCCGTTGTTCAACTCCAGCCTCCAGGCGCGGCGCCGATCCGCGGCGAGCCCCTGGAGCGACAGACCCGCCCCCTCCAGGGTCCGGCCCAGTTCCCGGAAGCGCCGGGCCATGTCCCCGGCCAGCGCCTCCGGACCGCGGAAGGTCGGAAGCCCCTCGGGAAGGCTCTCCGGCGCCGGGCGCAGTAGCACACCCTCGCGGCTGACCACGCCCCCGGCGTCCCAGCGCGCCAGGGGCCGGTGCTCGGTGACCTCGATCCCGAGGCGGTCGGGCCAGATCCGGCGAACGCGGGCCTCCGCGACCCAGGGGAGTGCCTCCACTGCCTTCCGGACGGCGGCTACATCCACGGCGAAGAAGCCGCTGTCGGCGTGGGGCGCCACCGCCCGGCGCACCGCATCGCCGTGGACCCGCTCCAGCCGCCCTTCCAGCTCCACGGCCTCCAGCGGCAGGGTCGCCGGGTCCTGCAGCCAGGAGAGCGCGGTGGCCGCCAGAGCCACCAGCACCAGACCGCCGGCAAAGGCCCCCAGCAGGCGCGGATCCAGCACCTCGTGCCAGCGGGGAGCGGCGTCGCGCCGCCGATCGTGGCGTTTCGCCTGACTCACGCCGCTCCCTCCCCACCGCCCTTGAGAGCGGCGCTGTCGAGTATGGTCCGCGCCAGGGCGGGAAAATCCAACCCCGCCGCCGCGGCGGCCATGGGAACCAGGCTGTGATCGGTCATGCCGGGCACGGTATTCACCTCCACCAGCCAGTCGGTCCCGTCGCCATCCCGGAGGATGTCCACCCGGCCCCAGCCGCGGCCATCCAGGGCCGCGAAGGCCGCGCGGGAGAGGCGCGCCATCGCCGCCTCGTCGGCCTCCGAGAGGCCCGCCGGGCAGTGGTAGCGGGTGGTCTGTTCGCTGTACTTGGCCGCGTAGTCATAGAAGCCCCTGGGGGTCTCCAGCCGGATGGCCGGCAGGGCCCGGTCCCCCAGCAGGGCGACGGTGTACTCCTCGCCGGTCACCCAGCGCTCGGCGAAGACCTCGTCGTCGTAGGCGGCGGCGGCCGCTCGGGCGGCCTCGAGGTCGGTGGCGCGCTCCACGCGGCTCATACCGATGCTCGAGCCCTCCCGGGCCGGCTTGACCATCAGGGGCAGCCCCAGCCGCGCGACCACCGCCTCCGGATCGGTCTCCGGGGTCAGCTCCGCCCAGTCCAGCGTGGGCAGACCGGCCCCGCGCCAGATCCGCTTGCTGCGCAGCTTGTCCATGGCCAGGGCGGAGCCGAGGACGCCGCTGCCGGTATAGGGGATCCCGAACGCCTCCAGGCAGCCCTGGATGACCCCGTCTTCACCACCCCGGCCGTGGAGGGCGATGAAGGCCCGCTCCCAGCCGCCATCGACCAGCGCCCGCACGGCGGTGGGGCCGTCGACATCCAGCGCCTCGGCGCTCACCCCCGCCTGCTGCAGAGCGGCGAGGACCGCCCGCCCGCTCTTGAGCGAGATGGGCCGCTCCGCCGACCAGCCGCCCATGAGGACCACCGCCGTCATGCCGCCACCCCCGCGATCCGGACCTCGGGCTCCAGGACGACGCCGTGGACGGCCCGGACTCGCTCGGCCATGCGGGCCATGAGCGCCTCGATGTCGGCACTGGTGGCCGCGCCGGTGTTGACGATGAAGTTGGCGTGCCGCTCGGAGACGCAGGCCCCGCCCACGCAGGCCCCCTTGAGGCCGGCCGTCTCCAGCAGTCGCGCCGCATGGTCGCCGGGGGGATTGCGGAAGGTGGAGCCCGCCGTGGCCTCCTGGACGGGCTGGGTGGCGCCGCGCTGCTCCAGCAGCTCGCGCACGCCCTCGCGGCCCCGACCGCCCGGCTCCAGGGCCAGTTCCGCGGCGGTGAACCACTCGCCCTCGGGGCCGCGGACGTGGCGATAGCCCACCTCGTAGTCCGCCGGCGTGCGCCGCCGCCGTTCTCCGGCGTGGTCCACGGTCTCCACCGCCACCACGCGCTCCCAGGTCTCGCCTCCGAAGGCGCCGGCGTTCATGGCCAGGGCCCCGCCCAGGGTGCCGGGGATCCCGCCCCAGAACTCGCCCCCGGTCATCCCCGACTTGCCGGCGAAGCGGGCGAGCTTGGCGCAGGGCACCCCGGCCCCGGCGCGCAGGGTCATCGCATCCTGCCACTCCAGGTCCGCCAGGCGGTTGGTGGTGGCGATGACCGTGCCGGGGAAGCCGCCGTCGCGCACCAGCAGGTTGGAACCCAGCCCCAGCCACAACAGCGGCTCCTCCGGCGACAGGCCGGCCAGGAAGGTCGCCAGGTCGTCGGCATCCGCCGGGCGATAGAAACGCGTCGCCGGCCCCCCGGTCCGCCAGGTGGTATGGCGGCTCAGGGGCTCGTCGGTGCGCAGCTCCCCGCGCAGAGCGGTGATCTCGGGAGCGGCCATCATGCGCCCTCCTCCGCCAGCCGCCGGGGCAGTTCGCCGGCCAGGGCGCCGATGCTGCCGGCTCCCAGGGTGACCACGACGTCGCCGGCGCGGATCCGCTCCCGGAGGACGGCCACTGCCTCGTCGGCGTCGGCGGCGAAGACCGGCTCCGCACCACCCCGATCGCGGATGGCGCGGCAGAGGCTGCGACCATCGGCGGTGGGAATGGGGTCCTCCCCGGCGGGGTAGACCTCCATCACCACCAGGTTCTCCACGCCGGCCAGGGTCCGGGCGAAGTCGTCCAGCAGATCCCGGGTGCGGGTGTAGCGATGGGGCTGGAAGACCACGTGGATCCGGCGGTCCGGCCACGCCTCGCTCACCGCCTCCAGCATGGCCGCCAGCTCCCGCGGGTGGTGGCCGTAGTCGTCCACCAGCGTGACGGGGCCGGCCGGCGTGGCCACCCCCTCGGTGACCTGGAAGCGGCGCCCGATCCCGGCGAAGCCCTCCAGGCCCCGGGCGATGGCGGCGGGCTCCACGCCCAGCTCCCGGGCCACCGCGGCGGCGGCCAGGGCGTTGCGCACGTTGTGCCGGCCGGGCAGATTCAGCCGCACCGTCTGCGGCTCGCCATCCGGGAGGTGGAGCTCGAAGCGGGTCACCAGGCCATCGGCCTCCAGCCCCGTGGCGCGGACGTCGGCGCCGTCCTCCAGCCCGTAGGAAAGGACCGGCTTGGCCACCTCCGGGCGCAGGGCGCGCACCTCCGGATCGTCGTGGCAGAGCACCGCCAGACCGTAGAAGGGCAGGTGGCCCAGGAAGGTCAGGAAGGTCTCGCGCAGCCGCTGGAAGTCGCCGCCGTAGGTCTCCAGGTGGTCGGCGTCGATATTGGTAACCACCGCCACCACCGGCGTCAGGTGGAGGAAGGAGGCGTCACTCTCGTCCGCCTCCGCCACCAGGTAGGGGCCGCCGCCCAGACGGGCATTGGCCGCGGCGCTGTTCAGGCGGCCGCCGATGACGAAGGTGGGATCCAGTCCCCCCTCCGCCAGCAGACTCGCCACCAGGCTGGTCGTCGTCGTCTTGCCGTGGGTCCCGGCCACCGCGATGCCGTAGCGGAAGCGCATGAGTTCGGCGAGCATCTCCGCCCGCGGCACCACCGGCACCCGCGCCTCCCGCGCGGCGACCCACTCCGGGTTGTCCGCGGTCACCGCCGACGAAGTGACCACCACGTCGGCATCCGCCACCCGGGCCGGGTCGTGCCCACGCCCCACGGTGGCACCCAGTTCGGCCAGCCGGCGGGTGGCGTCGTTCTCGCCCAGGTCGGAGCCGGAGACGGCGTAGCCGAGATTCAGCAGCACCTCGGCGATCCCGCTCATGCCGGCACCGCCGATCCCGATGAAGTGGATCCGCCGGATGCGGCGCATCAGGGGTACTCCACCCGGGTCCAGGGGGCGGGTCTCAGCCATGGCTCACCTCCCGGCAGATGGCCGCCACCGTCTCCGCCGCCTCCGGCCGCGCCCGCTTGCGGGCCGCGGTGGCCATGGCCTGCAGCCCGCCCCGGCCCCTGGCGGCGTCGGCGGCGACCTCGTCCAGGGCGCGGGCGAGGTTCGCCGTCTCCAGCTGGTCCTGGGGCCAGAGCTGGGCGGCGCCCACATCGGCCAGGTAGGCGGCGTTGCGGGTCTGATGATCATCCACTGCGTGGGGGAAGGGTACCAGCAGGCTCCCCACGCCGGCCGCCGCCAGCTCCGCCACCGTGAGGGCCCCGGAGCGGGCGATAACCAGATCGGCCCAGGCGTAGGCGCTCGCCATGTCCTCCACGAAGGGGACTACCTCCGCAGCAACCCCGGCCTCGGCGTAGGTAGCCCGGGCCTCTTCCTGCTCGCGCTGGCCGGCCTGATGGTGGACCTCGACTTCGCCGCGCCGCTCCATGGCCGCCACCGCCGCGGGTACGGTCCGGTTGAGCGCCAGGGCCCCCTGGCTACCCCCCAGGACCAGGATCCGCAGGGGCCCCTCCCGCCCCTGGAAACGCGCCGCCGGCTCTGGCAGCGCGGCGATATCGGCCCGGACCGGGTTCCCGGTCACCGTGGCGCCCACCCGCTCGGGGAAGGCGCCGGGGAAGGCGGCCAGTACCCGGGCCGGGCGCAGCCGCGCCAGGGCCCGATTGGTCAGGCCGGCGCTGGCGTTCTGTTCATGGATGATCAGCGGACGGCCGGTGAGGCGTGCCGCCAGCCCGCCGGGGCCGGCGGCAAAGCCACCCATGCCGAGTACGGCATCCGCCCCGCGCTGCGCGAGGATCCGGCGGGCACCGAGCACGGCCCGGGTCAGCCGCCACGGGGCGGCCAGCCAGCGGCCGGCCCCGTTGCCGCGCAGCCCCGCTACGCTCAGGGTATCCAGGTCGAAACCGGCCTCCGGCACCACGCGGGCCTCCAGGCCCTCGGCGGTGCCCAGCCAGCTCACCGTGTCCCCGGTGCTGCGCAGGGCCTCGGCCACCGCCAGGGCGGGGAAGATGTGTCCACCGGTGCCGCCGGCGGCGATGACTAGGTGCGCCATGCGCCCCTCCCGCGCCGGTGGCGCTGTGCGAAGCGGTTCTCGTGGTCCACGCGCAGCAGCAGGGCCAGGAGCAGGGCGGTACTCACCACCGAGCTGCCACCATAGCTCACCAGGGGCAGGGTCAGCCCCTTGGTGGGCAGGACGCCCATGTTGACGCCGGCACTGATAAAGACCTGCAGCCCCAGCCAGAGGGCGATGCCGTAGGCGATATAGGCCGCGAAGATGCGACCGGCCGCCTCGGCGACTCGGGCGACCACCAGCCCGCGCACCACCAGCAGGCCGTAGAGGGCCAGGATGGCCAGCACCCCTATCAGCCCCAGTTCTTCGCCGATGACCGCGAAGACGAAGTCGGTGTGCGCCTCCGGCAGGTAGAAGAGCTTCTGCACGGAGCCGCCCAGGCCCACCCCGGTCCACTCGCCGCGGCCGAAGGCGATGAGCGCCTGGGTCAGCTGAAAACCGCTGTTATAGGGGTCGGCCCAGGGATTCAGGAAGGCGGTCACCCGCTCCAGCCGATAGGGGGCGGAGACCACGAGCAACGCCACGACCCCGGCCGCCACCCCGGAGGCCGCGGCGAAGAGCCACAACCGGGCACCGGCCAGGAAGAGCACCCCCAGGACGGTGGCCGCCATGACCACGGCGGCCCCGAAATCGGGCTGGGCCAGCAGCAGGGTCCCGGCGACGGCCAGTAGCAGCAGCGGTTTGAAGAAACCGCCGGCCGAGGTCTGAACCTCTTCCTGGCGACGACCCACATAATCGGCGATGTAGACCAGCAGGGCGATCTTGAAGAACTCCGATACCTGGAGGTTCACCGGACCCAGGGGCAGCCACCGGGTCGCGCCGTTGACCTCCACCCCGACTACCAGGACCACCAGCAACAGGCCAAAGCCCAGCGCCAGCCCCGGTCCCGAGAGGCGCTGCCACTGGGCCAGGGGAGTGGTCACTACCAGCCACCCCAGCGCGGTCCCGGCGGCGTAGAAGACCAGCTGGCGCGCGACGTAGTGGAAGGGCGAACCGAGATTCCGATCGGCGATATCCATGGAGGCCGAGGCGACGATGACCAGCCCCAGCCCCACCAGCAAGGCCACGGCGAGGACCAGAAGGGGGTCGAAGGGCCAGGGCTGGCTGGTCGCGGCTCCGCCCCGGGGGCGATAGCCCTGCTGCAGACCGGACATTGCCTCGCTCATGCCGCCCTCCCCGCCACTGCAGTGGCGAAGGCCTCGCCCCGCTGGGCGTAGCCATCGAACTGGTCGAAGCTGGCGCAGGCCGGCGACAGCAGCACGGTATCTCCGGGCTGCGCCAGCTCCCCGGCGCGGGCCACCGCCTCCGTCATGTCGGCGGCGGCGTGGACCGGGACGTGGGGCGCGAGGACCGCGGCGATGGTCGGGCCGTCCTCGCCCAGGGTCACCGCCGCTCGCAGCCGGCCCCGGCGTGCGGGCTCGGCCAGCGGGGCAAAGTCCTGGTCCTTGCCCTGCCCCCCGGCGATGAGGACCACCGGTACCTCGAGCCCCTCAATGGCCGCCAGGGCCGCACCGACGTTGGTGGCCTTGGAATCGTCGACCCAGGTCACGCCGTCGCTCTCCGCGACCCGGACACAGCGGTGGTCCAGGCCGATGAAGCCGGCCAGTGCGGTCCGCATGGCGGCCCGGGGCAGGCCGGCGGCCTCGCCCAGGGCCAGCGCCGCCAGCGCATTGGCGCGATTGTGCGCGCCCACGAGGGGCAGCTCCGCCGCCGGCATCACCCGCTCTTCCCCGCAGGCGAGCCAGGGTGTCCCGTCGGGGCCGGAGCGGATGCCCCAGTCGCCAGCAGCGGGCTCACCCAGGGTAAAGCCCCGGGTTTGACCCGGCCCCGAGAGGGCCGCCGAACGCGAGTCGTCGCAATTGACCACCAGGGTCTCCGCCCCCCGTGCGATACGCGCCTTGGCGGCGGCGTAGTCGTCCAGGTCGGCGTAGCGGTCCAGGTGGTCGGCGCTGACGTTGAGCACCGTCGCCGCCTTCGGCGCCAGGCTCTCGGTGGTCTCCAGCTGGAAGCTGGAGAGCTCCAGGATGTAGAGGGCCGGCTCGGGATCGGTGAGCAGCTCCAGGGCGGGCGGGCCGTAATTGCCCCCCACCCCGGCGCCCACGCCGGCCTCCGCGGCCATGGCGGCAAGCATGGCCGTCACCGTGGACTTGCCGTTGGAGCCGGTGATGGCGACCACCGGCGCAGTGGCGGCGCGGGCGAAGAGTTCGATATCGCCGATAATCTCCGCCCCGGCCGCCTCGGCCGCGGCGATGGCCGGAGTGGAACGGGCAATGCCGGGGCTGACGATGATCCGCCGGGCCTCGGCCAGAAGCCGGGCATCCAGGCCGCCGGTGATGATCGTCGCCCCCGGATGGGCACGCCGGGCCGCCTCCAGCTCCGGCGGCGCGCTCCGGGTATCCATGGCCACCACCGCCTCGCCGCGAGCGGCGAGATGCGCGAGGCAGGAGACGCCGGTGCGCCCCAGCCCGATGACCACGTTGTTGGCGGAATCGCTCAACCCATTGCCTCCGTTACCGGACCTTCAGCGAGGCCAGACCGATGAGCACCAGGATCACCGTGGTGATCCAGAAGCGGACGATGATCCGTGGCTCCGGCCAACCCTTGAGTTCGAAGTGGTGGTGCAGCGGCGCCATGCGGAAGAACCGCCGCCCCGTGGCGCGGTAGCCGAGCACCTGGACCATGACCGACAGGGTCTCGGCGACGAACACCCCGCCCATGATGAAGAGCACCAGTTCCTGCCGGGTCACCACCGCCATGGCGCCCAAGGCCGCGCCCAGGGCCAGGGCGCCCACGTCGCCCATGAAGACCTGGGCCGGGTAGGCATTGAACCAGAGGAAGCCCAGCCCGGCGCCCACCAGGGCGCCGGCGAAGATGACCACCTCCCCGGCCCCGGCGACGAAGGGAATCCCGAGGTAATCCGCGAAGACGCCATGGCCCACGGCGTAGGCGAAGATCCCCATGGCCCCGCCTACCAGCACCGTGGGCAGGATGGCCAGGCCGTCCAGTCCGTCGGTGAGATTCACCGCATTGGAGGCGCCGACGATGACGAAGTAGGCCAGCAGGATGAACAGCGGCCCCAGCTCCAGGTAGATCCCCTTCACGAAGGGGATGACCAGCTGGGTCTCGATACCGGCCGGGGCGGCATACCAGAGCCAGACAGCGGCGGCGAGGCCGGCCACCGACTGCCAGAAGTACTTGTAGCGCCCGCGCAGCCCCTGGGGATCCTTGAGGACCAGCTTCTTGTAGTCGTCCACCAGGCCGATGAGGCCGAAGGCCAGGGTCACCAGCAGGACCACCCAGACGTAACGGTTGGTGAGGTCGGCCCAGAGCAGGGTGGACAGCCCCAGCGCCACCAGGATGAGGGCGCCGCCCATGGTCGGCGTACCCGCCTTGTCCAGGTGGGACTCGGGACCGTCGTCGCGCACGGTCTGGCCTACCTTGTAGTAGGTGAGCCGGCGGATCATCCAGGGCCCGACGATGAAGGAGATCACCAGCGCCGTGAGCACCCCGAGGATGGCGCGCAGGGTCAGGTACCCGAAGACATTGAAGCCGGAGTGAAACTCCGTGAGCCACTGGCTCAGGTGATAGAGCATGTGTCAGTTCCCCTCTTCGGTCAGGGCCGTCACCACGGCCTCCAGGCCCATGGTACGGGAGCCCTTGACCAGCACTGTCGTCTTGTTATCGAGTTTCCTGGCGAGGGCGCTGGCCAGCTCATCCGGGTCCGCCCACTGCCGACCGCCGCCGAAGGCCTTACCGGCAGCAGCGGCGAGTTCACCCACGGTCCAGAGTTCGTCGATCCCGGCTTCGGCCGCCGCCCGGCCCGCCCGGGCGTGGTAGTCCTCGGCACTGCCCCCGAGTTCCCCCATATCCCCCAGGATCAGGATCCGCCGGCCCGGCGACGCCGCCAGGACCTCCAGGCCCGCGGCCAGGGAGGCGGGGTTGGCATTGTAGGTATCGTCCAGGAGGGTCGCGCCCTTCCGACCCCGACGTTGCACCAGGCGACCGGCCACCGGTGCCGCGGCCTCCAGGCCGGCCGTGACCTCTTCCAGAGTCGCCCCACCCGCCAGGGCCAGGGCCGCCGCCGCGGCGGCGTTGTCCGCATTATGCGATCCCGCCAGCGGCAGATGACACCGCCCCGTTCCCCAGGGCGTCTCCAGGTCCAGCTCCTGGCCCGACTCGGCGGGGGTCGCTGCCACGCGCACCTCGCCGGCCTCCCGGCCAAAGGTGAGGCAGGGCCGACCCTCCGCGAGCCCGCGCCACTGGTCGGCGAAGGGCGAGTCGGCCGGGAACAGCGCCGTCCCCCCGGCCGGAAGGCCGCCGAAGATCTCGCCCTTGGCCGTGGCCACCCCCGCCACGGAACCGAAGCCCTCCAGGTGGGCGGGGCCGGCGTTGGTGACAAGCGCCGCATCCGGCGCCGTCGCGGCGGTAAGTTCGGCGATCTCGCCGGGATGGTTGGCTCCCATCTCGATGACGGCACGCTCGTGGTCGTCCCCCAGCCGCAGCAGGGTCAGGGGGACGCCGATGCGGTTGTTCAGGTTGCCGCGGGTGGACAGGGTGGCGTAGCGCCGCGACAGGATCGCGGCGGTGAGCTCCTTCACCGTGGTCTTGCCGTTGCTGCCGGTGAGCGCCAGCACGGTCCCCTCCCAGGCTCGACGCCAGGCGGAGCCGAGGTCCAGGAGACCGTCCCCGGTGTCGGCCACCTGCCACTGGGGGCACGCCGCCGCCACCGGGTGGTCGACCATGGCGGCCACGGCGCCGGCCTCGGCGGCCGCCGCCACGTGGTCATGGCCGTCGAAACGGGGGCCGCGGAGGGCAATGAAGAGTTCACCGCCGACAACGGCCCGGCTGTCCGTGGTCACGCCGGTGAAGGCGACGTCGGCGCCGTGGAGCTCACCGCCCACGCGCTCGACCCACTGGCCCAACCGCGGCTCAGGCAGGGGCATGGGCACCTCCCCGGCGCTCCAGCGCCGCCCGGGCGGTATCGATATCGGAGAAGGCCCGGCGGGTAGTCCCCACCTCCTGCTCCGCCTCGTGGCCCTTGCCGGCGATGAGCACGGCATCCCCGGCGCCGGCCGTGCCGATGGCGTGGTCGATGGCGGCGGCGCGATCGTGGATGACCGTGACGGCCTCGGGCCGGGCAAAACCGGCGAGGATCTCGCTGGCGATGGCCGCGGGATCCTCCCGGCGCGGATTGTCATCGGTGATCACCACCACATCGGCCCCCGCCTCGGCCACCGCGCCCATGGGTGCGCGCTTGCCCGCATCGCGGTCCCCGCCGCAACCGAAGACCAGCCACAACCGTCCCCGGGTCTGCTCCTGCATGGCGGCCAGCGCCGCCTCCAGGGCGGCCGGGGTGTGGGCATAGTCCACCCGCACCTCCGGCGGTCCGCCCGGGACGGCCTCCAGCCGGCCCGGGGGCGGCATGACCGCCGCCAGGGCCGCGGCGATGGCGGCCGGCTGCCACTCCAGGGCCACCAGGGTGGCCACCACGGCGAGGGCGTTGGCCGCGTTGAAGGCCCCGGGCAGGGGCAGATCCAGCCGAACCGGCCCCACCGGTGTGGCCAGGGCCAGCCGCTGCCCGCCGTAGTGCGGCTCCCGCCCCTGCAACGCTACCTCGGCGGTGGCGTGGACCCCGTAATGGATGATCCGGCAGCCGGCCGGTACCACGGCAGCCATCTGCGGGGCCGCCGGGTCGTCGGCATTGATGACCGCCACCTTCAGCTCCGGCCGGGCAAAGAGTCGCGCCTTGGCGGCGATGTAGGCCTCCATGTCGGCGTGGTAGTCCAGGTGGTCCCGGCTGAGATTGGTGAAGACGGCGATATCCACGGCGGCGCCGGCCAGCCGCTCCTGGGCCAGGGCGTGGGAGGAGACCTCCATGACCGCGGCCCCCGCCCCGGTGTCCCGAAAGCCGGCCAGGGTCTGCTGGAGGGTCACCGGATCCGGTGTGGTGTGGATGGCCGGCGCCAGATCGGGCCACAGGCCGTGGCCCAGGGTCCCGATGAGGCCGGCCGGCCGCTCGCCACCGCCGAGGGCCTGGGCCAGGAGCCAGGCACAGGTGGACTTGCCGTTGGTCCCGGTGACCCCGATGAGGGTGAGCGCCGAAGCCGGGTCTCCCAGGGAACGGGCGGCGATGGTGCCGGCCGCCGCGCGCAGTCCGGGGACCGGCAGGGCGTCGGCCACGGGCGCCTCGCCGTCCGCCGGTTCCCAGGCAATGGCCACCGCGCCGCGCTCCCGGGCCTCGGTGGCATGGGCGCGGCGCTGCTCGCCCTCCCGGGCGATGGCCAGGAAGAGGTCTCCCGGGGAGGCGTGGCGGCTGTCGGCGGCAACACCGGTCACCTCCCCGTGCAGGGGGGCGTCGGTGAGGCCGGCCAGCAGCTCGGCCAGGGAGCGGGGTTCGATGACGGCAGCGCTCATTGCCCCTCCTCCCGCCAGGCCAGCCGAGGCTGCTCCTCGTCGAGATCGTCCGGCGGAATGTCCAGCAGGCGCACGGCGCCGGACATCACCCGGCTGAAGACCGGTGCCGCCACCTGCCCGCCGTAGTATTCGCCGTTGCGCGGTTCATCGATGGTCACCACCATCACCAGGCGCGGATCGCTGGCCGGGATCAGGCCGGCGAAGAGCGCCTGGTAGCGGTCGTCGGCGTAGCCCCCGGCCACGGCCTTCTTCACCGTGCCGGTCTTGCCGGCCACCCGGTAGCCGGGGACGTCGGCGCGGTGACCGGTGCCGCCGGGGGCGACCACGGCCTCCATCATGCGGCGCACGGCGCGCTGCACCTCCGGATCGAGGACCTGCTCGCGGACGCCCGGATTGCGGTCTGCCACGAACCGCACCGGCTTCCGGACCCCGTCCCGCGCCAGCACCGTGTAGGCCCGCGCCAGCTGCAGTGGCGTGGTGGAGATCCCGTAGCCGAAGCCCAGGGTGGCCCGCTCGACCTTGCCCCACTGGAAGAAGTCGCCGAGGTGGCCGTTGGCTTCGCCGGGGAAGCCGCTGCCGCTGGTACCGCCGAAACCCAGGGCGGAGAGGGTTCCCCAGAGCCGCTCGGGAGGCGTCTCCAGGGCGATCTTGGCCGCCCCGATGTTGCTGGATTTGCGGATCACCCCGGCCACCTCCAGGGTGCCGTAGCCACGGACGTCACGGATCTCCATCCCCGCCACCCGGTGGTAACCGTTGCCGGTTTCTACCTCGGTATCCGGCTCGAAGCGGCCGCTGGCCAGCGCCGCAGCGGCGATGAAGGGCTTGATGGTGGACCCCGGCTCCAGCAGGTCGGTGACGGCGCGGTTCCGCCCCGAGGCGCCGCTGGCGTTGTCACGGTTGTTGGGGTTGAAGGACGGCTGGTTGACCATGGCCAGGACCTCGGCGCTGCGCGCGTCCAGGATCACGGCGCTGCCCCCCTTGGCGTCGTGACGGGTCACCGCGGCCTTGAGTTCGCGGTAGGCGAGATACTGCAGGCGGCGGTCCAGGGTCAGGCGCAGATTCTCCCCCGGCTCGGGCGGACGAAGCCGCTCCACATCTTCCACCACGTGGCCGAGACGGTCCTTGATGACCCGCTTCTTGCCGACCCGACCGCTGAGCTGCTCCTCCCACGCCATCTCCAGGCCGGCGATCCCCTTCTCGTCGATATCGGTCATGCCCACGAGCTGGGCCGCCACCTCGCCGGTGGGGTAGTAGCGGCGATATTCGCGGCGCAGATGGACACCGGGCAGCCCCAGCTCGGTGGCCTCCCGGGCCACCTCCGGGGAGACCTGGCGGCGCAGGTAGACGAAGGAGCGTCCCTGCCGGGCCTCGACGAAGTCGGCCATCCGCTGCGGATCGAGGCCCAGGGTCCGGGCCAGCTCCGGCCAGCGCTCCCGGGCGGCCAGGAAGTCCTCCGGCTTGACCCAGACGGAGTCCACCGGGGTGCTCACCGCCAGCGGCTCGCCGTGGCGGTCGAGGATGTTGCCGCGATGGGCGGGGATATCGACCACGCGCAGGTGACGGGCATCCCCCTCGCTCTGGAGGAAGCCGCTGTCCAGGACCTGCAGGTCCACCGCGCGACCGACGAGCACCGCCAGCCCCACCAGGAGCAGGGCCCCGACCACCATCAGGCGGCGGGGGGATGGACCATTGTCCGGCTCGGTGCCTGCCACGCTAATCCCTCACGATGATGACGCGGTCCATGGGGGGCCGCTCCATGTTCAGCTGCTCCCGGGCGATCCCCTCGATACGGGCGTGGGTCCCCCAGGTACTCTGCTCCAGCTGCAACCGACTCCATTCGGCGTTGTATTCATCCCGACGCTCTTCCAGGGCCTGAAGCTCGCCGAAGAGCTGCCGACTCTGGTGCTTGGACCAGACCACACCCAGGGCGGAGAGCAGCACCAGCAGCCCCATAAGGACGGTGATCCCGGCCGTGAGCCCCCTCAATCCCGCCGCTCCGCCACCCGGAGCACGGCGCTGCGCGCCCGGGGGTTCTCGTCCACTTCCGCCTCGCCGGCGCGCCGCGCACCGCCCACGAGGGTCAGCCGCCGCCGGATCTGATCCTCCCGCAGCGGCATGTCCGGCGGGGCATCGCCCCGCGCCTCGTCGCGCATGAAGCGCTTCACCCGACGGTCCTCCAGGGAGTGGAAGCTGATGATCGCCAGCCGCCCGCCCCGGGTGAGGGCCTCCAGCGCCACCGGCAGGACCCGGTCCAGCTCCCCCAGTTCGTCATTGATGGCGATACGCAGGGCCTGGAAGGTCCGCGTGGCCGGATCCCGGCCCGGCTCCCGCCGCGGTACCGCCTCGGCGATGAGGGCGGCGAGCCGGCCGGTGGTCGTGATCGGCTCCTCCTCTCGGGCGGCGACGATGGCCCGGGCGATCCGCCGGGCGAAGCGCTCCTCGCCGTAGTCGCGCAGCACCCGGACCAGCTCCTTCTCCTCCACCCGGGCCAGCCAGCTCGCGGCATCCTCGCCCCGGGTGGGATCCATGCGCATATCCAGCGGGCCGTCGTGGCGAAAGCTGAATCCCCGCTCCCCCTGGTCCAGCTGAGGCGAGGAGACGCCCAGGTCCAGCAGGATCCCGTCCACCGAGCCGTTGAGATCGACGGCCGTGAGATGTTCGCCCAGATGGGCGAAGGAATCCGCGATGATGGTCACACGCGCATCCTCCCCCAGCTGCTCCCGGGCGGCTGCTACCGCCTCCGGATCCCGATCCACGACCCAGAGCCGCCCCTCCGGCCCCAGATGCTCGAGGATGGCCGCGGCATGGCCGCCCCGGCCATAGGTCCCGTCGACATAGAGACCGTCGGAACGGATGGCCAGCGCCTGGAGGGCGGCGTCGCAGAGGACCGGTCGATGCCCGCCCATGGCCTAGAGGGAGAGCCCTTCGAGCTCGGCTGGGAGTTCACCATCACCCTCGGCCTCCTCCTGGAACCAGAGTTCGCGGTTGCTGTTCCAGCGATCCTCGTCCCAGATCTCGAACTTGTTGCCCTGCCCCACCAGCACCGTGCGCCGGTCCAGGCCGGCGAACTCGCGCAACGGCTGCGGCAGGAGGATCCGGCCGCTGCCATCCATGTCCACGTCGGTGGCATGACCGATATACAGGCGCTGCAGACGGCGGATGGTCGGATTGAGGCTGGAGAGCTGGGTCAGCTTGCGCTCCAGGCTCTCCCATTCGGGCAGCGGATAGAGCAGGAGACAGTAGTCACGGTCCACCGTGACCACCATCTGGCCCTCACTCAGCTCCATGATGCGCTCGCGATGCCGGGCGGGGATGGCCAATCGGCCCTTGCCGTCCAGTGCGAGCGCGCTGACCCCTCGAAACACAACCCCTCCCGGCTATGGGCGCGCCTGCCATTTTTTCCCACTTCCTCCCACTTGCCGACACTATAGGTAGCGGTTTTCCCCCGTGTCAACCTGAACTGGGCAGTAACTGACCGATTTCTTTCTTTTGACACAAGGACTTACCGATTCCCCTAGTGCACGCTTGGGAATACCGGCAAACCGGCATGGATTCAGCGAGTTGCCGCTAATCGCTCAAGGGATTCCTGAATTCCGGGCGGAAGGGGCCGGAGATATGAATCGAAGGTCGGAGAGTCTTCGAGGGGAGAAGGAGCCGGTCGTTAAGCCGGGTTCTGTCGCGGACAGTCATTCGTCTGGGACGTGCGTCGCCGCACGCCTCAAGCAGCCTACCCGGGGGCGGATGCGGGCCACACCGTCTGCCCCCCTATTCGGCCTTGCTCCGGGTGGGGTTTGCCGTGCCGCCGACGTTGCCGCCGGCGCGGTGCGCTCTTACCGCACCTTTTCACCCTTGCCGGCGCCCCGCGGGGCGCTTGGGCGGTCTGTTTTCTGTGGCACTTTCCGTCGGCTCGCGCCGCCCAGGCGTTACCTGGCACCCTGCCCTGTGGAGCCCGGACTTTCCTCCGCGCCGCCCGATGGCGAAGCAGCGACTGCCTGACCGACTCCAGCAGGTATTGTCGGGGCGCCGGGTCGCGGTTGCAAGCCGAGGGGAAGCTGAAAGCGTCGGTTCCCGAACCCGGGGCAGGGTCCGTCAGGGACGCCGTGGATACCTCCCTGTAGGCTTGCGCGCAACATCCCTGTTGCGCGACACCCTGACGGACCCTGCCCCGGGTTCGGGAACCGACGCGCCCCCGCTACGCGGATTCCGCATCTATCGGTCACCCTCCCCCTCCTGGAGGTAACGGTAGAGGGTGTTGCGCCGCGCCCCGGTGAGATCGGCGGCCACCGCGGCTGCCCGACGGGGCGGCAATTCCGCTGCCAGCCGGGTGACCAGCCGGCAGGTCGCCTCATCCAGGGCGTCGGGGTCCGGCGGCGGCGCACCGCCCACCACGAGGACCATCTCCCCGCGGCGCTGGTCCGGATCGGCGGTCACCGCCGCGGCCACGCCGGCCAGGTCAGGGCCCAGGAAGGTCTCGTGGCGCTTGGTGAGCTCCCGGGCCAGGGTGGCCGGACGGTCGCCCCCCAGGATCTCCACCAGGTCGGCCAGGCAGGCCTCGATACGGTGCGGGGCCTCGAAGAAGACCAGGGTGCGCGCCTCGCGGGCCAGTCCGTCCAGCCGCTGGCGGCGAGCCCCGGCCTTGGCGGGGAGAAAGCCCTCGAAACAGAAGCGGTCCGAGGGGATGCCGGCACCCATCAGGGCAGCCAGCAGGGCACTGGGACCGGGAATGGGCGTAACGCGGATCCCGGCCTCCCGGGCGGCCCGGACCAGTCGGAAACCGGGATCGGAGACCAGCGGCGTACCGGCATCACTGACCAGGGCGAGGTTCTCCCCGGCCTCCAGGCGGCTTACCAGCGCCGGGATCCGGTCGCGCTCGTTGTGCTCGTGCAGCGACACCAGGGGCGGATGGGCCCCGATATGCTCCATCAGCCTGCCCGTACGCCGCGTATCCTCGCAGGCCACGGCATCGGCCCGCGCCAGCGCCTCCGCGGCCCGGGGCGAGAGATCCCCGAGATGGCCGATGGGCGTCGCCACTACTTCGAGCCCGCTTGTCTCCATTGACACCCCTCCCTTCGCACCAGATACTGCCTGTCTGAAACCCACCCCATCAGTATACGGGCGACCCATGCCCCTTCGCCTCCTCCCGGCCCTGTTCGCCGCTGCCCTGACCGCCTGCGCCACTGCGCCCCCCGACCGCCCCCCGGGGGAGGATGCAACGCCGCAGGACATGGCCCCGCGCCCGATGGTGGAGCCCACCCGCCCGGCGGAGCCGGATCGCGAACAGGCGCGGGAGGCCCAGGAGCTCTCCCGGGAGGCGGCGACCTCGGGCCCCGAACGTCGCCACCGCCTCCAGCTCGACGCGGTCGCCCGTTTCCTCGACGGCGGCTACCTGGACCCGGCGGCGCGCCTCCTGCGGAACATCCCGCGGAAGGAGCTGGAACGGGCCCAGGCGGCACGCTGGCAGCTCCTGGCCGGACGTCTGGACCTGGCCCGCCGGCGGCCGGCAGCGGCCCTGGAACGGCTGGAGACCCTGGCCTCGGAACCGGCGCTGGCCCGTCCGGCGCTGACCCTGGTCGCGCGGGCCCACGACCGCCTGGACCGACCCCTGGAGGCCGCCCGCGCCCGCATCAACCTGGCTCCCCACCTCGATGAAGCGGAGAGCCGTGAGCGCAACCGCCGGGCGATCTGGGCCGGCCTGCTGCAGGTGCGTCAGCCGCGCCTGGCCACCGCCCGAACCCGCGTGGGCGACGACTTCACCGGCTGGGTGGAGCTGGCCCGGCTGGCCAAGGGCTTCCAGACCGAACCGCAACAGCTCCAGCAGGCCGTGGCCTCCTGGCAGAGCCGCTTCGACGACCATCCCGCGATGCCCGTCGCCGAAGAACTCCTCCTGCGCGACCCGAATCTTGTGGAACGACCCACCGAGGTCGCCGTCCTCCTGCCGCTGAGCGGGCGCTACGCCGATGCCGGCGCGGCCGTGCGCGACGGTCTCCTGGCCGGCTGGTTCGAGGCCCGCAGGCGGGGAGGCGCGGAGAAGACCCGGCTGACCTTCCACGATACCGCGGCCAGCGAGGATATCCCGGCCCTGGCGCGGCGGGCCGTGGAGGAGGGGGCCGGGATGGTGGTCGGCCCCCTGCGCAAACAGACCGTGGCCGCCCTGGCCGAGGACCCGCCGTCGATTCCCGTACTGGCCCTGAACAGTGGAGAGGGCCGGGAAGGCAGCGAGCGCTTCCACCGCTTCGGCCTGGAGCCGGAGGCCGAGGCCGTGGAGGCGGCGGACCGGCTCTGGCGGGATGGCCACAGCCGCGTCGCCATGCTCCGGCCGCGGGGCGACTGGGGCGAACGCATGGCTGAGGCCTTCCAGCAGCGCTGGCGAGGCCAGGGCGGGGCGCTGGCCAGTGCGGAGTTCTACGACCCCGAGGGCAGCCGGCTCTCCCTGCCCGTAAAGCGGCTGCTGGGGGTGGATGCCAGCGAACAGCGCTACCGTAATCTCCGCGCCGACCTCGGTGCCCGGCTCCACTTCGAGCCGCGCCACCGGCAGGACATCGACGCCGTCTTCCTCGCCGCCTTCCCCGAGCCGGCGCGCCAGATCCCGCCCCAGCTCCGTTTCCAGGGGGCACGAGAGCTGCCGGTCTACGCCACTTCCCATGTCTACAGCGGCCGCCCCGATCCCGACATGGACAGCGACCTGGAAGGGCTCCGCTTTGCCGACAGCCCCTGGGCGCTGGGACCCGACACCGATCGACTCTTCCGGCTCCGCCGGGAGACGGCGGAACACCTGCCGGACAGCGCCCTCGCCCGCCGTCTCCACGGGCTGGGTATCGATGCCTGGACCCTGCTGCCGCGGCTGGCGCTGCTCCGGGCCCACCCGGAAGAGCGCGTGGACGGGGCCACCGGCACCCTGCGCCTGGCGGAGGATGGCCGGATCCGGCGAGACCTCTGGTGGGCCCGGTTCGAGGACGGGCGGCCCGTTCGGCAGTCGCTGGTCAGGGACGATTGACCAGCCATGGCACGGGCGAAGGGAGACGCCGCCGAGGAACGCGCACTGAACCACCTCCAGCGCCAGGGACTGACGCTGGTCACCCGGAACTGGCACTGCCGCATGGGTGAACTGGACCTGATCATGCGGGAGGGCGAGGAGCTGGTGATCGTCGAGGTCCGCCAGCGCACCCACGCCAGCTTCGGCGGCGCGGCGGAGAGCATCACCGCCACCAAGCGCCGGCGCCTGACCCGGGCCGCCCGGCTCTATCTCCAGCGCCACCCCCGGGAGGCCCAGCGGCCGGTCCGCTTCGATGTGGTGGCGCTCAACGGCGATGGCGAGCCGGAGTGGATCCGCCACGCCTTCCTTCCGGAGGCTCCGTGACCGATACCGACGCCCTGTTCCGCCGCCTGGAGGGCGAACTCCCGGCGGGGGCCCTGCTCACCGACCCGGACGAGTGCTGGGTCTACGGCTACGACAACAGCCGCCGCCAGGGCCGACCGGTAGCGGTGGCACAACCCGAGGACCGGGATCAGGTGGCCGCGATCCTGCGCCACTGCCACGCGGCCGGGGTCACCGTGACGCCCCGCGGGCGGGGCACCGGCACCACCGGTGCCACGGTTCCGGATCACGGGGGCGTCATCCTCTCCACGGAGCGCCTGCGGCGGCTGGAGCCGGTCGCGGCGGATGACCGCTACGTCGTCGCCGAGCCCGGAGTGACCAACGGCGCCGTCCAGGCCGCCGCCGGCGAGCACGGCTTCTTCTGGCCCCCCGATCCCACCAGCGCCGCCTACTGTTCCATCGGTGGCAATCTCGCCTACAACTCCGCCGGTCCGCGCGCCGTGAAATACGGCACGCCCCGGGAGAACACCCTGGGCCTGGAGGCGGTGACGATGGATGGCCGGGTCCTGCGTAGTGGGGTACGAACCACCAAGGGGGTCGTGGGCTACGACCTCACCCGGCTGCTCATCGGCTCCGAGGGGACCCTGGCGGTCATCACCGAGGCGACCCTGAAGCTCACCCCTCTGCCGGAGGCGCGGGCGACGCTCAAGGCGGTCTATGCGGACATGGCCGCCGCCGCCCGGGCCGTGAGCCGGATCATGGCCCAGCCGGTGGTGCCCTGCGCCCTGGAATTCATCGACGGGGCCGCCATCGAGATGGTGCACTCCCATTCGGAGGCCGATCTCCCCGAAGGGGCCGGGGCGCTGTTGATGATCGAGGTGGACGGGCCCGCGGCCTGCCTGGAGGCCTCGGCCACGGCGGTAGCCAATGCCGCCCATGGCGAGGGACTCCTCGACCTGCAGCGCGCCACCGAGGCCGCCGATGTCGCGGCCCTGTGGGCCACGCGCAAGGCGCTATCCCCCGCCCTGCGGCAGGTGGCGCCAAAGAAGATCAACGAGGACGTCGTGGTCCCGGTCTCGCGGATCCCGGAACTCATCGAGGGACTCCAGGGGCTGGGACGGCGCCACGGGATCACCATCGTGAATTTCGGCCATGCCGGCAACGGCAACATCCACGTGAATCTGCTGGTGAACCCGGACGACGCCGAGGAGCTGGACCGTGCCTGGCGCTGCCTGGACGAGGTCTTCGCCCTGGTGCTGGGGCTGGACGGGACACTCTCCGGCGAGCACGGCGTGGGGCTGGAGAAGCGGGACTACGTCGACCGCGAGATCACGCCGGCGACGCTGGATCTCATGCGCGGCATCAAGGAGGCCTTCGACCCCCGGGGCCTGCTCAACCCCGGCAAGGGCCTGCCGAACGCCTCCTGAGACCCGCTACTTGACCACCTTCAGGTGGGAACGGTCACTGCCGCCGCCCCCGGTGTCATCCCCGGACGGGCCGTCGTCACCATCGCCACCCGGTTCCGGCGGCGGCGGACCGTCGTCGCTGAAGAGCATCCCCTGCCCGTTCTCGCGGGCGTAGATGGCCTGGGCCGCGGCCACCGGCACTTCCACCGTCATCGGCTGACCGCCGAAGCGGGCATCGAAGCAGATGGTCTCGTTGCCGAGATCCATTGCACCGGTGGCGGTGGGGCTGATATTGAGCACCACTCGGCCCTCCTCCACCGTCTCCGGCGGAACCTGCACGCCGGGCATGGTGGCATCCACCAGGAGATGCGGTGTCATCCCGTTATCCACGATCCAGTCGAAGAGCGCGCGGATGAGGTACGGCCGGCTGGAGGTCATCTCGTCCAAGGTTGGCTCCTGCTGCTTGTGTCTCAGGCCCGGCGCATTTCGCGCTCGGCCTCGTCCAGGCTCTCGCGGACCGCCGGCCGCTGAAAGAGCCGCTCGGTATAGCCGAGCAGGCCCGACGCCTTCTCCGGGATCTCGATCCCCAGGGCCGGCAGTCGCCAGAGCAGTGCGGCCATGTCGACATCCGCCAGCCCGAAATCATCACTCATGAACCAGGTCATGCTGTCGAACAGCGGGCCGATGGAAACCAGGCCCTCCCGGAGCTCCTTGCGCGCCCGGGCCGCCGTCTTCTCCCCCTTCTGGAGGATATCCCTGGCCAGCGGCTCCCAGTCCTGACGGATGCGGTGGCGCAGCTGCCGGACATTCGCCCGGGCCACCGGGTCCACCGGCATCAGCGGGGGATGGGGAAAGCGTTCATCGAGGTACTCACTGATCACGCGATCCTCATAGAGGACCAGGTCGCGATCCACCAGCGTGGGGACGGTGGCGTAGGGATTGAGTTCAACCAGATCCTCGGGGGGGGCCGTCGGGTCCACCTCGACCACATCGGCACTGATGCCCTTCTCCGCCAGGACGATACGGACCCGGTGGCCCGCCATTTCGCCTGGCTCGGCGAAGAGGGTCATCGCGGAACGTCGATTGGCAAGCGCCGCCATACACGTTCTCCCGGTTGTTGGACTAGAAACACGAAGGGGGGGCCAGACCCCCCCTTCGCTCGAGGTACGGCCTCCTGCCGTACCGGCCCGGCTGTATTGGCCAGCCTAGTGGATATCCTTCCAGAACTCGCGCTTCATGAAGTAGGCGAAGACCAGGAGGACCGCCAGGAACCCGATGACCCAGACCCCGAGGGTGGGACGCTCCAGGCGGGCCGGCTCACCGACATAGGAGAGGAAGGTGACGATGTCCCGGGCGGCACGATCGTACTCCGAGTGGGTCATGCTGCCCTCGGTGACGTACTCGAAACCGTCGCGGACCTTGTGCTCCTCGCCATCCTCGCCGGTGACGGTCTTGTAGACCGGCTTCTTGAGCCCCTCCAGCTCCCACAGGGCATGGGGCATACCCACGTTGGAGAAGACGGTGTTGTTCACACCGAAGGGCCGGCTGTCATCCAGATAGAAGCCCTTGAGGTAGCTGTAGAGCCAGTCCTCGCTCCGGGAGCGGGCGACCACGGAGAGATCCGGCGGCGTGGTGCCGAACCAGTTCGCCGCCTGCTCCGCCGGCATGACGTTGTCCATCATGTCATTGACGGTGTCGTCACCAGGGATGAGGTTCTTCTCCACCTGGTCCTGGGAGAGCCCCAGGTCCTCGGCCGTCCGCCGCCACCGCTGGAACTCCACCGAGTGGCAGGAGAGGCAGAAGTTGGAGAAGAGCTTGGCACCGCGCTGCAGCGCCGCCTCGTCGTGGATATTGACCGAGACCTCCTCCAGGTGGGCACCGCCGCCGGCGGCCGTGGCCAGCCCGGGGAGGAGGGCCAACAGGAACGTTGCGATCGTCTTTTTCATTACTTCGTCACCCTCTCCGGAACCGGCTTGTCCTTGTCGACCTTGGTGTACCACGGCATCAGGATGAAGAACGCGAAGTACAGGATCGTGAAGATCTGCGCCAGCGTCGTGTAGATACCGGTGGCCGGCTGGGTCCCGAGGTACCCGAGCACCAGGAAGCTCACGGTGAAGACGGTCAGCGCCATCTTGAACAACGGACCGCGATAGCGCACCGAGCGGACCGGGCTGCGATCCAGCCAGGGCAGCAGGAAGAGCACCACGATGGCCGCTGCCATGAGGATGACCCCGATGAGCTTGTCCGGAACGGCCCGGAGGATGGCGTAGTACGGGGTGAAGTACCACAGCGGCACGATGTGCTCCGGCGTCTTCAGCGGGTCAGCCGGGACGAAGTTGGCGGGCTCCAGGAACCAGCCGCCACCCTCGGGCACGAAGAAGACCACGGCGCTGAAGAAGATCAGGAAGACGATGGTGCCGACGATGTCCTTCACCGTGTAGTACGGATGGAAGGGGATCCCGTCCTTCGGCTTGCCGTTCTCGTCCTTGTTCTTCTTGATGTCGATGCCGTCGGGGTTGTTCGAACCCACCTCGTGCAGCGCGATGATGTGCGCCACCACCAGGGCCAGCAAGATGATCGGCAGGGCGATGACATGCAGGGCGAAGAAGCGGTTCAGGGTGGCGTCGGAGACGACGAAATCACCGCGGATCCACAGCGCCAGCTGCTCGCCGATGCCCGGCACGGCCCCGAACAGGGAGATGATCACCTGCGCCCCCCAGTAGGACATCTGACCCCAGGGGAGGAGATACCCCAGGAAGGCCTCGGCCATGAGCACCACGTAGATGAGCATGCCGAAGATCCAGACCAGCTCCCGCGGCTTCTTGAACGAGCCGTACATCAGGCCGCGGAACATGTGCAGGTAGACCACGACGAAGAAGGCGGAGGCGCCCGTGGAGTGGAGGTAGCGGATGAGCCACCCCCAGTTCACGTCACGCATGATGAACTCCACCGAGCCGAAGGCCTGATCGGCATCCGGCTTGTAGTTCATGGTCAGGAAGATCCCGGTAACGATCTGGATCACCAGCACCAGCAGTGCCAGGGACCCGAAGAAGTACCAGAAGTTGAAGTTCTTGGGGGCGTAGTACTCGGACAGGTGCTCCCGCCACATCTTGGACATGGGGAAGCGGGCGTCCACCCACCCCGCTAGATCACGCATGACGCTCATTTACGCGGCTCCCTGTTCTGGATCCTCGCCGACGAGGATCTTGTTCTCGGCCGTGTAGCGGTGCGGCGGGACCACGAGATTGGTGGGTGCCGGCACCCCCTGGAAGACGCGCCCTGCCAGGTCGAAGCGCGAGCCGTGGCAGGGGCAGAAGAAACCGCCCTTCCAGTCCGCACCCAGGTCATCCGGGCCGAACTCGGGGCGGAAGGTCGGGGAGCAGCCCAGGTGGGTGCAGATCCCCACGCCCACCCAGTAATCCTCCTTCACCGAACGGGTGGGATTCTGGGCATACTCGGGCTGCTGGCTCGCGACCTCGGACTCGGGGTCGCGGAGCCGGTCATCCAGGCTCGGCAGGGCGTCGATCATCTTCTGGGAACGGCGCACGACCCAGACCGGATTCCCGCGCCACTCCACGGTCAGCATCTGACCGGGCTCGAGTTTGCCGACGTCCACCTCCACCGGCGCGCCGGCGGCCTGGGCCTTGCGGCTCGGCCAGAAGGACTGGAAGAACGGTGTCACCGCGTAGGCCACGCCGACTCCCCCCACCACCGTGGTTGCGGCGGTCAGGAAGCGGCGCTTGCCGATATCCACGCCATCTTTACTCATTTTATGGATACTCCCGAAGCTGAAGGTGCCGAACGCCCGCGCTCGCCGACGGGGGGCGCCCCAATCCGGATTTCAGGATGTTCTTATTAACTGAACTACCCGGGATAATCAGCACGGTAGTCTCGGCCATTCGACCCCCGGGGGTCAAGTTCTGTACCCGCCACAGCGGCCTCACGCGGGGCTGTCGACGTCCAGAAACTCGTGATCCAGATCAAATTCCTCTGCCAGACGCCGCGCCAGTGCGTCGGGGCCGAAGGTCTCGGTGGCATGGTGACCGGCGGCGAAATAATCGATGCCGCACTCCCGGGCAATATGGACCGTGGGCTCGCTGATCTCGCCGCTGACGAAGGCATCCATGCCGCGATCGGCGGCCTCCTCGATGAAGCCCTCGGCCGCCCCCGTCGCCCAGGCCAGGCGGCGGATGGGGCGGCCGTGGCCGCGGATGTGCAGCGGCGGACGCCCCAGGATCGCCCCCAGGGAGTCCGCGAGTTCCTCGCCGCTGCAGGGCTCGGTGAGGCTGCCCACCCGGCCCAGGGGGCCGCCGTTGCGCTCGGCAAAGGGACCCTCCACCTGCCAGCCCAGGGCGCGCCCCAGGCCCACGGCATTCCCCACCTCCGCGTGGGCATCCAGGGGGAGGTGGTAGGCGAGCAGGCCGATCCCCGCCTCCAGCAGCCGGGAGAGACGGCGGTACTTCATCCCGACGACCCGGGGGTCCTCGCCCTTCCAGAAGAAGCCGTGGTGGACCACCAGCAGATCCGCCCCGCGCTCGGCGGCGCCGTCGATGAGGGCCTGGCTGGCCGTGACCCCGCTGACCACCTTCTGTACCTGTTCCGGCCCCGCCACCTGGAGCCCGTTGGGGGCATAATCGGTAAAGTCCGACACCGCCAGATAGCGATCGCACCAGTCCACCAGATCCGCCAGTCGCGCCATAGTTACCGTCCCCCGGCTGCTTTCCTATAATAGGTCGAGTCTATCGAGGCCGCCCCCGGAAACGCCACATGCCCATGCAACGTACCGCCACCTTCCTCCTCCAGGCCACCGCCGTGGGCGTGGTCGCCGCCCTCGCCCTGCTCTTCCTCGCCCCGGAGCGCGCCGGCCAGCCCATTGTGGAGATCCACAGCGCCGAGGCCGCCGATCGGGCCCCCGCCGCGAGCTCCTACGCCGATGCCGTGGAGCGCGCCGCCCCCTCGGTGGTGAACATCTACACCCGCAAGAAGGTGGTCCGCCGGGACCACCCCTTCATGGACGACCCCTTCTTCCGCCGCTTCTTCGGCGACCGCTTCGGGGTCCCCCGGGAACGCATGGAGAGCAGCCTGGGCTCCGGGGTCATCGTCAGCGAGGACGGCTACATCCTCACCAACCACCACGTCATCCAGGGGGCCGACGCCATCGAGGTCGCCCTGCACGACGGCCGGACCGCCGAGGCCGCCATCGTGGGCTCGGACCCCGGCAGCGACCTGGCGGTGCTCCGGGTCGGACTCGAAGAGCTCCCCACGGCGGAGTTCGGCGACTCCGAGGGGTTACGGGTGGGCGACGTGGTCCTGGCCATGGGGAATCCCTTCGGGGTCGGGCGCACGGTGACCCAGGGGATCATCAGCGCCACCGGCCGCAACCAGCGCGGGCTCTCCGCCTTCGAGGACTTCATACAGACCGATGCGGCCATCAACCCCGGTAACTCCGGCGGCGCCCTGGTGGATGCCGCCGGGCGGCTGGTGGGTATCAACACGGCCATCTACTCCCGCACCGGCGGCCACATGGGAATCGGCTTCGCCATCCCCGCCGACCGGGCCCGGGCGATCTTCACCGACCTGGTGGAGACCGGGCGGGTGGAACGCGGCTGGCTGGGCATCGAGGTCCAGGCGCTGTCGCCGCGGCTGCGGGAATCCTTCGGCCTGGAGGGGGAGAACGGCGTCGTCATCACCGGCCTGCTCCGGGACGGACCCGCCCACCGGGCCGGCCTGCGGCCGGGAGATGTCGTCACCGGCATCGACAGGGAGCCGGTGGACGAGATGAACGCGGCCCTGCGCCGGATCGCCGACCTGGAGCCCGGCACGACGGTGGAGCTGACCGGCCTGCGCAACGGCCGCCAGCGCACCTGGGAGGTGACCATCGGCGAGCGGCCGGCACGCAACCAGCGACGGCGCTAGTCGGGAGTCGCGCCTTCCCCCTCCCCCGCCTCCCGGAGCCAGGCCTGCCACTGCCGGAAGAGGTCGCCGTCCAGGGCGGCCACCACCGAGCGGCTCTCCAGGACCGGCTCGAAGACCGGCTCCCCCGCCAGCGTTGCGGCGTGGCCGCCCGCCTCGGAGAGGATCAGGCTGCCGGCGGCCAGGTCCCAGACCTTCTGCCCGCCGTGGACGTAGAGGTGGCAGCGCCCGGCCGCCACCCAGCACCAGTCCAGGGCCACGGAGCCGAAGCTGCGCTGGGAGCGGTAGGGCGGTTCGGTGGCCAGGGCCGCCGCCAGCCCGGTGGGCAGGCGCTTGAAGTCCACCAGCGCCGAGGCGTGGGCCAGGTCGGGCTGAAAGCCCTCCCCCAGCCGCTCCCCGTCCAGCCAGGCGCCCTCTCCCCGGGCGGCGGTAAAGCACTCCCCGGTGGTGGGATGGTAGACCACCGCCAGCTCCACCCGGCCGGCCACTACCAGGGCCAGGGAGATGGAGAAGAAGGGGATCCCCACGGCGAAGTTCCCGGTCCCGTCCAGCGGGTCCAGGATCCAGAGCCCGGCCTCGTTCCCGGTCAGGTAGTCGGCCTGCTCGGCGGCGGTCATCTCCTCCCCCAGCAACGGGATCGCCGGCGCCAGGCGGGCCAGCTCCGCCGTCAGCGCCTCCTGGCAGGCGGTATCCGCCTCGGTGACCAGGCTGCCATCGGCCTTGAACTCGTGCCCCACCCGCTCGTAGCGCGGCAGCAGCTCCGCCTCCGCTGCCCGGCGCACACAGGCGGCCACCGCGGCCAGGTCCGGTCGCCCCGCGACAGTCACGAGCGCGGCTCCGGCCGGTCGTTGAGCCAGGAGACCCGGTAGAGGTCCAGCCGCCGGTCCTGGAAGTTGCGCACGGTGCCCTCGTTGCGCAGCTGCTTGAGCTTGTCGAGTTCCAGATCCACCACCAGGGTCATCTCCGTGTTGGGGGAGCTCTCCGCCAGGATCCCGTCCTGGGGGAAGCTGAAG
This sequence comes from Thiohalospira halophila DSM 15071, assembly GCF_900112605.1. Classification (NCBI taxonomy): domain Bacteria; kingdom Pseudomonadati; phylum Pseudomonadota; class Gammaproteobacteria; order Thiohalospirales; family Thiohalospiraceae; genus Thiohalospira; species Thiohalospira halophila. The sequence continues at coordinate 179,294 of NZ_FOMJ01000003.1, forward strand.
TCACAGGGGGTGAAGACCGCCGACTGGGCGTACTGGATGTCGACGTTCTCCACGTTGGGGAGGTTGCCCACGCTGCCGGCGATGGCCACGTAGCACTCGTTCTCGATGGCCCGGGCCTGGGCGCAGTGGCGTACCCGCAGGTAGGCGTTGCGGGTGTCGGTCCAGAAGGGGACGAAGAGGATCTGCACCCCCTGCTCGAACAGGGTCCGGCCCAGCTCCGGGAACTCCACATCGTAACAGACCAGGATCCCCACCCGGCCCACATCGGTATCGAAGACGCGCAGCTCGTCGCCCCCCTCCAGGGCCCAGTCCTTGGACTCCTGCGGGGTGATGTGGAGCTTGCGCTGGCCATCGGCGGTGCCATCGCGACGGCAGAGGTAGGAGACGTTGTGCAGCCGGCCGTCCACGTACTCCGGCATGGAGCCGGCGATGATGTTGGTGTTGTAGGTCACCGCCAGCCGCTGGATGGCCTCCACCAGCGGCTCGGTATAGCCGGCCAGCTCGCGGATGGCCTCCGCCGGGTAGGGCGCCTCCACCAGCGCCATCAGCGGCAGATTGAACAGCTCCGGGAAGATGACGAAATCCGACTCGTAGGCGCCCATGGCGTCCACGAAGAACTCCAGCTGGCCGATGAGCTCCTCCAGGGAGGTCATGGAGCGCATCTGCCACTGCACCAGCCCCACCCGGGCGGTGGTCTTGGTCCCGCCGAAGAGCGGCTGCTCCTTGGGCTCGTAGTAGAAGTTGTTCCACTGCAGCAGGGTGGCGTAGCCGCGGGACTCCTCGTCCTCCGGCAGGTAGCCCTTGAGGACCCGCTTGACCTGGAAGTCGTTGGCCAGCTGGAAGGTGAGGATGGGGTCGTAGATCTCCCGGCGGCGCACCTGCTCGATGTACTCGTGGGGCCCCATCTGGTCGGCGTACCGGCCGTAACCGGGGATCCGGCCGCCGGCGATCATGGCGCGCAGGTTGAGCTGGCGGCAGAGCTCCTTGCGGGCGTCGTAGAGCCGCCGGCCCAGGCGCATGCCGCGGTAGTCGGGATGGACGAAGATGTCCACGCCGTAGAGGACGTCGCCGTTGGGATCGTGGGTGGTGAAGCGGGCCCCGGCGATGACATCCTCGTAGGTGTGCTGGTCGCCGAAGTCCTCGTAGTCGACGATGACGGCGAAGGCGGCGGCCACCACCCGGCCGTTGTCCTCGATGGCGATCTGGCCCTCGGGGAAGCGGTGGATCTGGGCCAGGTATTCCTTGTGGGTCCAGGCGCCACCGATGCCGGGGTAGACGGCGTCCATGGCGGCCTTGATGTCGGGGTAGTCCTCCGGCTGGAGGTTGCGCAGGGTGAGCCGGTGCTCGTCCTCGTGGGCGTACTCGCTCATTCGTTCTCCGCGGCCCGGGCCAGGATCCAGGAATCGGCGGTGGCGTTCACCGCCGCTGGCTTGTCGGCGAAGGGCACGGCCAGCGCCATCCCCGCCTCGATGGCCGCGCGACCCGCCTCGTCCTCCCGCGCATCCACGTCCAGTACCGCCAGACCCTGCTCGCGGAAGAGCGCCTCCATGTCGTCCACCCGCAGGCGGTTCATGTACATGAAGGGGTTCCCCGCGTAGCGCCGCCAGCGCCCCTCGGGATACTGCAGGAAGTTCACCATGGTAATCGACGGGTCACTGTGGGCGAAGTGGTCGGTGTAGTCCACCCGATGGAGGAGCCAGCCGCGGCCCCGGGTCACCCGGCCGCCCTCGGCCAGGATCGGCCCCAGGACCTCGGGCGGGATGTGCTCCAGGACGTTGAAGGAGATGTGGACATCCGCCTCCCCGTCGGCCATGGGAAGCGCCCGGGCATCCCCGGGGCTGTGGTAGGTAATCCCGGTGGCCTCGAGGATCTCGTCCAGTCCGGCCCGTGCCAGCCCCTCGAATCGGGCCAGGCGCTGAGGGACGGCCTCCAGCCCCGCCTCGCGGAACCAGGCCACGATGGACTCGGAACGGGCCGCCAGATGGGCCAGGTCGGCGCGGACCAGGTCTTCGCGCAAATAGGGGTTGAGGTCCACGGTGAGGGTGCGCTGGGCGCCGGCCAGCCAGAGCGCCAGCGGGGTGGCGATCCGGCGACCGGTACCCACCTCCACCACCGCCGCCCCGGTGGGATCGCCGCCGGCGGCCACCATGCGGCGGGCCATCTCGATGCCGGCCCGGAACTGCGGCACCGGATCAAAGAGTTCGGCGCCGCCGAACCGTCGCTGCAGGGCGTGATAGACCGACTGCCGGGGGGGATCCGGCAGGCGGGCGATGAGGTTCTGGATGAGGGCCTTGGTCTTCCAGTGCATGGCGCGCGCTCCGTGGCTGTCCGCGGCGATGGTAGCCGGGTTCACCGGCCGCGGACAGCGGCGAGCGCACGCTTTATGCGCAACCGGACCCCCTTCAGGGTCCGAAGGCGACCAGAAGCACCAGGGCCACGAGGGTAGCGGGGACCAGCACGAAGGCCCCCACGGGCGAGGGATCCCGCGAGCGGCGTAGCCGGAAGGAGGCGGTGAGCAGGGAGGCCACACCAAGAGCCAGGCTCAGCACCAGCAGCCGGGGCACCCAGGCCAGCGTCTCCCGATCCCAGACCGAGGGCAGCACGATGCGTTCCCCGGTGAAGTGCTCCCAGGCCCGGTGAAGGAAGTACTCCTGCGGCGGGGCGGCCGCATCCAGGGTAAAGAGCGCCGCCAGCAGCGCCAGCCATCCCAGGGCGGTGACCGCGGCGACACCCCGTCGCCAGAGATCGGGGCCGCGGCGGCGTTCGAGCCCTCCCTCAGCCATCGACGGTCGCCTCCGCCACCAGGTCGCGGCCCCCCTCCTTGGCCTGATAGAGGGCCTGATCCACGCGGGAGAGCAGTGCCCCCACGGCCTCCTCCTCGCCCCCCTGGGCCACACCCACGGAGACGGTGTAGCTCACCGGGGTCCCGTCCTCGGCCCTGACCTCCCGGCCCCGGGTCTCGGCCCGGATGGTCTCCGCCAGCACCCGGGCCGCCCCGGCATCCCGGCCTGGCAGGGCGACCAGGAACTCCTCGCCGCCGTAGCGCGAGAGCAGGCACTCCCGCTGGCAGACCCCGCGCAGGACGCCGGCGAAATCGGCCAGGACCGCATCGCCGGTGAGGTGGCCGTGGGTATCGTTGATACGCTTGAACAGATCCAGGTCGAAGAGCAGCACCGACAGCGGCTCCCCGGTGCGCCGGCAATCCAGCCGGGCGCGCTCCATCTCCGCCAGCAGGGCGCGGCGGTTGAACAGTCCGGTCAGGGCATCCCGGGTGGCCTCGCGGTAGAGGCGCAGCAACATGTAGAGCTGACTCTGCTGAACCCAGACGACGATGGCCGCGAGCAGAGCCAGCAGCCAGAACTCCGCCAGGGTCGTCAGCTCGGTGATCGCCCCCGCCTCCACCTCGGCCAGCGCCAGGGTCGCCCCCACCGCGGCCACCCCGGCGATCCCCTCGACCAGGGTGAGCGGGAAGATGGCCAGGATGGTCACCATGAGGTAGGGCAGGAAGTAGTAGCCCACCACGATGCCGGTGTCCGAGTCGTCCGCGGCGAGGACGAGGCGCGCCCCGACGTAGAAGGCGGCGGGGATCAGGATGAACAGGGCCAGCCGCAGCCGGGCGCGGAACAGGTCGTGGCGACGATGCCGCCAGCCGGCCAGCAGCAGGAAGGCGAGGCCAGCGCCGACACGAAGGCTCACGATGCCGGTGCGCCCGGGCTCCGCCAGGAAGAGGAGGTCCAGCGGGATCCAGGCCAGGGTCAGCAGCCCCGCCACCAGCGAGAGCACCTCGATGCGCAGGGCGATCCGTTCGGCCCGGGCGCCGTTGAAATCGGGGGAGTGATTCCGCGCCGTGAAGAGGTCGGCGAGGCTCCCGTAGCGCAGCCACTCCCGGGGATGGATTCTCTGCATGAGGGCGATCACCGAGCCGCTGACGGGCGCTGGGTCAAAGGGTTACACAAGCGCCGAAGAATAGCACGATTCCCCTGCCCGGCTCATGCCTTTGGCGGCCTCCGGGTATCCGCTCAGGACATCCCTCTCAGGCTGCCATCCAGCGCCTCCAGGAAGGCGGCGTTCTCCTTGGGCGTACCCACCGTCACTCGCAGGCAGTCGGCCAGCGCCCCGCCGGCCCCCGAGAGATCCTTGATGAGGACGCCGCGCTCGCGGATCCCCTCGAAGAGAGCCCGACCCTGTCCCTCCGGGGCCCGGAAGAGCAGGAAATTGGCCGCCGAGGGCCAGACGGCCAGCCCCGGCCGCTCGACCAGGGCGGCGTACAGCCGCTCGCGCTCGTCGCGGATGGCCGCCGCCTGGACCTCGAAGGCGTCCCAGTGGTCCAGGGCGAAGCGCGCCGTCGCCTGGGTGAGGCGATTGATGTTGTAGGGCAGCCGGATCTTGTCCAGCTCCGCCAGCCACTCCGGGTGGCCGGCGGCAAAGCCCAGGCGCAGCCCGGCCAGCCCCGCCTTGGAGAGCGTGCGCAGGACGATGAGATCGGGGTGGTCGACCACCCGGGGCAGGAAGCTCTCCCGGGCGAAGGCGTGGTAGGCCTCGTCCACCACCACCAGCCCCGGCGCCGCCGTCAGCGCGGCTTCCACCGCCTCGGGCTCGAACAGGTTGCCGGTGGGATTGTTGGGCCAGGCCAGGAAGACCAGGGCCGGCTCGTGCTCGGCAATGGCCGCGATCAGGGCCTCCCGGTCCAGCCGGAAGTCCTCCCCCAGGGGGACGCCGACAAACTCCATGCCGGCGGCCTCCGCCAGCAGCCGGTACATGGCGAAGCCCGGCTCCGGCGCCACCACCGTCCGGCCGCGCTCGGCCACCGCGTGGATGAGGATCTGGAGGATCTCGTCGGAGCCGTTGCCCAGCAGCAGGTCGGCGGCCTCCGGCACCCCGAAGACCCGGCGCAGGCGGTCGGCGACCTCGCCGGCGGCAGGGTCGGGGTAACGGTTCACCGGCTCGGCAGCCAGTGCCTCCTGCCAGCCCTCGCGCAGCTCCGCCGGCCAGGGCCAGGGATTCTCCATGGCATCGAGCTTGACCAGGCCGGAGGCATCGGCAACCCGGTAGGCCGAGAGCGCCCGGATGGCTGGCCGGACCCACTCCGCCGCCCGCGTCTCAGCCATGGTCGCCCGTTCCCAGCCGGCGACGGGCCGCCTCGGCGTGGGCGCCCAGCCCCTCGCCGTCGGCCAGGGCCGCCGCCGTGGGGCCCAGGGCGGCCGCCCCGGCCGCCGAGCAGCCGATGAGGCTAGAGCGCTTCTGGAAGTCGTAGACCCCCAGGGGCGAGGAGAAACGCGCCGTGCGCGAGGTGGGAAGGACGTGGTTGGGCCCGGCGCAGTAGTCGCCCAGGGACTCCGAGGTATAGCGACCCAGGAAGATGGCGCCGGCGTGGCGGACCTTCGCCGCCAGCGCCTCGGGCTCGGCCACCGAGAGTTCCAGGTGCTCCGGGGCGACGCGGTTGATGACCGCGGCCGCATCGTCCAGGTCGCGGCACTGGATGAGGGCGCCGCGGGCCGCCAGGGAGCTCCGGATGATGGTCTCCCGCCCCATGGTGGGCAGCAGGCGATCCATGGCCTCGGCCACCCGATCCAGGTAGGCGGCATCCGGGCAGACCAGGATGGCCTGGGCATCCTCGTCGTGCTCCGCCTGGGAGAAGAGGTCCACCGCCACCCACTCGGGGTCCGTCTCGCCGTCGCAGACCACCAGGATCTCCGAGGGGCCGGCGATCATGTCGATGCCCACGGTGCCGAAGACCATGCGCTTGGCGGTAGCGACAAAGATATTGCCGGGGCCGACGATCTTGTCCACCGCAGGCACGGTCTCGGTGCCGTAAGCCAGGGCGGCCACGGCCTGAGCGCCACCGAGGGTGAAGACGCGGTCCACCCCGGCCACGGCCGCGGCGGCCAGGACGAGGTCGTTGAGTTCGCCGTCCGGGGCCGGGACCACCATGACCAGCTCCCCCACCCCGGCCACCTTGGCCGGGAGGGCGTTCATGAGCACCGAGGAGGGGTAGGCCGCCTTGCCCCCGGGGACGTAGAGACCCGCCCGGTCCATGGGGGTGACCTGCTGGCCCAGGACGGTGCCGTCGGCCTCGGTGTACTGCCAGGATTCCTGGCACTGGTGGCGGTGGTAGCCCCGGATCCGCTCGGCGGCAGTCTCCAGCGCCTGGCGCTGGGCGGACGGCAGGGCCTCCAGGGCCCGCTGCAGGCGCTCGGCGGGCAGCTCCAGGTCCGCCATGGTGGCGGCATCGCGCCGGTCCAGCCGGTTGGTCTGCTCCACCACGGCGGTATCACCGCGGGTGCGGACGTCGGTGAGGATGTCGCGGACGATGCCCTCCACCCGGTCGTCGGTCCCCTCTTCCCAGGCCAGGAGGCGGTCCAGGGCGGCGTCGAAGCCGTCCTCGTCGGTATTCAGTCGCTGAATGTCCGGCATCTCACTCCCCTCCCACGGCCTCGCGGAAGGCCGAGATGATGCCTCCCAGGGCGTCGTGCTTGACCTTCATGGCGGCGCGATTGACCACCAGCCGGGAGCTGATGTCGGCGATGTGCTCCTGGGGCTCCAGGCCGTTGGCGCGCAGGGTGTTCCCGGTGTCCACCACGTCCACGATGGCATCGGCCAGCCCCACCAGGGGGGCCAGCTCCATGGAGCCGTAGAGCTTGATGATCTCGACCTGCTCGCCCTTCTCGGCGTAGTAGCGCCGGGTGGTGTGGACGTACTTGGTGGCGATGCGCCGGCGTCCGCGCGGCGGCTCGGCCTCCCCGGCCCGGCCGGCGACCATGAGCCGGCAGGCGGCAATACCGAGATCCACCGGCTCGTAGAGGCCGTCGCCGCCGTGCTCCATGAGCACGTCCTTGCCGGCGACGCCGATGTCGGCGGCGCCGTACTGGACGTAGGTGGGCACGTCCGAGGCGCGCACGATGACGATGCGCACGCCGGGGCGGTTGGTCTCCAGGATCAGGCGGCGGCTGCTCTCGGGGTCTTCCGCCGGCTCGATGCCGGCGTGGCGCAGCAGCGGTACTGTCTCCTCGAAGATCCGGCCCTTGGAGAGCGCCAGGGTGATCGGCTCGGCCATTCCCTCTTTCCTTCCTCTAGTGTCCGAGGTCGAGTTTTTCCAGATCGCGGGCGGTGACACGACGGATACTCGCCCCCAGGGCGGCGAGCTTCTCCTCGATGCACTCGTAGCCGCGATCGATGTGATAGATGCGGTCCACCAGCGTATGCCCCTCCGCCACCAGTCCGGCGAGGACCAGGCTGGCGGAGGCGCGCAGGTCGGTGGCCATCACCGGAGCCCCGGTAAGGCCCGGGCGCCCGCCGATGAAGGCGGTATTGCCCTCCAGACGGATATCGGCCCCCATGCGCTGGAGCTCCTGGACGTGCATGAAGCGGTTCTCGAAGACCGTCTCGGTCACCGTGGCCGCCCCCTCGGCGATGGCATTCAGGGCGCAGAACTGCGCCTGCATGTCCGTGGGGAAAGCGGGATACGGGGCGGTGTGCAGCGACACCGCCCGCGGCTTCCGCCCCTCCATGTCCAGTTCGATCCAGTCCTCCCCGGTGGTCACCTTCGCCCCGGCCTCGCCGAGCTTGGCCAGCACCGCGTCCAGGATGTCCGGGCGGGTATCCTTGGTGCGGACACGCCCCCCGGTGATGGCCGCGGCCACCAGGTAGGTCCCGGTCTCGATGCGGTCGGGCAGGACGCAGTAGGTGGTGCCGTGGAGGCGCTCCACCCCCTCGATGGTCAGAGTGTCGGTTCCCGCCCCCTGGACCTTCGCCCCCATGGCGTTGAGGCAGTTGGCCAGGTCCTCGACCTCCGGCTCCCGGGCGGCGTTCTCGAGGATAGTGGTCCCGCGCGCCAGGGCCGCGGCCATCATCAGGTTCTCGGTCCCGGTAACGGAGACGATATCCAGGAAGATCCGGGCGCCGTGCAGCCCGTCGGCGGGTGCGGTGGCCTCGATGTAGCCGTTCTCCACCCGGATGTCGGCGCCCATGGCGCGCAGCCCCTCCAGGTGGAGGTCCACCGGCCGGCTGCCGATGGCGCAGCCGCCGGGGAGGCTCACCTCGGCCCGCCCGTAATGGGCCAGCAGCGGCCCCAGGACCAGGATGGAGGCGCGCATGGTGCGTACCAGCTGGTAGGGGGCCCGGACGTTGGTAAGCCGGGAGGCATCCACCTCGATGTTCAGGCGCTCGTCCACCACCAGGCTCACCCCCATGTGCCCCAGCAGCTCCAGGGTGGTGGTGATGTCGTGGAGGTGCGGGACGTTGCAGACCGTCGTGGGTTCGTCGGTGAGCAGGGTCGCCGCCAGGATGGGCAGGGCCGCATTCTTGGCCCCCGATATCCGTACCTCGCCGGCCACGGGCTGGCCGCCGGTGATGACGAGCTTGTCCATCCCCCGCTAGCCGGAGGTTACGCGCAGCTTGCGGGCGCGCTCCCACTCGTCCGGCGTGTGGGCCTGAATGGTCAGGGCGTGGAGTTCCCCGCTGGTGATGGCCTCGTTCACCGCCTTGTAGACCATCTGCTGGCGCTTGACCTTGCTGACGCCCTCGAAGGCGGGGCTGACCACCACCGCCTCGAAGTGGCTGCCATCCCCGGTAACCTCGGCCTCGCTGTCCGGGACCGTGGCCTCGATGCGCTCCTTGACCGTCGCCGACTCCATCGTTTCCCCCGTCCTGACCTTCGCTGACAATGATCCACGAGGATACAGGAAAGCGCGGACCCTCCGCCACAGGCGCCCCGCCCCGTTCAGGGCCCGGGCGGTCCTCAGCTGCGCAGCTTGTAGCCCCGCTGGAGCAGCGCCAGTGCCAGGCCGCCGGCGAGGGCGAAGAAGAACACGCCCATCCCCAGGCTCAGCCAGGGCGAGACATCCGACTTCTCGATGAAGGCCCAGCGGAAGCCGTCGATCATGTAGAAGAAGGGGTTGAGCAGCGAGAGCTCCCGCCAGAAACCCGGCAGGGAGTGGATGGAGTAGAAGACCCCGGCCAGGAAGGAGAGGGGCACGATGATGAAATTCTGGAAGGCCGCCAGCTGGTCGAACTTCTCCGCCCAGACCCCGGCGATGATCCCCAGCGCCCCCAGGATCCCCGAGGCGAGGACGGCGAAGACCAGCGCCATCAGCGGATGGGCCAGGGGCACATCGATGAAGATCCCGGCCACCAGCCAGACCACCGCCCCGACCAGGACGCCGCGGAGGATGGCCGCCAGGGTGAAGGCGGTGAAGAACTCCGACGGCGACAGCGGGGACAGCAGCACGAAGACGATGTTGCCGTTCATCTTCGACTGGATGAGGCTCGACGAGCTGTTGGCGAAGGCGTTCTGCAGCACCGACATCATGGCCAGCCCCGGCACCAAGAAGGTAAGGAAGGGGACGCCGTCCCAGATGTCCACCCGGTCGGAGAGCGCCTGGCTGAAGACCAGCAGGTAGAGCAGCGTGGTAATAGCCGGCGTGAGGACCGTCTGAATGGTCACCTTGGCGAAGCGCAGGACCTCCTTGCGGGTCAGGGCATAGATGCCGCGGATATTCATCAGGCCGCCTCCTCGTCGCCGGTGAGCTCCATGAAGACGTCCTCCAGGCTGGGCTCCTCGGTATGGATATCGGTCACGCCCACGCCGGCGCGGAAGAGGGCCGCGAGTACCTCGCCGGCATTGTCCGTATCCTTGCGCAGGCGCAGGGTCACGCCGCAACCACTGCGATCCACGATGCGTTCACTGACCGCTTCGGGCAGTACCGCATGCTCGTCGGTGAGGGTCAGGCGGAGCAGCCGCCACGGGTAGCGATTGAGCAGACCGTCCTTGGTATCCAGGGCGCAGACGGCGCCGTGATCCAGGATGGCGATGCGATCGCAGAGCGCCTCCGCCTCCTCCAGGTAGTGGGTGGTCAGGACGATGGTGTGGCCCTCGCCGTGGAGCTTGCGGGTGAGCCGCCACAGCGCCTGGCGCAGCTCCACGTCCACCCCGGCGGTGGGCTCGTCCAGGACCACCACCGGCGGCCGGTGGACCAGCGCCTGGGCGATGAGGACCCGGCGTTTCATCCCGCCGGAGAGCGCCTGCATGTTGGCATCCGCCTTGTCCGTCAGGTCGAGGACGTGGAGGAGCTCGTCGATCCAGGGGCCGTTGCGCAGCAGCCCGAAGTAGCCGGACTGCAGCTCCAGCAGCTCGCGCACGGAGAAGAAGGGATCGTAGACCAGCTCCTGGGGGACCACCCCCAGGGCGGCCCGGGCCCGGCGGAAGTCGGAGACGGTATCGTGGCCCATGATCCGGACCCGGCCGCTGCTGGCCCGGGCCAGGCCGGCCATGATCCCGATGAGGGTCGACTTGCCGGCACCGTTGGGACCGAGCAGGCCGAAGAACTCCCCCTGCTCGATGCGTAGATCCACCCCCTTCAGGGCCTCCAGGAGGCCGTAGTGCTTGCGGACGTCGGCGATATCCACCGCCGGGATGTCACTCGTCGCCATGGTCGAGTACCTCCGTGATGCCGCTCACGCGGGCGATGGCCGCCAGCTGCGACGGCAGGTGATGATAGTTCAACGGGCTACCGTTGCCGTGGGCCGCGGCGAGCCAGTCCAGCAACAGGGCGAGACCGGCGGAGTCGGCCCGGGTTACGCCGCCCAGGTCCACCTCCCCGGTGGGTGCGGGCGTTCGCGCCAGCTCGGGGACGGTGGCGAAGGTCAAGCGCCCGGACAGGCGGTACCCCGCCTCCGTTGCCTCCAGGCGCGGCGCCTCCTCCGCGGTCACTGCGCCCCCCCGGAGTCGCTACCCGAACCGCTACCGCCGTCGAAGAGGAACTGGCCCACCAGCTCCTCCAGCACCATGGCCGACTGCGTGATGGTGATGCGGTCGCCCTCGGTGAGTGGCTGCGGCACCCCGCCGGGGTCCAGGGCGATGTAGTTCTCCCCCAGCAGCCCCTCGGTATAGATGCTCGCCGTGGTATCCATGGGGAATTCGTACTCCCGGCTCAACTGCAGCGTTACCCGTGCCTGGTAGGCATCGGGGGCGTACTCGATCCCCTTCACCGTCCCCACCCGGACGCCGGCCACCCGGACCGGAGCGCCGGTGGTGAGGCCGCCGATATTGTCGAAATAGGCCTCCACCGGGTAGCTCTCGCCACCCTGGAAGCCGGTCATGTCCGTGGCGCGCAGGGCGAGGAAGAAGATCGCCGCCACCCCCAGGACTACAAACAGCCCTACTGCCAGTTCCACTGCCCGGGAAGCATTCATGCCGCATCTCCAAACATCAGTGCCGTGAGTACGAAGTCCAGCCCCAGGACGGCCAGGGAGGTATGGACCACGGTGCGTGTCGTGGCGCGGCTCACCCCCTCGGAGGTGGGCCGCGCGTCATAACCCTGGTAGACGGCGATCCAGCCGGCCACCACGCCGAAGGCGACACTCTTGATGACGCCGTTCACGAGATCTTCGCGGAAGGAGACCGTACTCTGGATCTGGCTCCAGAAGGTGCTGCCCTCCAGCCCCAGCAGCTCCACCGCCACCACGTAGCCACCCAGCAGGCCCACGGCGCTGAACATCGCCGTCAGCAGCGGCAGGGCGATGATGGCGGCGAAGAAGCGCGGCCCCAGGACCCGGCGGATGGGGTCCACCGCCATCATCTCCATGCTCGCCAGCTGCTCGGTGGCCTTCATCAGCCCGATCTCGGCGGTAAGGGCCGAACCGGCCCGGCCGGCGAAGAGCAGCGCCGCCACCACCGGCCCCAGCTCGCGCAGCAGCGAAAGCGCCACCACCGGCCCCAGGGACTGCTCGGCGCCGAAGTTCACCAGGGTGTGGAAGAGCTGCAGCCCCAGGACCATGCCGACGAACAACCCCGAGACGACGATGATGACGAACGACAGGACGCCGACGCTGAAGACCTGTGACACCACCAGTCCGGGCCGGGTCACGGCCACGGGGAGGCTCGCCACCAGGGCCACCAGAAGACGCGCCGCCCGGCCCAGCCGCTGGACGCCCTCGATGGTGCTGCGCCCCAGCCGCTGCAGACCATCCACCGCGCCGGACCCGATCACGACCGCACCCCCTTGCCCAGCAGCTCTTCCCGGAAGGGCGGCGCCGGGTAGTGGAAGGGGACCGGCCCGTCCGGCAGGGCGCCCAGGAACTGGCGCGTCCAGGCCGACTCGCTGGCCTGCAGCTCGGCCGGCGTCCCCGCCTCGGTGACCCGGCCGCCGGCGAGCAGATAGGCGTAATCCGCGATGCTCACGGTCTCGGCGACATCGTGGGAGACGATGATGCTGGTCATGCCCAGGGCGTCGTTGAGTTCCCGGATGAGGGTGACCAGGACCCCCATGGAGATGGGGTCCTGGCCGGTGAAGGGCTCGTCGTAGAGCATGATGGCCGGATCCAGCGCCACGGCCCGGGCCAGTGCCACCCGGCGCGCCATGCCGCCGGAGAGCTCCGCCGGCATCAGCTCCCGCGCCCCGCGCAGACCCACCGCCTCGAGCTTGAGCAGGACCAGCTGGCGAATGACCCGCTCGGAGAGCCGGGTATGCTCGCGCAGGGGGAAGGCGACGTTGTCGTAGACCGACAGGTCGGTAAACAGCGCCCCGCTCTGGAAGAGCATCCCCAGCCGCTTGCGCAGCTCGAACAGCGAGCGCCGTCCCAGGGTGGTGACCTCCTGCCCCTCCACGCGGACAGAACCGGACTGCGGCCGGATCTGGCCGCCGATGAGGCGCAGCAGGGTGGTCTTGCCGGTCCCGCTGGGCCCCATGATGGCGCTCACCGAGCCCGGCGCCACCGCCATGTCCACGCCATCGAAGATGGGGTCCCCCCCGTAGCCGAAGGTGAGATCCCGGATCGCTACTGCCTCGTCAGCCGCCAAGCGCCCTTCCCCTGGTTCCTGCGTATTCGTCGCGTGCGCTCATGGTACCGGATGAACCGGTCACAGACCCATGAGTTCCGCTACCGTCCGTGCCCGCTCCAGCGCCTCGGGAACCCCGGCCTCGCCCTCGATGACCAGGAAGCCGGCCGCCGCGCCGCTGCCGGAGAGCGCCTCCCAGGCCACCCGCAGCGCCGGCGGCGTGGCGGCCTCGACCGTCACTCGGCTCAGGGCGATGCCGCCGGCGGTCGCCACTTCGCCGTTCTCCGGCCAGGCCAGCCGCGGCAGCGTCCCCTCGCCGGGGCCGATGGCGGCGACCAGACGCTCCGCCAGCGCCGCCTCGACCCCGGCCGGCGGCGTCCCCTCCACCAGGAAGCCGAACCCTTCCGGGGTGTCGGCGTACCACTGCCGCGCCTGCTCGGCGGACGCCTCAGCCCAGGCGGCCGCCGGAACGACCACGGCGGGGAACTCGTTGGCGTAGTAGGTGAGCCGCCACTCCGCCGGCAGATCCTCGGGGTAGAAGCCCCCGGACCACGCCGCATGGTCCCAGCCGCGGGTCGCCACGTAACCGAATCGTGCCATGGGTCCTCCTCTACCAGACGGTCAGTATGATCCCCGACGGCGAAATCGCCAACCCCGAGACATCCAGGCTCTTGCCCGCAAAAGGCCCGGCGGCTGGTGCGAGTCCCTGATACCCGATCGTCGGCAGTAGGGATGCTGCCGTCGAGCCGACAGGGACGTCTTTACGGCGTATCGGGTATCAGGGCCTCGTACCAGCCGCCCCCGGAATGCACCCACCCTTTACCACCCCCCGGACGCAGGCCCTGCGATATGGGATACTCCCGCCATCGGCAGCCGGGTCCCAGGGGCCGTTCACCATGCGCTTCGACCTCTTCAACGAACTCTCCGTCCCCGCCCACGGCCAGCGGGACGAACGCCAGGTCTTCCGGGAGACCCTGGAGGAGTGGGCACTGGCCGATGAACTGGGCTTCGACACCGCCTGGCTGGTGGAACACCACTTCATGCCGGAGTACTCCCACGCCACCGCCCCGGCGCTCTTCCTGGCGGCGGCGGCCCAGCGGACCCGGCGCATGCGGCTGGGCCACGCCGTGGTGCCGCTGCCCTACCACCATCCGGTGCGGGTCGCCGAGTCCACCGCCACCCTGGATGTCCTCTCCGAGGGGCGGGTGGAGTTCGGGTTCGGCCGCGGCTTCTCCCCCTCGGAATACGCCGCCTTCGGCGTGCGCATGGCGGACAGCCGGACCCTCACCGCGGAGTCCCTGGCCATCTGCCGCCAGGCCTGGGCGGAGGGCCGGGTGGACCACCACGGCGACCACTGGGACTTCGACGACCTGGCCGTGACCCCCCGCCCCCTGCAACAGCCCCATCCGCCGCTGTGGAGTGCCGCCGTCAGCCCCGAGAGCTTCGAGCTGGCCGGCAGCGAGGGCATCGGGGCGCTGGCCGGCCCCTTCAAGCCCTGGTTCATGGTCCGGGAGGACATCCGCCGCTACCGCGAGGCCTTCACGGCCGCCGGCCATCCTGCCGGGGTGGAGCCGCGAGTGGGCATGACGCTGGGGATCTTCTGCCTCCCCGACGGGCGGGAGGCGCGGCGGCTGGCCAGGCCGGCGGTGGAGTGGTTCTACGGCCACCTCCTGGGCCAGACCCGCCCGGTCCTCAAGAGCCTCTACGAGGGCTACGAGTACTACCAGAAGTGGGGCCGCTGGCGGCCGCTGCTGGAACGGGCCGTGAGCCTGCGCCTGCTGGAGGCGCTGGGCATGGTCATCGTCGGCGATCCGGCCCACTGTCGGCGCCGCCTGGCCGAGCTGGCCGAGGCCGGCGTGGACCACACCCTCTGCGCCGTAGGGGCCGGCGCCCTGCCCACCGGGGAGACGCGCCGGAGCCTGCATACCCTGGCCGAGGAGGTGATCCCGGCCCTGCGCGAGCCGTGAGGGTCGCCGTCACCGGCGGCGCCGGCAGCCTGGCCCGCGCCGTGGTACCGGCCCTGGCGGCGGCGCCGGGGATCACCGCCATCCGCCTCCTCGACCCCGTCCCGCCCCCGGCCGACCTGCCCGGCGAACACCGCGCCGTGGACATCACCGCCCCGGGCCTGGAGGCGGCGCTGGCCGACTGCGACGCCCTGATCCATCTCGCCTTCGTCGTCCACCGCGGCGGCCCCGGCCGACCCCGCGCCCGGCGGCAACTGCGCCGGGTCAACGTCGCCGGCAGTCGCAACGCCTTCACCGCCGCCGCCCACGCCGGTCTGAAGACCGTCATCCACCTCTCCAGCGCCGCGGTCTACGGCGCCTGGCCGGACAATCCGCCGCGGCTGGACGAGAGCGCCCCCCTGCGCCCCAACCCCGGCTTTGCCTACGCCGAGGACAAGGTCGCCGCCGAGGCGGAGCTGGCCGCCGCGGCCGCCGCCCATCCCCGCCTGCGCACGGTGGCCCTGCGGCCCCCGGCCATCCTGGGCCCCCATGCCCTCCCGCTGCTGCGCCGCCTGCTCGCCAGCCCGGTCCGCCCGGCGGGCGGGCCGCCGCTGCAGTGCGTCCACGAAGAGGATGTGGCGACGGCCCTCCTCGCGGCCCTGGCGCGGGACGTCCACGGCGCCTTCAACCTGGCGGCGGAGCCGCCGCTGACCCCGGAGCGGCTGGAGGCGGCCACCGGCCGTCGGCCCCGCACCCTGCCTGCCTGGCTGCTGCAGGGCCTCCAGCGGGCGGCCTGGCCGCTTACCGGCGCCTGGGGCGAGCCGGGCTGGGCGGCCGGCCTGCGCCACCCGCTGCTGCTGGAGACCGCCCGCGCCCGCCGGGAGCTGGGCTGGGCGCCCGCCTGGTCGGCGGCGGAGTGCGTGCGTGCCACCCTCGACGACGCGCCCTGTTTCCCTGCGGCGAGCCAGTAGTACAATGCCGCCAACACTGACCGAATGGTTTGCCATGCCCCGCCTGCTCGCTACCCTCCTGCTGCTCCCGTCTCTCCTGCTGGGCGGCTGCGCCTCCACCGGCGGGCCGGACGGGGCGACCAGCGAGGCCGATCCCCTGGAGCCCTGGAACCGGGCGGTCTACCGTTTCAATCGGACGGCGGACGAGTGGGTCCTGGCGCCGGCGGCCCGGGGCTACGTGGCGGTCACGCCGGAGCCCGTGGACACCGGCGTGACCAACGTCTTCCAGAATCTCGAGGATGTCGGCAACCTGGTGAACAATACCCTCCAGGGCAAGATGGATCGGGCGGTCTCCGACCTGGGCCGCGTCAGCTTCAACACCACCCTCGGGCTGCTGGGGATCTTCGACGTCGCCTCGCCACTGGGCTTCGAGCGCCACGACGAGGACTTCGGCCAGACCCTGGGCTGGTGGGGAGTCCCGTCGGGGCCCTACTTCGTACTGCCGCTGCTGGGCCCGAGCACCATCCGGGACACCGCCGGGCGGGGCGGGGACTACTTCGTCTCCCCCTACGACTACCTGGAGCTGACCACCGGTGGGGCCTACGCCCTCTATACGCTCCGCGCCGTCGACTTTCGCGCCAGCCTGCTGGGGACGGACCGCCTGCTGAACGAGGCCAGCTTCGATCCCTACGCCTTCCAGCGGGATGCCTGGCTGCAGCGGCGGCGCAACCAGGTCCATGACGGCGATCCGCCGATGATGGAAGAGGAGGAGATGGACATGCTCGAGGGCATGGAGGGCGTCGGCGAATGAGCCCGATGATGGGGGAGCTGGGCCTGCCCCTACTGGGCGTGCTTGTCGGCTTCATCATCCTGGTCTGGGCGGCGGACCGCTTCATCGAGGGGGCCGCCGGCCTGGCGCGCAACCTGGGCGTCTCGCCCCTGGTAGTGGGGTTGACCATCGTCGGCTTCGGCACCTCCGCCCCGGAGATGCTGGTCTCCGGCCTCGCCGCCTGGGAGGGCAACAGCGGCATCGCCATCGGCAATGCCCTGGGCTCCAATATCACCAACCTGGCCCTGGTCCTGGGCGTGACCGCGCTGCTCATCCCCATGCAGGTGGGATCGGCCATCCTCCGCCGGGAGTTCCCGGTGATGCTGCTGGTCATGGTGGCCGCGCTGCTGCTGCTGGTGGACGACCGGCTGGGGCGCCTGGACGGCATCCTGCTGCTGGGCGGCATGGTCGCCTACGTGGCGTGGCTGGCCTGGCTGGCGCGCAACGACGGCGGCGCCGCCGACCCCATGGTCTCGACCCTCACCGAAGAGGTCCCCGAGGCCATCCCCTCCGGCCGCGCCCTGCTCTGGACCCTCATCGGCCTGCTCCTGCTGCTGGGCAGCGCCCGCCTCATCGTCTGGGGCGGCGCCACGGCCGCGGCCAGCATGGGCGTCAGCGATCTGGTCATCGGCCTTACCATCGTCGCCTTCGGCACCAGTCTGCCGGAACTGGCCGCCGCCCTGAGCTCCGCGCGCAAACGGGAGTTCGAGATGGCACTGGGCAACGTCATCGGCTCCAACATCTTCAATCTGCTGGGCGTCCTGGGACTGCCCGGGCTCATCCACGCCACCGCCGTCCCCGCCGGCGTCCTGCAGCGCGACTTTCCGGCCATGCTGCTGCTCACCGCCCTGGTCTTCCTCTTCGCCCTGGGGCGCGGCGGCAGCGACGGCCACATCAACCGCCGGGAGGGGGGAGTCCTGGTCGCCGTCTATGTGGGCTGGCTGGCCTGGCTGCTCCTGAGCCCCGGCTCCTTGCCAGGGAGACCGACATGAGCGAACGCTTCGAGGTGGACAACGTGAAGTGCGGCGGCTGTGCCGCCGCCATCCGCGACGGCCTGGCCGAGGTAGCGGGCGTGGAATCCGTGGAGGTGGATATCGCCTCCGGCCAGGTGGAGGTGGCCGGTAGCGACCTGGACCGTGGTGAACTCGCCACCCGCCTGGCCTCGCTGGGCTACCCCGAACGCGACTGACCCCCTGCCGGTTCGCCGCGGCCCGCTGTACACTGAGGGGTCCAACGACTGGGCCAATCGCCGGAAGCCACCGACATGTCCGAAGCCACGACCCCCGAGCCCGAAGAGGACCGCCTGCGCGAACTGGCCACCGCGGTCCTCGAGGGAGAGGCCCGCGCCGTCGCCGCCCTGAGCGAGCACCTGGATGCCGGCTTCCTGCACGCCTGCCGCCTGCTGCTGGGCTGTCGTGGCCGAGTGGTGGTCACCGGCATGGGCAAGTCGGGCCACATCGGTGGCAAGATCGCCGCTACCCTGGCCAGCACCGGGACCCCGGCCTTCTTCGTCCATCCCGGCGAGGCCAGCCACGGCGATCTCGGCATGATCACCGGGGACGACGTGGTGGTGGCCCTCTCCAACTCCGGGGAAACCGACGAACTCCTTACCATCCTGCCGGTCCTCAAGCGGCTGGGCGTCCCCATGGTGGCGCTCACCGGCCGACCCTCCTCCACCCTGGCCCGGGAGGCCGACGCCCACGTGGACGTCAGCGTCGCCGAAGAGGTCTGCCCCCTGGGGCTCGCCCCCACCACCTCCACCACGGCGGCCCTGGCCATGGGCGATGCCCTGGCGGTGGCACTGCTGGAGGCGCGCGGCTTTCGCCGCGAGGACTTCGCCCGGACCCACCCCAGCGGCCGGCTGGGCAAGCGGCTGCTGGTCCACGTCCGGGACATCATGCACCAGGGTGAGGGCGTGCCCCGGGTAGCGCCGCAGGCGAGCCTCGCCGACGCCCTGGTGGAGATGAGCCGCAAGGGGCTCGGCTTCACCCTGGTGGTGGAGGCCGACGACCGCCTGGCCGGGATCTTCACCGACGGCGACCTGCGTCGCGTGCTGGACCACGGGCCGGTGGACGTCCACGCCACCGCCATCGGCGAGGTGATGACCCGCAACGGCCGTACCCTGGACGCCGATCAGCTCGCCGCCGAGGCCCTGGAGATCATGGAGCGCCACCGGATCAACGGCGCCCCGGTGGTGGATGGCGACCAGCGCGTGGTGGGCGCCTGCAACATGCACAACCTGCTGCGCTCGGGGGTAGCATGAACGAATTCGACACCCTGGATCCCGAAGTCCGCCGCCGCGCCGCCGGCGTCCGCCTGGTCGCCTTCGACGTGGATGGCGTCCTCACCGACGGCAGCCTCTTCATCGGCGACGGCGGCGAGGAGTACAAGGCCTTCCACTCCCGGGATGGCCACGGCATGAAGATGCTCGGCGCCACCGGCGTCACCCTGGCGGTGATCACCGGCCGCGAATCCGAGGTGGTCCGCCACCGCATGGAATCGCTGGGGATCGACCACGTCCATCAGGGCTGCGTGGACAAGCGCCCCGCTTTCGAATCCCTCCTGGCCGAGACCGGTCTCGCCCCGGAGGAGGCGGCCTACGTCGGCGACGACGTGGTCGACCTCCCCCTCCTGCGCCGGGTGGGCCTGGCGGTGGCCGTGGCCGATGCCGCCCAGGCGGTCCGCCAGCGGGTCCACTGGATCACCCCCAGTGGCGGCGGTCACGGCGCGGCCCGCGAGGTCTGTGAACTCATCCTGGAGGCCCGGGGGGCGCTGGACGCCGCCCTGGCTCCCTACCTGGAATCATGACCCCGCGGCTGTTTTTCCTGCTCGCCCTGGCCGCCGGCGTGGCCGCCTCCGGCTACTGGGCCTACCGGACGCCCGCCCCCGAGCCCCGCATCGCCGATGACGGCCCGCGAGCGGTGGAGGCCTCCATGCGGAGGGTCACGATCACCGACCACGACCTCGACGGCCGGCCGGCGCGCCGCCTGGAGGCCGCCCATCTGCTGCAGTACGCCGACAGCGACGAGTCCATCCTGTGGCAGCCGCGCGTGACCCTGCTGGATCGCGGCCCGTCCTGGCGGCTGGACGCTCCCTACGGCCGCTGGCGGCATGATGCCGGGGCCGAACTCATCCTCCTCCAGGAGGCGGTGCGGATCCGCCGCGAGGCCGGACCCGACGGCCGCGCCCTGGCCGTGGACACCCGCGACCTGGCCATCTTCCCCGGCAGGGAGGAGGCCTGGTCCGCCCACCGCTCGGTGATCCGCGACGGCGCCGGCCGCCTGGTGGGCACCGGTCTCCACCTGGCCTGGCCCACTGAGCGGGTCCGCCTGCTCGCCGATGTCCACGGGGGCTACCGTGTCCGCTAACCGCCTCCTTGCCCTGCTGCTCCTGACCGCCCTCGCCACCCCGCTGGCCGCCCAGGAGCTGGACGTGGTCTCCGACGAGGCCAGCCTGGACCAGGGCGAGGGAGTGGCAACCTTCCGCGGCGACGTGGAGGCCACCCGGGGCAAAACCCGGCTCACCGGGGCCTGGATGCGCGTGGAGCAGGTGCCCTCTGCGGAGAGGGACGGCGAGGAGACGGGCCTCCGTCGCCTGGAGCTGGAGGGCGACCCGGCCCGCCTCTTCCACACCAGCGAGGAGGGCGAGGAGCTGCGCGGCCGAGCGCGACGCATCGTCTACCGCGCCGGGCCGGAGCGCCTGGACCTCCACGGCGACGCCGTGCTCGAGCGCGGGCAGGACCGCTTCGCCGGCGACCACATCCGCTATTTCCTTGAGACCGACCGGGTGGAGGGGCGCGGCGGCGACCAGGGCGGCCGCGTCCGCACCACACTCTTCCCCGAGGGCAATGGCGACGAGGAGGGCGGTGAGGCCCCGGTGGAAGGCACGGACAATACGGATGACGAGGGAGGCGGACAGCCATGAGCCGCCTGGTCGCCTCGGAACTCACCAAGTCCTTCCGCGGCCGCCAGGTGGTGGGCGGCGTCTCCCTGGAGGTGGGCGCCGCCGAGGTGGTCGGCCTCCTGGGCCCCAACGGCGCCGGCAAGACCACCAGCTTCTACATGATCGTCGGCCTCATCGCCGCCGACAGCGGCCGGGTGGAACTCGACGGCGAGAACCTCACCGCCGCCCCCATGCACCTGCGGGCCCGGCGCGGGCTGGGCTACCTCCCCCAGGAGGCCTCGGTCTTCCGCAAGCTCACCGTGGCGGACAACCTCCTGGGGGTGCTGGAACTGCGCCGGGAGCTGGATGCCGATGGCCGACGGGCGCGGCTGGAGGAGCTGCTGGACGACTTCCAGATCGGCCACCTGCGTGATGCCCGGGGCATGAGCCTCTCCGGCGGCGAACGCCGGCGCGTGGAGATCGCCCGTGCCCTGGCCGCCGAGCCGCGTTTCATCCTCCTGGACGAGCCCTTCGC
Source organism: Thiohalospira halophila DSM 15071 (assembly GCF_900112605.1). Taxonomy (NCBI): domain Bacteria; kingdom Pseudomonadati; phylum Pseudomonadota; class Gammaproteobacteria; order Thiohalospirales; family Thiohalospiraceae; genus Thiohalospira; species Thiohalospira halophila. The sequence goes on from NZ_FOMJ01000003.1 coordinate 200,208, forward strand.
CGGCGTCGACCCCATCTCCGTGGGTGAGATCCAGACTATCATCCGGGGCCTCCGGGACCGCGGCATCGGCGTGCTCATCACCGACCACAACGTCCGCGAAACCCTGGGGATCTGCGAGCGCGCCTACATCGTCTCCGCCGGCGAGGTCATCGCCGGCGGCCCCCCGGCCACCCTGCTGGCCGACGAGCAGGTCCGCGCGGTCTACCTGGGAGAGGACTTCCGGCTCTGAGGGAATAATCCCAAGGCGACCGAGGGGCCCGGGCCCCGCCCACTTGCCGAATCTCGACCGAAATCCCTCCCTCGCAAAGGCTCGCCGCCCCTGCATTCCCGATGCCAGCTGGGTTAGAATCAACCGTACGAGCCGGTAACCACCACTTCCGGGGCAACGGCACGGGGCTCCCATAGCCGATGAAACAGTCCATTCAGCTGCGCCTGGGGCAGCAGCTCACCATGACGCCGCAACTGCAGCAGGCCATCCGCCTGCTGCAGCTCTCCTCCGTGGAACTCCAGACGGAGATCCAGGAGGCGCTGGAATCCAATCTCATGCTGGAGAGCGGCGACGAGGCCACCGACGAGGGGGATCCCGGCGAGGCCAGCGCGGACTCCGGTGAGGAGAGTGAGACCGCCGCCCGCAGCGAGGACAACGAGGTCGGCACCACCGGCGAATCCCTCCCCGACGACCTGCCCGTGGACACCAGCTGGGACGACGTCTACGAGCCCGGCTCCGGCGCGAGCTCCGGTACCGCCCCCGCCGGCGAGGAGGGCGAGTACACCGTCCAGAACAGCGCCCCGGAGGACCTCCACGACCACCTCCTGTGGCAGCTGAACATGTCCCACCTGACCCCGCGGGACACCCTCATCGGCGAGGCGGTCATCGACGCGGTGGGCGACGACGGCTACCTCACCGCGGATCTGGAGGAACTGAGCGAGGCCATCGCCCCGGACCTCCCCGATATCGAGACGGACGAGATCCGCGCCGTCCTGCACCAGATCCAGAACTTCGACCCGCCGGGCATTGCCGCCGCCGACCTGCGCGAGAGCCTGCTGCTCCAGCTCGACCAGCTCGCCGCCGATCCCGAGCCGGCGGGGCTGGCCACCGCCCGCGCCATCGTCGCCGACCACTTCGACCTACTGGGCCGGCGCGACTTCAACCAGCTCCAGCGCCGGCTCCACCTCGACGAGGCGGGGCTCGCCGACATCCTCCGCCTCATCCAGTCCCTGAACCCGCGGCCCGGGGGCCAGATCACCGCCGGCGAGCCGGAGTACGTCACCCCCGATGTCATCGTCCGCCGCGACCGGGGCCGCTGGCGGGTGGAGCTCAACCCGGAGGTGGCGCCGCGGCTGCGCATCAACACCGAGTATGCCGATCTCATACGGCGCGGCGACCAGAGCGACGACGCCACCTACCTGCGCAACCACCTCCAGGAGGCGCGCTGGTTCCTCAAGAGCCTGCAGAGCCGCAACGAGACCCTGCTCAAGGTGGCCACCAGCATCGTCGAGCGCCAGCGCGACTTCCTGGAACAGGGCGAGGAGGCCATGAAGCCGCTGGTCCTGCGCGACATCGCCGAGGAGGTGGAGATGCACGAATCCACCATCTCCCGGGTGACCACGCGCAAGTACATGCTCACCCCGCGCGGCGTCTTCGAGCTGAAGTACTTCTTCTCCAGCCACGTGGGCACCAACGAGGGGGGCGAGGCCTCTTCCACCGCCATCCAGGCGCGCATCCGCCGCCTCATCGAGGCCGAAGAGACCCGCAAGCCGTTGAGCGACAGCCGGATTGCCCGCATCCTCGCCGATGAGGGCTTCCAGGTCGCCCGGCGCACCGTGGCCAAATACCGGGAGGGGATGCAGATCCCCCCCTCCAATGAACGCCGGCGGCTCACCTAGACCCGTTCGCCGACACGCATCCATCAACAGGGGATTGAGACCATGCAGCAGCTCAATATTACCGGCCACCACGTAGAGATCACCGATGCCCTGCGCAGCTACGTCCAGGAGAAGATGGAGCGCCTGGTCCGCCACGGCGACGGCATCGGCAACGCCCACGTCGTCCTCAACGTGGAGCCCCACCAGCGCCAGCAGGCGGAGGCCACCATGCACGTCAGCGGCGCCGACCTCCACGCCGAGGCCGAGTCCGACGACCTCTACGCGGCCATCGACGCCCTCATCGACAAGCTCGACCGCCAGCTCACCAAGCACCGCGACAAGCTCCAAGACAAGCACCATGGCAAGGGCTGAAGCGACGCACCCGACCGGCGATGGCGCCACCTCCCTGGCCCTGGGGGAGATCCTCGCCCCCGACCGGGTAGCGCTGGACGTCAGCGCCGCCAGCAAGAAGCGGACCCTGGAGACCATGGCCGATTTCCTCTCCGGCGACGGCCTCTCCCGGGATGCCATCTTCGACGCCCTGCTGGGGCGGGAGCGGCTCGGCTCCACCGGCCTGGGCCAGGGGGTCGCCCTGCCCCACGGCCGCCTGCCGGGGAACGACCGCACAGTGGGTGCCTTCCTGCGCCTGGACGGCGGCGTGGACTTCGACGCCCAGGACCAGCAGCCGGTGGACCTGGTCTTCGGCCTGGTGGTCCCCGAGGCCTCCACGGATACCCACCTCCAGACCCTGGCCGCCATCGCCCGGCTGTTCAGCGACGAGACCGTCTGCCAGCAGCTGCGCCAGGCGGAGTCCGCGGCCCAGGCCCATCGGCTCCTCGTGGGCGAGGCCGGCTGACATGGATGGGGGCGTCGGCGTCGGTGATCTCCTCCGCCTGGCCGGCAAACCCCTGGGACTCCGCCGGCTGGATACCACCGGCGCCGACCCCGCCTGCCGGCTGGAGGCCGACGACGACGCCGCCCTGGTAGGCCCCTTCAATCCGGTCCGCCCCCCCTGCATCCAGGTGGTCGGGACCGTGGAGCGGGACTACCTGGCCGATCTGGGCAAGAACTCCCTGGCGGATGCCCTGGCCAGTCTGGTCCGCACCGACCGCATCATCATCCTCGCCGACGGCATTGAACCGCCGAGGGTCCTGGCGGAGCAGGTGGCCGCCACGGGTACGGCCCTGCTCACCAGCGACGCCCCCACCCACACCGTGATCAGCAACCTGCGCCACCTCCTGGCGCGGGACACCGCCCGGGTGACCACCCTCCACGGGGTCTACCTGGAGGTCCTGGGGCTGGGCGTCCTGCTCACCGGCTCCAGCGCCGTGGGCAAGAGCGAGCTGGCCCTGGAGCTCATCAGCCGCGGCCACCGCCTGGTGGCCGACGACGCCCCGCGCTTCCGCCGCGTGGACCCGGAGACGGTGAACGGCCACTGCCCCGAGGCCCTGCGCGGCTTCCTGGAGGTCCGCGGCCTGGGGGTGCTGGATATCCCGGCCATGTTCGGCGAGAGCGCCCTGAAGGCGAGCAAGAATCTGCGCCTGGTGGTCGACCTGCAGCCCTTCGATCAGGTCTCCCTGGATGCCGAGGCGCGCCTGCGCGGGGCCCGGCAGGACCAGGAGGTCCTGGGCGTCACGACCCCGGGCATCACCCTGCCGGTGGCGCCGGGGCGCAACCTCGCCGTACTGGTGGAGGGGGCCGTGCGTAATCACATCCTGGCCCAGAGCGGGTATGATGCCGCGGACGCCTTCATGAACAAGCAGCGAGCACTGATGGACGCCAGCAGCGGGAGCGGCACATGAAGCTGGTCGTGGTCAGCGGCCTCTCCGGGTCGGGCAAGAGCGTGGCCCTCCACGTACTGGAGGACCTGGGCTACTACTGCATCGACAACCTGCCCCTGGGGCTGCTCACGGCCCTGGGCGGGCAGCTCTCCGGCCCCGGCGGCCGGACCCCCGAGCGGGTGGCGGTGGGTATCGATGCCCGCAACCTCGCCGGCGACCTCGAGCGCTTCCCGGCCATGCTGGAGGAGCTGGCCGGCCACGGCTTCGAGAGCGAGACCCTGTTCTTCTTCGCCGAGCGCGAGACCCTGCTCAAGCGCTTCTCGGAGACCCGGCGCAAGCACCCGCTCACTGACGGCTCCCTGCCCCTGGGCGACGCCATCGACGCCGAATGGCAACTGCTGGAGCCCATCGCCGCCAACGCCGCGCTCCACATCGACACCAGCCACACCAACGTCCACGAGCTGCGCGATCTCATCACGAGCCGCGTGGGCCGGGAGGAGGCGGGGCTCTCCCTGCAGTTCCTCTCCTTCGGCTTCAAGCACGGCGTCCCGGCGGATGCGGATTTCGTCTTCGACATCCGCTGCCTGCCCAACCCCCACTGGGAGCCGGAGCTGCGCGCCCTCACCGGCCGCGACTTCGCCGTGGCCGAGTACCTGGAGGGAGAGCCCCTGGTGGAGCAGATGTACGCCCAGATCCGCGACTTCCTCGCCACCTGGCTGCCCCACTTCCAGCGCGACAACCGCAGCTACGTCACCGTGGCCATCGGCTGCACCGGGGGCCAGCACCGCTCGGTCTACTTCGCCGAACGGCTGGGGGCCCACTTCCAGGACCAGCTCGACTCGGTCCAGGTCCGCCACCGGGAGGTCCCGTAATGGTCGGTCTGCTCGTCATAACCCACGCCCGCATCGGCGACGCCCTGCTGGATACCGCGCGCACCATGCTGGGGCCGCCGCCGCTGCTCACCGAGGTGCTCTCGGTCCCCCAGGACTGCGACCCCGAGGCCATGCTGGCCGAGGCGCGTCAGCGCCGGGCGGAGGTGGACGACGGCAGCGGCGTCCTGGTCCTCACCGACATGTACGGCTCCACCCCCTCCAATATCGCCGCCCGACTGCTCAGTGACGGCAACCTGAGGCTGGTGGCCGGCATCAACCTCCCCATGCTGGTCCGGGTCCTCAACTACCCGAGCCTGCCCCTGGATACCCTAGCCGACAAGGCCATCAGCGGCGGCCGCGAGGGCGTCCTGAGCAACCCCCTGTGAGACCCTCCATGCCCAGCCGCGACGTCGACATCATCAACCGTCTGGGGCTGCACGCCCGCGCCGCCGCCAAGTTCGTCAACACCGCCGGCGAATACGCCGCCGACCTGGAGGTGGAGCGCGACGGCCAGCGGGTCAACGGCAAGAGCATCATGGGGGTGATGATGCTCGCCGCCGGCCAGGGCTCCACCCTCACCCTCCACGCCGAGGGCGACGACGCCGACGCCCTGCTCGACGGCCTGGAGGCCCTCATCGCCGACCGCTTCGGCGAGGGCGAATAGTCTCCGCACGGCCCCCCCTCTGCGCACCCCGGCCGGGGGTCTGGTACACTCCGGCCGGATAGCGAGGGGAGCCCATGGCCGAAGCGGCGGAAGAGACAACCCAGTCCGAGTCCGACGAGCTGCGCCGCGAATTCGTGCTGGCGCTGGAGTCGGGGGACCCCGTCGCCGCCGGGGAGCGAGTCGCCGACCTCCACCCCGCCGAGATCGCCCACCTGCTGGAATCCCTGCCGGCCGCCGACCGCGAGCCGGCCTGGGAGGTCATCCGCGACCGCTTCCACGCTGACGTCCTCAGCTACCTCAATGACGACCTGCGCGCAGAGCTCCTCCACCGGCTCTCCCCGGAGGAGCTGGTCGAGGCGGCGCAGCAGCTCGACATCGACGACCTGGCGGACGTCCTGCCGGACATGCCGGATGCCGCAATCCAGGCCGTGCTCAACAGCCTGGACGACCAGCGCCGTTCGCGCCTGGACACCGCCCTGGCCTACCCCGAGGACAGCGCCGGCGGCCTGATGAACCTGGACGCGGTCACCGTCCGCGGCAACATCACCGTGGACGTGGTCCTGCGCTACCTGCGCCGCCTGGGCGACCTCCCCGACGCCACCGACACCCTGTTCGTGGTCAGCCGCGAGGGACGCTACCTGGGCCACCTGCCGCTGTCGGAGCTGGTCACCGCCGAGCCGGGGCTCACCGTGGCCGAGGTCATGCGCCGGGACCTGGACGGCATCCCCGGCGAGACCCCGGCCCACGACGTGGCCAAGCGGTTCGAGCACCGCGACCTCATCTCCGCCCCGGTAGTGGACACCGACGGGACGCTGCTCGGCCGGATCACCATCGACGACGTGGTCGACGTCATCCGTGACGAGGGCGAGCACTCCTTCCTGAGCATGGCCGGTGTCCAGGACGAGGAGGACATGTTCGCGCCGGTGCGCGCCTCCGCCCGGCGGCGCGTGATCTGGCTGGGGCTGAACATGGTCGCCGCCTTCGTCGCCGCCCGGGTCATCGGCCTGTTCGAGGCGAGCCTGCAGCAGGCGGTGGCCCTGGCGGTGCTCATGCCGGTGGTGGCCAGCATGGGCGGCATCGCCGGCAACCAGACCCTGGCGCTGGTGATCCGCGGCCTGGCCCTGGACCAGATCGGACCGGGCAATACCCTCAAGCTCCTGCGCAAGGAGATCACCGTCGGCCTGGTCAACGGCCTGGGGCTGTCGGTGCTCATCGCCGGCGTGGCCTGGGCCTGGTTCGGCGACCCGGCCCTGGGCGGGGTCATCGCCCTGGCGCTCATTATCAACCTGTTCATGGCCGCGGTGGCGGGGACCCTGATCCCGCTGCTGCTGCGTCGGCTGGGCGGCGATCCCGCCCTGGGCGGCGGCATGCTGCTGATGACCGTCACCGACGTCACCGGCTTCGGCGTCTTCCTGGGGCTCGCCACCCTGCTGCTGCTGTAACCGCACACCCCCGGAGGTATCCATGGCGAACCAATACGACCTGGCCATCATCGGCTCCGGCCCCGGCGGCTATCGCGCCGCGGTGCTGGGCGCCCTGCGCGGCCTCAAGGTGGCCATCGTGGAGAAGGACACCTGGGGCGGCTGCTGCCTCAACCGCGGCTGCGTCCCCAAGAAGGACTGGCACCATACCGCCCGCATCCTGGCCGCCAGCGAGGGCTTCGCCGAGCGCGGCATCCGGGGGAGCCTGGAGCCGGACCTGGAGGCGGCCTGGGACCACCAGAAGGCCGTGGTCGAGGAGGTCCGGGGCAACTACACCGACTACATGAAGCGGCTGGGGATCGCCGCCCACGTCGGCCACGGCACCCTGGTGGACGCCCACACCGTGCGCGTGAGCGGGGACGGCGGCGAGAGCGACCTCACCGCCGACCACCTCATCCTGGCCACCGGCTCCCACGCCCGCATCCCGGAGGGGATCACCCCCGAGAGCGGCCGCATCCTCACCACCGACATGCTCTTCGATGAGCGTCCCCCCGAGGGTCGGCGGGTGGCCCTGGCCGGCGGCGGCGTCATCGGGACCGAGCTGGCCTGGATCCTCACTCGCCTGGGCTGCGAGGTCACCTGGCTCATGGGCACCAAGCCCCTGCGCGGCGCCGGCTTCACCCCCCAGGCCCTACGCACCCTGGAGGCGGCGCTCAGCCGCGAGGGCGTGAAGGCCCAGACCGACCGGCGCCTGGCCGGGGCGCGGGTGACCGACAACGGTGTCACCGTGGAGCTGGCTGACGGCGCCACCGAGGAGGTGGACTGGCTGCTGCTGGGCACCGGCCGGGTCCCGCACACGGCGGGGCTGGAGCCGGCGGCGGCCGGCGTCGAGGTGGATGGCGACGGCTTCATCACCACCGGCGCCGACCTGCGCACCGCCGCCGGCCACATCTTCGCCATCGGCGACGTCCGCACCCCCATCATGACCGCCAACCAGGCCCTGGCCGACGCCACCACGGCGGTGGACAACATCGTCACCGGCAGCGCCCGGGAGACCCCGGAGAAGCGCGTCCCGTGGGCGGTCTACAGCGCCGTGGAGCTGGCCCGGGTGGGTATGGACGACGACACCGCGGAGGACGAGGGCTGGGAGCCGGCGGTGGGCTTCGCCGCCTTCGAGACCTCCCCCCGCGCCCTGGGCCAGGGGGATGCCGAGGGCCACGTCCGGCTGCTGGCCGACATGGATGAGGGGACGCTGCTGGGCACCGAGATCGTCGGCGACGAGGCCGCCGAGCTCATCCACCTGGCCGCCCTGGCCCCGGACCCCGACACGGCCCTGCGGCTCCTGGCCGGTGGCCCCTGGAACCACCCCACGCGGGGCGAGGAGCTGGGCAATGCCGCCGAGACCATGGCGGCCCAGTGGGGCATGGGCGAGTTCGTCTTCCCCGAGGAGTGAGGACCGGTCGTTCCGGATGGCGCGCAGCGCCAGCCCGGAACCTCGAGAACAGGCCGTCGGGGTGATCCCAATCCCGGTGGCAGGGCCCTCGGGATTCCCGCCTGCGCGGGAATGACGGATCCAGCAAGGGCGGCTCAGCGCCGACGGTGCTCCAGCGCCGGGAAGGTCCGGCGGACGCTGCGCTGGTAGTCGGCGTTGCGGTCGGCGACCACCACGCCGGAGCCGTTGGGCAGCCGGTCCAGCACCGACCCCCAGGGGTCGATAATGGCCGAGTGGCCCCAGGTCTGGCGGCCATTGGCGTGGTAGCCGCCCTGGGCGGGGGCCACCAGGTAGCAGAGGTTCTCGATGGCCCGGGCCCGGGTGAGGACCTCCCAGTGGGCCCGGCCGGTGATGGCCGTGAAGGCGGAGGGGACGATGAAGGTCTCCGCCCCGGCCGCCACCATCTCCCGGAAGAGCTCCGGGAAGCGCAGGTCGTAGCAGACCGCCAGCCCCAGCCGGCCAAAGGGGGAGTCCAGGGTAACCACGGCCTCCCCCGGCTCCAGGGTGCGGGACTCGGTGTAGCTCTCGCCGCTGTCCGGGAGGTGGACGTCGAAGAGGTGGATCTTGTCGTAGCGCGCCACCCGCTGGCCGCGGTCGTCGAAGACCAGGCAGGCCGGACGGGCCCGAGTGCCGTCGGCGCTGGCGATGGGGACCGTCCCGCCCACCAGCCAGATGCCGTTGCGCCGCGCCTGCTCGGCGAGGAACTCCTGGAGCGGCCCCTCGCCGTCGGCCTCGGCGGCGGTGACCAGGTCGTCATCCACCATCCCCATGAGGCCGAAATTCTCCGGCAGGGCCACCAGCTCTGCCCCGGACCGGGCGGCATCGGCGATGAGCCGACCCGCCTCGATGAGATTGGCCTGGCGATTCGGCCCGGAGGCCATCTGCACGGCTGCCAGTCTACTCACTCCGCGTTCCCCTTGTCGGTGGTCTCGATGGTCAGTTCCAGTGCGGCTGCCGCTCCGCCGGGCCGCAACTCCAGGCGCCGGGGTGCGACCCCCAGTGCCTGCAACCGGGCCGCCAGTTCCCGCGCCCGCAGGGTTCCCCGGTCGCCGCCGGGATGGCGGATGACCAGGCGCGTCCCCGGCTCCGCCAGCCCCTGGATGACGCCGCGCAGGGGCGGCCAGGCGACCCACTCGGCCATCTCCCGGGGCGCCTCCAGCGCACTCAGGGGCAGGCGAGCCTCGGCCTGCACAACCCCGGCCTGGAAACCGCACAGGATCGGCATCAGGGCAGCGGCGAGCTTACCACGAGCGCGGTACCGGCTCATTCCTCCTCCTCGTCCAGTCGCCGGATCTCGGGGTCCTCCCAGCTTCCCGTGACCCGATAGACATAGCGCGTGACATCGTCGATGGGCAGGACCCGCTCCGCCAGCCAGACCAGCGCCCCGGTCTGCGGTCCCCAAAGAAGCGCCGAGGGCAACGCCAGCGTGCTGCCGTCTCCGGGGACCACCAGGATGCGCTGGTCCAGCTCCCGCGCGACCAGATCGGTCTCCCCCGTGACCGCAATGCGGGCCGACGGGGCCTCCAGGGTCATCTTGTCGATGGCGGCGATGCCGCCGGACAGCGTCACGCGGCTGTCCAGCTTGTCGAAGGAGAACCCCCGGCTGAAGAGGTCACTGAAGTCCAGGGTCAGTCGCCGCGGCAGGGCCTGGAGACTGAACAGCCCCAGCAGGCGACCGGCCCCGGCCTCTACCTGAACCAGGCGGCCATCCCGTATCCGGGTCCGCGCCTGCCCCTCCAGGGTGGCCGGGTGGAAGTCCTGGGGCCCTCCGGGCCAGTGGAGGTCGAAGGAGCTTCGGAGCTCACCATCGGCGAAGATCGTACGGTACCCCAAAGCACCGAAGAAGGCACCGGAGTCCTCGGAGCGCAAGGAGAGTTCGAGCCCGGTTCGTCCGGACTGCCTTTCCCAGGCCAGCACGCCGTCGCCACGGAAGTCATCCCCGCGCAGCTGCAGCGTCCGGGTAGCCCAGCCGGTAGCAGTGGGGCCGGCAACGACCTCCACCTGACCCAGCGCCATATCCCCCAGGCGAAGCTCGCCGATGGCCACCTCCAGCTCCGGCCACCCCCTCGCACCGCTCCCCGGTTCCGGTGGCTCCCCACGGGGAAGACCGTCGCCACCGGCGAGATGGAGCCGCTCCATGTCCAGTTCCAGCCGCTGGATCCCGCCGCCGTCCCGCTCCCCGAACTCCGGCAGCCGGGCCCGCCACGCCGCTGTGTCCAGCCCTTCCAGCGCCCCCGTGACACGAACCCCGCGCTGGGGGAGGGGCGGGGCGACCTCGCGCGCACCGAAGTGGACCGCTCCACGCCCCTCGCCGAAGCGGGCGCGGGCCGCCAGCCCTCCCGCCTGCAGGAAACGCCATTCGGAGTCGGCATGCTCCCAGCGGACCTCGGTGGCGCGCGCGACCCCGCGAGCCTTGCCCAGGGGGTGGGGCAGATCCAGGCCCACGTCGCGGAGCGGGCTGTGGCCATGGACCCGCCATCCGTCGGCGTCGTGAGTCGCATTCAGGGTCCACCGCGCCCGCCCCGCGGCCCGCTCCAGCGGCCAGGCCGGCCAGAGCGCCTCCAGGGGCGCAACGGCCGCCCGCCCCTTGGCCGTGACATGGGAGCGAATCGCGCCGCGCTCGCCACTGGAGGTAATGGCGAGCTCCGCCGGCCCGTCCAGCAGCTCACCGGTAAGGCCGGGGCTCTCCAGCCCCCGGGGCGTGAAGGTGATCGGGCCGGTGATCCCGCGCCAGGTGAGCTCCCCCTCCCCCACGGTGAGCCCCAGATCCACATCCTCCGCCGTCAGCTCCCCTGTATAGTCGGGTGGGCTGCCATCGAGCGGGAGATCCAGCGCCAGGTCCAGGGTCATGGGACCCGTGGCCCGGGCACGGTCCAGCAGGGGCTCCGCCCCGGGCACCAGGGGCGAGCGGTGCAGATAGTCCAGGAAGGCGCCGGCCTCCCCCGACACGGGACTCTCCAGGGTGACCCGGGCATTGCGAAAATCCTCGATGGCGAAGCGGGCGCCGTCGAGCACCGCGCCGGTGGCGGTACGGCCGGTAGCCTTGCCGGAAAGCCCCCGACCGCGGATGGTAAGCCGCCCGTCGATCCTCTCCAGCCGGGGCCAGCCCGGGCCATAGGCGAGCTCGGCATCGGCCACCGCCAGGTCCGCAAAGAGCCGGCCCCGCCGGTCCCGTGGCCAGGGGAAGACCCCCTTCTCCACCCGACCGAAGAGGAGGATCCGGACATCCCGGGCGGTCCCGCCGACCACGCCGCGGTCCAGCCAGTCCACCAGCTTCGGCTTCATCTTCTCCACCGGCAGGTAGCGCGACAGGTGGGCCGCGTCGGCCCGGTCGGCCCCGACCTGGAGATCCACGAACACCGGCTCCCCCGGCCCGGGCCAGTGCAACCGCGCCTCCCCCCGAGCGGCGACGTGGGCGTTCTCCACCCGCCCCTCCCGGAACTGAAAGCGCCAGCCATCCCCGGCACGCTGCCAGTCCACGCGCACCGAGGCCGCATCCACCGGCCAGGGCTTGCGGGCAAAGACGGGGAAGGCGAGCTGCCCCGATCCCATGGCCAGCCGGGCGACGCCCCCGGCGGGATCGACCCAGACCTCCGCATCCAGGCCCGCAACCCCGGGCAGTTGTTCCACGGGCTGGTTCGTCCACCCGGCCAGTCGGGCGTGCAGGGACCAGCGCTCCTCGGCCACCGCCTGGGGCCGATAGCGAAGATGGAGCCGCTCCACCCGGCCGCGCGGCTCCGCCGCCGTCACCCGTCGCCGGACCTCCTTCGGGGCATCGGGCCAGCTCTGCAGGACCGCGGCCAGATCCCCCGCCGCCAGGCCCGCTGCGTCCACGGCCAGCCTGCCCCCCTCCGTGGCGGTAGCGCGCAGTCGCGCCGTCGATTCGCGCTCCCCCGTGCCGTGCAGATCCAGGCGGGGGATGGTGAGCCGCCAGCCGTCGGCGCGCCGCTCCCAGTCCAGGTCCACCTCCAGAGCGGCGAGGGGGAGCATCGCACCCTCCCGGCGAAGCTCGTCCAGGCGGATCTGGCCGTCCACCGCCACCGCTCGCCCCTGTCGCCAGCGGCTCCAGAGCATGGCGTCGGCGGTGCCCCCGACCCCGGCGGTATCGACGCCGGCATCGGCGAGGCCGTCCAGGGAGATTCCCTCGGCGCGCAGGAAGACCCGCCCTTCCCAGTCCCCCGGACGAGCGGCGACGCCGTAGAGGTCGGCGGCCAGGGAGAGACGACCGGCCGCCGGGCCGGGCAGGCTCAGCTGCCCCGCCAGCTGGTGGCGTCCGAAGCGGTTGGTGAGGGTCAGCTCGTCGGCGTGGAAACGGTGGGGGCGGCCATCGCCGTGCTGCCGGTCCACCCAGGTCAGGTCGCTGTCGCGCACGGTCAGCCGCGCCTGGCGGAAGAACCAGGGCAGCAGGGCCCCGTCGCCTTCGCCCCCCCCTTCCTCCGCCAGGGCCATGCCGGCGGCGCGCAGTCGCCCCTCCGAGTCACGAACCAGGCCGAGGTCGGCCCCCGAGAGGGTCAGCTCCCCCAGCACCGGCTGGCCGTCCCGGAGGCTGCGCAGGGGGCTCAGGGCGAGGTGGAGTTCGTCAAAGGTGGCCAGGGAGTCGCCGCCGGGGGTGTTCAGGCGGACTCCCTCCAGTACCAGGGTGGGCCGGACCCCGTCCACGGTAGCATCCATGGAGGCCACCTCCACCTGGAGCCCCAGGTAGTCGCCCACGGCGGCGGTGACGGCATCGCGATAGCCCTCGGCATTGTCCAGCACCAGGCGCGCACTGGTGATGATCACGGCCACGGCGATGATGAGGGTCGCCGCCACACCCCAGACGGCGTGCAGCAGGGCCCGGACGGTCCCGCCCAGCCAGCCGCCGCGCGGCGACTTCTTTCCGGCCCGGCCCTCTCCTTCGCTCACGCCACTCTCCTAGAGGAGCACCACGTCGAACTGCTCCTGGGTATAGAGGGCCTCCACCTGGAACCGCACCGAGCGGCCGATGAAGTCCTCCAGCTCGGCCACGCTGGCCGACTCCTCGTCCAGCATCCGGTCCACCACCTCCTGGGCGGCCAGGACCAGCAGCTCCCTGGTGTCGAACTGGCGCGCCGAGCGCAGGACCTCGCGGAAGATCTCGTAGCAGACGGTGGCCGTGGTCTTCACCGAGCCCCGTCCACCGCAGGTTGGACAGGGCTCGCAGAGGATCTGTTCCAGGCTCTCCCGGGTCCGCTTGCGGGTCATCTCCACCAGCCCCAGGGCGGAGACCTCGCAAATCCGCGCCCGGGCCCGGTCGCGCTCCAGGGCGCTCTCCAGCGCGCGCAGGACCTGGCGGCGATGCTCCTGGTCCCCCATGTCGATGAAGTCGAGGATGATGATCCCGCCGAGGTTGCGCAGCCGCAGCTGCCGGGCGATGGCCTGGGCCGCCTCCAGGTTGGTCTTGAAGATGGTCTCCTCGAGGTTGCGGTGGCCGACGTAGGCGCCGGTGTTCACGTCCACCGTGGTCATCGCCTCGGTCTGGTCGATGACGAGATAGCCCCCGGACTTGAGCTCGACCTTGCGCTCCAGCGCCTTCTGGATCTCCTCCTCCACACTGTAGAGGTCGAAGAGCGGCCGTTCCCCCGGGTAGTGTTCGATGAGTTCCACCATCTCCGGGACGAAGGTCTCGGCGAACTCCCGGATCCGCTGGTAGGTCTCCCGGGAATCCACCCGGACCCGCTCGTAGGGGGTCCCGGCCATGTCCCGGAGCACCTGGAGTGCCAGCGGCAGGTCCTCGTGCACCAGGCCCGGTGCCGTCGTCGCCGCCGCCCGGTCGTGGATGGAGTCCCACAGGCGCTGAAGATAGGTCACATCGGCGGCGACCTCCGCCTCCCCGGCCCCCTCGGCGACGGTGCGCACGATGTAGCCGCCGCGCTCCTCGCCCTCGCTGGCCGCCGCCACCATGGCGCGGAGACGCTCGCGCTCCTCGGCATCCTCGATCTTCTGGGAGATCCCGACGTGATGCCCCCCCGGCAGGAAGACCAGGTAGCGCGAGGGGATGGTGAGATGGGTGGTCAGGCGTGCGCCCTTGCCGCCGATGGGGTCCTTGACCACCTGGACCAGGATCTCCTGTCCCTCCCGCAGGAGGGCGCGGATGTCCTGCTCGTTGCCGTTGCGCCGGCCCTCCCCCTCGCCCACGGCGACATCGGAGGCGTGGAGGAAGGCGGTGCGTGCCAGCCCGACCTCCACGAAGGCCGACTGCATGCCGGGCAGCACCCGGACCACCTTGCCCTTGTAGATATTCCCCACCAGCCCCCGGCCAGTGGACCGCTCGATGCGGACCTCCTGGAGGACGCCGTTCTCCACCATCGCCACCCGCGTCTCGTGCGGGGTGACGTTGATAAGCAGTTCCTCACTCACCGCGCACCTCCTTCCAGGGAGCGAGCCCCTGGCGCGCCAGCAGCTCGGCGGTGACCTGGAGGGGGAGCCCGGCCACCGCCGAACAGCTCCCGCTGATCCGTTCCACGAAGACCTCGCCCCGGCCCTGGATGGCGTAGCCGCCGGCCTTGTCCACCGGCTCGCCGCTCGCCCAGTAGGCCGCTGCCTCCTCGGCCGAGATGGGCACCAGGCTCACCTCCGTGGTCACGCAGCGCGACTCCAGTCCCGCCGGCCCCGCCACGGCGACGGCCGTATGGACGTAGTGGCTGCGCCCGCCCAGCCGCTGGAGCATGGTCAGCCCCTCCGCACGGTCGGCCGGCTTGCCCAGGATGGCGCCCTCCAGGTCGATGGCGGTATCGGCGCCGAGGACCGGCAGCTCCCCCGCGGCGGCGTATCCTGCCTGGCACTTCTCCCGCGCCAGGCGCTCGACGAAGGTGGCCGGCGCCTCCCCCGCCCGGGGCGTCTCGTCCACCTCGGTGGCCTCGGCCCGGACCCGCAGGCCCAGCCGCTCCAGGATCTCCCGGCGGCGCGGCGAGGCAGAGGCGAGATGCAGATGGGGCTCTTCGGCGGCCATGACACAACCTTTTCGACAGGACCGCCCATCCTACCGGATGGCGCCATCGCCGTCCCACCCGGCTGCGGCCTCTCGCAAGGGCCGTCAGGATTGCGCCCACCGCCCCGGAGCCCGCGGACGGCCGAGTACCTGAGCGGGGTCGGTTGATCGGTCCTTTTCGATCCAATACTTTCGGGCTTCATCGACAGGGATGAGGCCCCGGCCCGCTTCGTCCTCTCTGCCGTTCCCTTCGGGCCTTCCAACGCGAGCCGCCCGTGTTCGACTCCCTCCTGGCAAGCTGGCTGACCTTCGCCCTGGCCGCCGTGGTGATCGCGGTCACCGGGGTGTATATCTCCCGCCTGGCCGATCTCCTGGCCGACCGCACCGGCTGGGGCGAGGCGATGATGGGCGGACTCCTGCTGGCCGGGGTGACCTCGCTGCCCGACTTTACCGCCACCCTCACCGCCGCCGCCCACGGCTACGCCGAGCTGGCCATGAGCAACATCATGGGCAGCCTGGCCGTGAACATCGTCTTCCTGGCCGTGGGCGACATCCTCTATCGCAAGGCCAACCTGGAACACGCCGCGGCCTCCTCGCCCAACCTCATCCAGGCGGCCCTGCTCATCGCCCTGCTGGCGATCCCGCTCATCGCCATGGTGACGCCGGAATACGCCCTGCTCGGCCTCCACCCGGCGACCCCGCTGCTGCTCTTCGCCTACCTGGTGGGCTACCGCTCGGTGCAGAGCAGCCAGGAGCGGCCCATGTGGCTGCCGCGGCGCACGGCCCAGACCGTGGAGGACAAGCCCGACCGCGCTCGCCGCAGCCGCCACGGCCTCTCCCGGCTCTGGGCGGTCTTCATCGCCCAGGCACTGATCATCGCGGCGGCAGGCTGGACCCTGATGACCGCCGCCGAGACCATCGCCGTGCGGTCCGCCCTCTCCCAGACCGCGGTGGGGGCGCTCTTTACCGGCGTCTTCACCTCCCTGCCGGAGCTGGTCACGACCATCGCCGCCATCCGCTACGGCGCCCTGACCCTGGCGGTGAGCAACATCGTCGGCACCAACGCCTTCAACATGCTGGTCATCGCCGCGGCGGACGTTACCTACCGCGAGGGCTCCATCTACCACGCCATCACGTCGCAACAGCTGCTGTGGGGGCTGGTAACCATCCTCATGACCGCCATCCTGCTCATCGGCCTGCTCCAGCGCGAGCGCTACGGCATCGCCCGGATCGGCCTGGAGAGCGCCCTGATCCTGGTGATCTACGCGGCGGTGGCCGTGGCGACGCTGCTGATCTGACGGAATGCTGAACCGGGGGGAAGCCGCTCAACCGCGATGGTAGGGGTGACCCTGGAGGAGGCTCCAGGCGCGGTAGCACTGCTCGGCCACTACCACGCGGACCAGGGTGTGGGGCAGGGTCAGGGGCGAGAGGGACCAGCGGGTCTCGGCGGCCTCCAGACAGGCGGCGTCCAGGCCGTCGGCGCCGCCCACCAGGAGGGCGACATCCGGCCCCTCCTCCCGCCAGCCCTCCAGGCGCCGGGCGAGTTCCGGGGTATCCCACCCCTTGCCGCGCTCGTCCAGGGCGATAATCCGGGCCCCCTTGGGCACGGCAGCCAGCAGCCGCTGGCCCTCGTCCCGGCGCAGGCGCTGGATGTCGGGGTTCTTCTTCGGCCGGTTGGCGGCATCCACGGGGTGGATGTGGAGGGGGAGTTCGCGGGGGAGACGGCGCTGGTAGTCGGCCACCGCCGTCTCCACCCAGTCCGGCATGCGCCGGCCGACGGCGACCAGGTGGATCCGCACCGGCTAGTCCCCGTCGGACGCCCCGCCGGGGGAGACGTCCATGGCCCAGAGCTTCTCCAGGTTGTAGAAGTCACGGACCTCCGGGCGCATGACGTGGAGGACCACATCACCCAGGTCGACCACGATCCAGTCGCCGGTCTCCTCGCCCTCCACGCCCAGGGGCTGGACGCCGGCGGCCTTGGAGCGCTCGGTCACCCGCTCGGCCATGGCCTGGACCTGGCGGGCGGAATTACCACTGGCGATGACCATGGTATCGGTGACGGTACTCTGATCGCGCACATCGAGCACGCGGATATCCTGGCCCTTGAGTTCCTCGAGGGCGTCGGTGACCAGGTCCTGCAGGGCGTCGCTTTCCATCAGTCCTTCCGGTAGAGGCGGTGGTGTTGGATATAGTCGCAGACCGCGTCGGGGAGCAGGTAGCGCGGGCTGCGCCCGGCCGCCAGCAGGGCGCGGATCCGGGTGGAGGAGATGTCCAGCTGGGTCACCGGCATGAGGTGGACACGGCCCGCGGGCTCGCGGGCCAGCTCCCCGGGCTCGATGACGCCGCGCTCGGCCACCAGGGCCGCCAGCGGGCCACCCTGGTCCTCCATGCTGTCCGGGTCCCAGCCCGGCCGGTGGGAGACGACCAGATGCGCCAGCTCCGGCAGCCGCTCCCACTCGTGCCAGCTCGCCAGGCCCAGGAAGGCGTCCATGCCCAGCATCAGGGCCAGGGGCTCGTCGGGACCGATCTCGGCGCGCAGCCCGGCCAGGGTCTCGGCCATGTAGGAGGGGCCCTCGCGGTCCACCTCGCGCCGATCCAGGTGGAAGTCGGGCTGACCGGCGATGGCCGCCTCCAGCATGGCCAGGCGGTGCTCGGTGGCCACCCGCGGCGCCCCGCGATGGGGCGGATGGCCGGCGGGGAGGACGTGCACGCGGTCCAGGCCCACCTCCTCGGCCATCTCCACCGCCGGGCGCAGGTGGCCCAGGTGGACCGGGTCGAAGGTGCCGCCGAAGACGCCGATCACGCCGGTGCCCCGCCCCGCGCGGTGGTGCACATCAGGTACGCACCTGGCCGTCGCCGTAGACGACGAACTTCTCCGAGGTCAGGCCCTCCAGCCCCACCGGACCGCGCACGTGGAACTTGTCGGTACTGATCCCGATCTCCGCGCCCAGGCCGTACTCGAAGCCGTCGGCGAAGCGGGTGGAGGCGTTGACCATCACCGAGCTGGAGTCCACCCCGGCGACGAAGCGCCGGGCGCGGCTGTAGTCCTCGGTGACGATGGCGTCCGTGTGCCGGGAGCCGTGTTCGTCGATGTGGTCCATGGCCGCGTCCAGGTCGTCCACCACCCGGATGGCGAGAACGGGGCCCAGGTATTCAGTATCCCAGTCCTCGTCGGTGGCCGCGTGGGCGTGGGGCAGGAGGGCCCGGGTGCGCTCGCAGCCGCGCAGCTCCACGCCGATCTCGCCGAGCCGCTGACCCAGCTCGGGCAGGAGGTCGCCGGCCACGCCCTCGGCCACCAGGAGGGTCTCCATGGTGTTGCAGGTGCCGTAGCGCTGGGTCTTGGCGTTGACCGCGATATCCAGGGCCCGCCGGCGGTCGGCGCGATCGTCCAGGTAGACGTGGCAGACGCCGTGGAGATGCTTGATGACCGGTACGCTGGCCTTGCGGCTCACCATCTCGATGAGGCCCTTGCCGCCCCGGGGGACGATGACGTCCACGTACTCGGGCATGGCCACCAGCCGCTCCACGGCGGCGCGGTCGGTGGTCGCCACCACCTGGACCGCCTCCTCCGGCAGCCCGGCGGCGGCAAGGCCGGCGCGGATATGGTCGGCGATGGCGGCATTGGAGCGCGCCGCCTCGGAGCCGCCGCGCAGGATGGCGGCGTTGCCCGACTTCAGGCACAGCGCCGCGGCATCGGCGGTGACGTTGGGGCGGGACTCGTAGATGATCCCCACCACACCCAGCGGCACCCGCATCTTCCCCACCTCGATCCCGGACGGGCGACGGGCGAGGTCGCGGACCGCGCCCACCGGGTCCGGCAGGCCGGCCACCTGGCGCAGCCCCTCCGCCATGGCGGCGATGCGATCCGGGGTCAGCTCCAGGCGGTCCAGCAGGGCCTCGTCCAGCCCGGCCTCGCGGCCGGCAGCGAGGTCCTCGCGGTTGGCCGCCAGCAGCGCCTCCTGGTCCGCCTCCAGGGAGGCCGCCATGGCCTCCAGGGCAGCGTTCTTGTCGCCGGTGCTCGCCCGGTTCAGGGCCCTGGAGGACCGCCGCGCGGCCCGCCCGAGTTCGTCCATGTAGGCCTGGATGTCCGTCGAATTCTCCATGGGATTCACTCTACTCCCGTCCCGTCCGCGGCCGGCGCGGGAAGAGGGTCCGGCCGGCCATGATGAGCGCCAATTGTAGCAATTCGTCCCAGGCGGTGCGTAGCGCTCCCCCCTTCAGGGAGTCGTCCACGCCGGCCAGCCGGGAGAGGACCCGGCGCCAGCCCCGCACCCCCAGTCGGCGGGCGGCGGCAATGACCACGGGCCGGCGGTTCTTCCAGACCCCCAGGCGGTCGGCGGCGGCCCCGGGATCCTCGCCGGCGCGGGCGGCGGCGGCCACGGCGGCGGCGATGCGCGCCTCCCGGGCCAGGACCCAGAGGACCAGGGGCGCCTCGGTGCCCTCCTCGCGCAGCCCCTCCAGGACCCGCACGGCCCGGTCCGGCTCACCGGCCAGGGCCGCCTCGCCCAGATCGAAGAGATCGAAGCGGGCGCTGTCGGTGACCACGGAGGCGGTATCCCGGGCATTCAGCGGCCCCGGGGGCTGGATGAGGGCCAGGCGGTCCACCTCCTGGGCGGCGGCGGGGAGATTGCCCTCGGTGCGCTCGGCCAGCAGGGTCAGGGCATCCTCCTCGGGCTCCAGGCCGCGGGCGGTAAGGCGCGCGGCCAGCCAGCGGCGCAGATCACCGCCGGTCACCGGCCAGACCGGGACCCAGACGGCCGCCGCCTCCAGCTCCCGGAACCACTTGCTCTGCTGCACCGAGCGATCGAGCTTGGGCAGGGTCAGCAGGAGTACGGCATCCGGCGGCGGGTTGGCGGCCCATTCCCGCAGCGCCCGCGCCCCGGCCTCGCCGGGCCGGGGGCTGTCCAGGCGCACCTCCAGCAGGCGGCCATCGCCGAAGAGGGAACCGGTGGCCGCCCCGGCGGTGAGGGCCGACCAGTCGAAGTCCTTGCCGGCGTTGAAGACCTCCCGGGCAGTGTTCCCGCGTTCGCGGGCGGCGGCACGGATGGCGTCGGCGGCCTCCAGGAGCTGGAAGGGCTCGTCCCCGCTGACGAGATAGATGGGGTCCCCGGTGGAGGCCAGGCGGTCGGGGAGCTGCTCCGGCTGGAGCCTCACTCCGCGCCCCCTGCCGGACGGGTCTCCTCCCCGGCCCGGGCCTCCATCTGTCGCAGGATGGCCATGGCCAGGTCCCGGCGCATGGACTCGCGCAGCCGGTCCACCTCGGAGCTCTTGCCCAGGACGTTATCGGGGTCGAAGAGGAATTCCCGGGTGCGCTGGGTGGTCTGGCGCGGGATGAGGGTCTCGCCCTCGGCGTCGGCGACCTCCCAGGTCACACCCTCGATGAGTTCGTACTCCAGCGCCCGGCCCTCGCCGTCGGTGGAGAGCGTCCGCTGCTCCTGGATGCTGGAGAGGATGCGCAGGGTGGCGGCCTCCTGCTCGCTCTCCGCGCCCACCACACGGGCCCCGGAACCGCGCAGGCCCAGCGTGATGGCCGAGCGGATCTGCTCGCTGCCGCCGGTGACCCGGACGGTCTCCAGCGCCGGCGGCAGCTCGAACCCGCCCCGGAGCTGCCAGCCGCAGCCGGCCGGCAGCAACAGGAGCAGGGCGAGGCAGAGCGCGGCGGCGCGGGCCACGGTCAGGCGGCGACCACGTTGACCAGCTTGCCGGGGACGACGATGACCCGCTTCACCGTCTTCCCCTCCAGGTGGCGGGCGACGTTGGGCTCGGCCAGGGCGTCGGCCTCGATGGCCGCCTGGTCGGCGTCGGCGGCCACCTCCAGCTCCCCGCGCACCTTGCCGTTGACCTGCACGGCCAGGGTCTGGGTATCCCGCGCCAGGGCGGACTCGTTTACCTCGGGCCAGGCGGCGTCCACCACCGGCTCGCCGTGGCCCAGGGCCTGCCACAGGGTATGGGTGATGTGGGGCACCACCGGCGAGAGCATGACCACCACGGCCTCCAGCGCCTCGCCCAGGACCCCGCGGCGGGCTGCGTCCTCCCCCGCCTCGTACTTGTAGAGGGCGTTGACCAGCTCCATCACCGCCGCCACGGCGGTATTGAAGGTGTGGCGCTCGGCCATGTCGCCGGTGACCTTGGCGATGGTCTCGTGGACCTTGCGCCGCAGGTCCCGGGATTCGTCGTCCGGCATCTCCGCCGGTACCGGCGGCACCGGGCCGGCCTCGGTGAAGTCGCGCACCGCCCGCCAGACCCGGCGGAGGAAGCGGTTGGCCCCCTCCACGCCCTCGTCGGACCACTCCAGGGCCTGATCCGGCGGCGCGGCGAACATCATGAACAGTCGCGCGGTGTCCGCCCCGTGGCCCTCCACCAGGGACTGCGGATCCACGGTGTTGCCCTTGGACTTGGACATCTTCGCCCCATCCTTGAGGACCATGCCCTGGGTGAGCAGGTGCTCGAAGGGCTCGTCCCCCGGCACCAGGCCCTCGTCCCGCAGTACCTTGTGGAAGAAGCGGGCGTAGAGCAGGTGGAGGATGGCGTGCTCGATGCCGCCGATGTACTGGTTCACCGGCAGCCAGTAGCCGGCGCGCTGGTCCACCATGGCCGTGTCGCTGTCGGCGCTGGTGTAGCGGGCGTAGTACCAGGAGGACTCCATGAAGGTATCGAAGGTGTCCGTCTCCCGCCGTGCGGCGCCGCCGCAGCTCGGGCAGGTGGCGGCGAGGAAGGCCTCATCCCTGGTCAGCGGCGAGCCGGGCTCGGTGAGGGTCACATCCTCCGGCAGGCGTACCGGCAGCTGGTCCTCCGGCACCGGCTGCGGCCCGCAGTCCTCGCAGTGGATTACCGGGATGGGGGCGCCCCAGTAGCGCTGCCGGGAGACCCCCCAGTCGCGCAGGCGGTACTGGGTGCGGCGTCGCCCGCGGCCGTCGGCCTCCAGGCGCTGGATGGTCGCCTCCTTGGCGGCCTCCGAGGTCATGCCGGTGAACTCGCCGGCCTCCACCAGCACGCCGGGCTCGGTGAAGGCGGCCTCGGCGGGGTCCGGCGCCGCCCCCTCGGCGGGCGCCACCACCGGCCGGATGGGCAGATCGTAGCGCTGGGCAAAGGCGTGGTCCCGGGGGTCGTGGGCCGGTACGGCCATCACCGCCCCCTCGCCGTAGGTCATGAGGACGAAGTTGGCGACCCAGACCGGGATGGTCTCGCCGGTAAGGGGATGGATCGCCTCCAGCCCCAGGGGCAGGCCGCGCTTCTCCTGGGCCTCCACCGCCGCCTCGGAGGTGCCGGTGTGGCTGCACTCCTCCACGAAGGCGGCCACCTCCGGATCCCGGGCGGCCACCTCGGCCACCAGTGGGTGCTCCGGCGCCAGCCCCATGTAGGTCACGCCCATGAGGGTATCCGGCCGGGTGGTAAAGACGGTGATGGGCTCGTCGCGGCCGGCCAGGTCGAAGACCACCTCGGCGCCCTCGGAGCGGCCGATCCAGTTGCGCTGCATGGTGCGCACCTGCTCCGGCCAGCCGGGGAGGTCGTCCAGGCCGTCCAGGAGTTCGTCGGCGTAGTCGGTGATGCGCAGGAACCACTGCGGGATCTCCCGGCGCTCCACCGGGGTGTCGCAGCGCCAGCAGCAGCCCTCCACCACCTGCTCGTTGGCCAGCACGGTCTGGTCGTTGGGGCACCAGTTCACCGCCGAGGTGGCGCGGTAGACCAGCCCCTTCTCCATGAGCCGGGTGAAGAGCCACTGTTCCCAGCGGTAGTAGTCGGGGTCGCAGGTGGCGAATTCGCGGTCCCAGTCGTAGCCCAGCCCCAGCTGCTTGAGCTGGCCGCGCATGTAGTCGATGTTCTGCCGCGTCCACTTCGCCGGCGGGACGCCGTTGGCGATGGCAGCATTCTCCGCCGGCAGGCCGAAGGCGTCCCAGCCCATGGGCTGGAGGACGTTGTAGCCGCGCAGGCGCTGGAAGCGGCTGATGACGTCGCCGATGGTGTAGTTGCGCACGTGCCCCATGTGCAGCCGCCCCGAGGGGTACGGAAACATGGAGAGGCAGTAGTAGGGGGGGCGGTCGGGGTCCTCGGTGGCCCGGAAGGTCCCCTGCTCCTCCCAGTACTGCTGGGCCTCGGCCTCGACGCGGTGCGGCTCGTACTGCTCTTCCATCGGTTGATTCGTCCGGCGGGTGTGGAAACCGGCGAATATACCCCAGCGCCGGAAGGGGCCACAACGGCCCGGCGCAGGCGTAGAGGGCGGGCGCCGGGTCGGGTTAGCGGGATCGCGGGGCCACGGCGGCCAGGGATGGCCGCCGTGGAGCGCCAGGGACGGTCCTCGCGTCCCCGCGAGCCCGCTAACCCGACCCGGCGTCCACCCTCCCCGGAACGTCGACGCCTGGCGCCACAACCCGGACGCACGTTGCCACCATCGCCCCGCCGGTCCAGACTGACGGCGAAAACGGACACACGCGCGGGCCCGCCCGCGACGAGAGGAGAACCATGGCCGAAGAAGACAACCAGCAGCAGCGCGAGCGCCACGCCCACGGCTACGACCGGATCCTGCAGCGCGCCCGGGAATACCTGGACGAGTTCGAGGAGCATGCCGGCGACGCCGTCGCCACCGCCGTGGACCGCGCCAAGGAGCGCAGCCACGAGCTGGGGGAGCTATCCCGCGAGGAGGCCGAGCGGATCGGGGAGTACGTCCGCCGGGACATGTCCGACGCCGCCGCCTGGATGGAGGAGTCGGGCCAGGAGTTCGGTCAGTGGCTGCGCTTCGACCTGGAGCAGGTGGAGCAGCGGCTGATGGAGAACTTCCTCAAGGTCGCCGACCGCACCCGGGTGGAGCTCTCCGACCTGGCCGACCGGGCCAACCGCTTCGGCGAGTGGCACACCGGCGAGATCACCAGTGTCGGCACCCTGCGCTGCGAGGGCTGCGGCGAGGAGCTGCACTTCACCCGCACGGCCCACATCCCGCCCTGCCCCCGCTGCCACGGGACCGTGTTCAAGCGCGTCTACGCCGGCGAGTAGTCAGCCACGGGGCCGCCAGCGCCAGGACAGCGGCCCACAGCACCGGTCCGTTGCCCCAGCGGACCCAGGGCGTGGCGCCGGTCCGGGACGCCACTTCGGTGGTCAGCACCGCCGGCTGGAACTGGGGCAGCCGCTCCGCCACCCGGCCGCGGTGGTCGATCCGGGCGGTGATGCCGTTGTTGGTGGCCCGCAGGAGGGGGCGCCCCGCCTCCAGCGCCCGGAAGGCGGCGATCTCCAGGTGCTGATGGGGGCCGATGGTATCCCCCCACCAGGCATCGTTGCTGACGTTCACCAGCACCCCGGCGCCGGGTAGCGGCGCACGCACCTCCCCGCCGAAGGCATCCTCGTAGCAGATGGAGACGCCCATCTCCATACCGCCGGCGGTCAGCGGCGGCTGGCGCGGCGGACCGGGCCGGAAGTCGGACATGGGCAGGTCGAAGAACTCGATGAGCCCGCGCAGCCAGGCGTCGAAGGGGAGGTATTCGCCGAAGGGCACCAGGTGGTGCTTGGTGTAGCGCGCCTCCGCGCCCACCCGGGCCAGGGCGTTGTAGTAGCCATCCTCACCCCGCCACGGGGCCCCCACCACCAGGTCGCTGCCCTGCTGCCGCAGCTCCGCCGCCAGGGGCTCCAGCACCGATCCCGAGACCTGCTGGTAGAAGGCGGGCACCGCCGTCTCTGGCCACAGGATGAGGTCCGCACCGGCGTGCTGGCGGGACATCCGGGTATAGCGCTCCAGGATCCAGCCCCGGTTGGCCGGGCGCCACTTCTCGTCCTGGTCGACGTCCCCCTGGATCATGGCGACGCTGTGGGTCTCGCCGGTGGGCTCGGTCCACGTCGGCAGGAACAGCAGCGGCGAGGACAGCCAGAGCCCGGCCAGCGCCACCACCGGCCCCCGCCGGGGCGGCCGCAGCAGCCGCACCAGCAGCGCCGCGGAGAGGACCAGTAGCGCCGAGGCGCCGAAGACCCCCAGGATCGGCACCCAGCCGGCCAGGGGCCCCTCGCCGGCGGCGTAGCCCAGCTGCAGCCAGGGGAAGCCAGTGAAGAGCCAGCTGCGCAGCCACTCCACCAGCACCCACAATGCGGGGTGGAGCACCAGCAGGAGGGTCCCCGGCGCCACGCCGCGCGCGGTCAGGCGCCGGGCGAGCCAGGCGCCCATCGCCCCCTGGAGGGCGAAGTAGCCCGCCAGCACGAGGACGAAGGCGACGGTAAGCCCGGTAGCCAGCACCGCCGGAGTATGGCCAAAGGTATGGATGGAGACCCAGACCCAGTGGACCCCGGCACCGAAGAGGCCCAGACCGAAGGCGAACCCCCGGCGGGCGGCCACGCCCGGGCCGGTCCCCTGCCAGAGCCAGAGCAGGACCGCCGGGCCGAGGATCGCCAGGGGCAGGAGCTCGAAGGGGGCGAAGGCGCCCACGGTGGCGGCCCCGGCCAGGGCCGCCAGGAGATCCGCCCGCCAGCCGGCGGGCCGTTCACCCATCGGCCGCGCCCGGCTCCACCGGCTCCTCGCCGGCGGGGGTGACCTGGAGGAGGTGGAGGCGGCGGCTGTCGGCGCGCAGGACCTTGAAGGTCAGGCCGCCGAAGGTCACCGCCTCGTTGCGGCGCGGCAGGTGGCCGAAGGCCTTCATCACCAGCCCGCCCACGGTATCGAACTCCTCGTCGCTGAAGTCGGTGCCGAAGTGCTCGTTGAAGTCCTCGATGGGGGTCAGCGCCTTCACCGTGTGGCGCTCCCCGGCGTGGCGCAGGATGTAGATATCCTCGCCGGCGTCGTGCTCGTCCTCGATCTCGCCGACGATCTGTTCCAGCACATCCTCGATGGTCACCAGCCCGGCCACGCCGCCGTACTCGTCCACCACGATAGCCATGTGGTTGCGATTGGCGCGGAACTCCCGCAGCAGGACGTTGAGCCGCTTGCTCTCGGGGATGAAGACCGCCGGCCGCAGCGCCTCGCGCAGGTCGAACTCCTCGCTCCCGCCCCGGGCGAAGTAGCCCAGCAGGTCCTTGGCCAGGAGGATCCCCACCACCTCGTCGCGGCTGTCCCCGATGACCGGGAAGCGCGAGTGGGCGGAGTCGATGACCATGGGGAGGTAGTCGGCGGGATCGCTGTCCCGGGCCACCACCACCATCTGGGAGCGCGGGATCATGATGTCCCGGACCTGCATCTCGGTGACCTGCAGGACGCCCTCGATCATGGGCAGGGCATCCGCCCCGATGAGGTCGCGCTGCTCGGCGTCGCGCAGCAGGGCGATGAGCTCGTCCTGGTCCTGGGGCTCGGCCCCGCCCAGGGCCTGGCCCAGGCGCTCCAGCCATGTTCGCGAGCGCCCGCCCTCCCTGGCGGCACCGTTGGTCGCTTCGTCACTCATTCGGGTGGCGTTCCTCGTAGGGGTCGGGATAGCCCAGGGCCGACAGGGCGGCGATCTCCTCGGCCTCCATGGCCTCGGCCTCGGCATCGTTCTGGTGATCGCGGCCCAGCAGGTGGAGGGTGCCGTGCACCACCAGGTGGGCCCAGTGCGCGATGACCGGCTTGCCCTGCTCCCCCGCCTCGCGCTCCACCACCGGCGCGCAGATGGCGAGGTCGCCCAGCAGCGGCAGGGCGACGCCCGGCGGCGCCTCGAAGGGGAAGGAGAGGACGTTGGTGGCGTAGTCGCGGTCGCGATAGTCGCGGTTGAGCTGCCGCCCCTCCTCGGCCCCGACAAAGCGGACGGTGACCTCGGCGGGGGCGGTGTGGCCGGCGGCGGTGAGGGCCGCGGCCACCCAGGCGGTGAGCTGGCCCGGCGAGGGGGGTTCGTCCGCCTCGCCGGCGGGGATGGCGTCCTGGCAGTCGACCTGGACGGTCATGCCGGGCTCCCGCGGTCGTAGGCGTCGACGATGCGCTGGACCAGGGTATGGCGGACCACGTCCCGGCTCTGGAAGAAGGTGAAGCCGATGCCCTCCACGTCGCGCAGGATCTCCACCGCCTGGCGCAGGCCGGACTCGGTGCCCCGGGGCAGGTCCACCTGGGTGACGTCGCCGGTGATGGCGGCGGCGGAGCCGAAGCCGATGCGGGTGAGGAACATCTTCATCTGCTCGCCGGTGGTGTTCTGCGCCTCGTCCAGGAGGACAAAGGCGTCGTTGAGGGTGCGGCCGCGCATGTAGGCCAGGGGCGCGATCTCGATGACGCCGCGCTCGATGAGCTTGCCCACCCGCTCGAAACCGAGCATCTCCCACAGGGCGTCGTAGAGCGGCCGCAGGTAGGGATCGACCTTCTGCGCCAGGTCCCCGGGGAGGAAGCCCAGCCGCTCGCCGGCCTCCACCGCGGGCCGAGTGAGGACCAGCCGCTTGACCCGGTCCTCCTCCAGCGCCTGCACGGCGCAGGCTACCGCGAGGTAGGTCTTGCCGGTCCCGGCGGGGCCGACGCCGAAGTTGATGTCGTTGGTGAGCAGGCCGTGGACGTAGCGCGTCTGGTTGGGGCCGCGCGGCCGGATCATGCCCTTGCGGGTCTGGAGGGTGCTCTCCGGCAGCCGCTCCTCGGTATCGGCCGGCGGCGCGGCGGCCTCCTCTACCCCCGCCTGCTGGAGGAAGAGGTGGACGCGCTCGGGAGTCAGGCGGGAACGCCCCGCCTCGGCGTAGAGATCGCGCAGCACGGCATCCGCCGCGGCGATGGCCGGACCGTCGCCGAGGACGCGGAAGGCGTTGCCGCGATTATTGATCTCCACGCCCAGGCGGGTCTCCACCTGGCGCAGATGCTGGTCGAACTGCCCGCAGAGGTTGGCCAGACGTTCGTTGTCGGCCGGCTCCAGGAGGAGGTCGTTGCTCTCGAGGGTTTCGGTCAAGGCACTCTTCGAGGGGTTCAGGCCCGTTGCCGCTGCCCTTCCTCCGCGCCGGCGATCTCGCCGCGCAGGGAATTGGGCAGGGCGTCCGTGATAGTGACGTCGACGAAGCCCCCGATCAACCCCGGATCACCGGGGAAGTTCACCACCCGGTTGTTCTCGGTGCGCCCGGCAAGCTCCTCGCCCCGCTTGGAACGGCCCTCCACCAGGATGGACTGGCGGGTCCCGACCATGGCCTGGCTCAGGGCCTCGGCCTGGCGCCGGATCTCCGCCTGGAGGAGGTTCAGCCGCTCCTTCTTGACCGCCAGGGGGACGTCATCGGGCAGGTCGGTGGCCGGGGTACCGGGCCGGGGGCTGTAGACGAAGCTGAAGGAGTGGTCGAAGCCGACGCTGCGGATGAGCTCCATGGTCGCCTCGAACTCCGCCTCGGTCTCGCCGGGGAAGCCGACGATGAAGTCCGAGGAGAGGTGGAGGTCCGGCCGCGCCTCGCGAAGGCGGCGGACGATGGAGCGATACTCCAGGGCGGTGTGCTGGCGCTTCATGCGCGCCAGCACCCGGTCCGAGCCGGACTGCACCGGCAGATGCAGATGCCCCACCAGCTCCGGGATCTCGGCGTGGGCCTGGATGAGGCTGTCGTTGACGTCCACCGGATGGGAGGTGGTGTAGCGGATGCGGTCGATGCCGTCGATGGCGGCGATGTAGCTGATGAGCACGCCGAGGTCGGCGGTATCCCCATCCGCCGTGGGGCCGCGGTAGCTGTTGACCGTCTGCCCCAGGAGGTTGACCTCGCGCACCCCCTGCTCCGCCAGCGATGCGACCTCGGCGATGACATCGTCGAAGGGGCGGCTGATCTCCTCGCCCCGGGTGTAGGGGACGACGCAGAAGGTGCAGTACCTGGAGCAGCCCTCCATGATGGAGACGTAGGCCGACGGCCCCTCGGCGCGCGGCTCCGGCAGGCGGTCGAACTTCTCGATCTCGGGGAAGCTGATGTCCACTACCGGCGCGCGCTCCCGCTTCACCTCGGTGACCATCTCCGGCAACCGGTGCAGGGTCTGGGGACCGAAGACCATGTCCACCCAGGGCGCGCGCTGGCGTAGCGCCTCCCCCTCCTGGCTGGCCACGCAGCCGCCGACGCCGATGATCACGTCGGGGTTGGTCTCCTTGTAGGCGCGCCAGCGGCCCAGCTCGGAGAAGACCTTCTCCTGCGCCTTCTCGCGGATGGAGCAGGTATTGAGCAGGAGGATGTCGGCCGCCGCCGGGTCGTCCGTGGGGGTGTAGCCACCCCGTGCCAGGACATCGGCCATGCGCTGGCTGTCGTGGTCGTTCATCTGGCAGCCGTGGCTGCGGATGTAGAGCTTGCCACCCATGGATCTGCTATTGCCTCTAGTACATGCTCGGGAGGAGCCCCCCGGGGCCAGAGAGCCGCCTCCCGGCCTCCCGCATCGCCCCCTGGCTCCGAGCCCGGGATTAACCCGACAGGATAGCGCGTAACCGGGACTACCGGAAGCGCCGGATGAGCTGTTCCATATCGTAGGAGAGATCGGCGAGGCTCCGGCTGGCCTCTTCGGTCTGGTTGCTCGACGCCACCGTATCCTCGGCCCGGTCGTGGATACTGGTGATGTTGTGGCTGATCTCCTCCGCCGCCGAGGACTGCTCCTCCGCCGCCGAGGCGATCTGGTTGTTCATGTCCTTGATCCGCTCCACGGCGCCACTGACCCGGGCCAGGACCTCGCCGGTGTGGCTGGTCTGTTCCACGCTGTTCTGGGCGCGATCGCGGTTGGTCTCCATGATCCCGACCACCTCCTGGATGCCGTTCTGCAGCCGGTCGACCATACCGCGGATCTCGCCGGTGGAGTCCTGGGTGCGGGTGGCCAGGGTGCGCACCTCGTCGGCGACCACGGCGAAGCCGCGGCCGGCCTCCCCGGCCCGCGCCGCCTCGATGGCCGCATTCAGCGCCAGGAGGTTGGTCTGCTCGGCGATCTCGTTGATGACATCGCCCACCTTGCCGATACCCTTGCTGTCCTCGGCGAGCTGGTCGATGGTCCGGGCGGCGTGTTCCACCTCCTCGGCCAGGTTGTCGATGGCCAGCACCATCTCGGTGATGACCAGCTTGCCCTCGTTGTTGGCCTCGTCGGCCTCGTTGGCCGCCTCGGAGGCGGAGGCCGCGCTGCGCGCCACCTCCTGGGTGGTGGAGGTCATCTCGTTGATGGCGCTGACCACCTGCTCCGTCTCCTGCTGCTGCTCCCCCATGGTGCGGCTGGTGTGGTGGGCGCAGGTCGCGGCCGTATCGGCATTGCCCGCCACGCTGGCGGCGGCATTGCTGACCCGGTCCAGGACGGTGAGCATGCGCTGGCGCCGCGCCTTCATGGCGGTGCGGACCTGGGCCGGCTGGTCGTTGGCGCCGGCGTAGACCCGCCGCGCAATGGAGTCATTGATCACCCGGCTGCTGTAGTCGGCCAGTCGGTGCATGGGCCGGCCCAGCCAGTAGCCCAGTCCCAGCCCGGCGATCACGGCGTACCCCACCCCGGCCGCCAGGGCCATGGGGCTCAGCCCTGCGGCCAGGCCGCCGGCCAGCAGCGGCACCGCCATTCCCGCCAGGGAGAGCCCCATGCGCGTATGCCAGGGGATCAGGGTCCCGCCCACGCGGGGCGATTTGCCGGCGTTGATACGCTGGTAGAGGTGCTCCGCCCGGCGGACGTGGACCGGGTCCGGCTTGGTCCGCACGGACTCGTAACCGACGATCTCGTCGTTCTCGAAGAGCGGGGTGACGTAGGCATCCACCCAGTAGTGGTCGCCGTTCTTGCAGCGATTCTTGACGATCCCCATCCACGGCTGGCCAGCCTGGAGCTGGTCCCACATGTCCTGGAAGGCCGCCGGCGGCATGTCCGGATGGCGTATGACGTTGTGCGCCTTGCCGATGAGTTCGTCGCGCTCGAACCCGGAGGTCTTGAGGAAGTCCTCGTTGACGTGGGTGATCCGACCTTTCGTATCCGTGGCAGAGATGATCACCCAGTCCTCGGGGTAATCGAAATCCTTCTGTGTCACCGGCTGGTTGTTCTTCATGCTCGCTCCGGGTTCCCTGT
Organism: Thiohalospira halophila DSM 15071; assembly: GCF_900112605.1. Lineage (NCBI taxonomy): Bacteria > Pseudomonadati > Pseudomonadota > Gammaproteobacteria > Thiohalospirales > Thiohalospiraceae > Thiohalospira > Thiohalospira halophila. The sequence continues at coordinate 231,127 of NZ_FOMJ01000003.1, forward strand.
CGGTCTTGGGCGCCTACTCGGGTCGGATGTTACCAGAATGTGTCCATTTCTGGACCGTCTGACTCAGGCATCTGGCCGAATACGCGCCACTTGCCCGATTGGCGAGGCAATGCCAGCCGGTTCAATACCCGTCGTTGGTCGGGTCATCGCCCTCCGGGGGAGCCGGTGCGATGCGCTCCGGCTCGGCATCGGGCCAGTTATCGAAGGGGAAGGGGCGGGAATCGCTGGCAAAGGTGAGATAGGCCACCACCCGGCGCAGGTACTCCGCCAGGCCGGCGCCGAAGACCGCAAGACGATCGTTGCACTCCCCGGTAACCAGGCGGAAGAGGAACTGGATCACGGCCACGGCCGCCAGCAGCAGTTCCGCCAGCTGGAAGGCAATGGCGAAGATGACCATGAAGACCAGGCGCTTCCAGGTCGATGACTCGCGCAGGTTTGAACGCAGCTCCGGTTCCATGACTTCCTCGATTCGGTTGCACGGTTTCCCAGCATAGCGCGCTGCCACAACTAGGGGAACGGCCGCATCCGCTGGCGCAGCGCGCTCAGCCGCCCCTCGAAGGCGGCGGTCCGCGTGGCCGGGTTGTGGCGACGGGGCGAGGGCAGGGTTGCCGCCAGCTGCAGGCTGCGGGAATAGCCCAGCCGGGAGGCGGAGATGCCCCAGTAGTGGCGCGCGGCGGCCTCCACGCCATAGATCCCGGGGCCGAACTCGGCGATGTCCAGGTAGAGGGTGAGGATACGGCCCTTGTCCAGGTGCCACTCCAGGGCCAGCGCCAGGACCAGTTCGTGCCACTTGCGCAGGAAGTTCTGCCCGCCGTGGAGGAAGAGGTTGCGCGCGGTCTGCTGGCTGATGGTGCTGGCCCCCCGCACGATCCGGCCGGCCTCCCAGTTCTCCCGGGCGGCGTTGCGCACCGCCTGCCAGTCCACCCCGTAGTGCTGCCGGAAGCGGGCATCCTCGGACGCCACCACCACCCGCCGGACCGTGGCCGACTGACCCCGGCGCCCCACCGGGACCCAGTGCAGGGTCTCCTCGGGATGCTCGACGCGGTGCTGCTGGATATAGGCGGAGACCGGTGCCGGACCGGCGGCCAGGGCATCGAAGTCGGGCCAGATCCGGCTCAGGTAGAAGATATCCAGGGCCGCCAGGAGCAGCAGCAGGTGGGGCAGGCGCAGGATGGCCCGGCCCACCAGCCACGGGAGCCAGCCCCGCTTGCCGGCTCCCGACCCCCTCAGGCGCCGCCGCGGTCCTTCCGCCACTTTGCCCCCCCTTCATCACGTCCCCGAACCGGGAGAAAGGGTATCAGACCCGCCTGTCAGACCGCCCAAAAAAACGGGCCGCCCCGGAGGGACGGCCCGAAGTGTCGATAGGGAGGTAATCAACACATTGACAGTGCAGGTGCAGTCTCGCGCACCACCCGGGCGACGAGAACCGGGGTAATGTAAAAACCTTGTTACGGCTGGCCTTCGCCGCCGAAGGCGGAGGCCCACCAGAGCCGCAGACGCAGCCCGATGCCGGTGGTGTAGCCGCTGGTCGCCGCACTGACGGTGCCGTCCGGGGCGACCACGAAGGTGGTCGGCACCGCCTGGACGCCGTAGGCATCGGCGAAGCGACCCGGATCATCCACCAGCACCGGCGCAGTAATCCCTTCCTCCTCCACATGGGCGGCCACCTTCTCCCGCCCGCCGGACCAGGCCGCCACGGTGATGACGCGATAATCCTCGGCCAGGGCATCGATGGTGGGCGCCTCCAGCTCGCAGATGGGGCACCAGGTGGCCCAGAAATGGACCAGCACCGGCTCCCCCCGGAACTCGGCCAGCTCGAAGGCCTCGCCGGCCAGGGTCTCGCCGTGGATGGGCGGCGCCGGGCCGTCCGGGGCATCCCGCGTCCGCCACATGCTGATGGCGGTCATCATCACCCCGAAGATGACCAGATAGATGAGCAGGATGCGCAGGCGGCGCAGGATCGGTCGACGAGTTCGGGTCATTGGGCCATTCTAACCGTAGGGAGAGCCGCAGGCGACGGCTGCTGCCCCGCTCCCCGCTCAAGGAGGTGCCATGGCTCGTCCCCGGATCCCGTCGGTACGCTGGCTGCTGCCGCTGGCACTACTGCTGTTCGCCGTCGGCGGGACACCGGCGGAGGCCGCGGTCCACCGACTCTCCGTCGACGGCCCCATCGGCCCGGCCACGGCGGGCTATATCGAACAGGGACTGGATGAAGCGGCCACCGAGGGGGCCGCCGCGGTCCTCCTGCAGCTGGATACCCCCGGCGGCCTCACCTCCAGCACCCGCCGGATCAACGACGCCATCCTCGCCTCCCCGGTCCCGGTCATCGGCTACGTCGCCCCCGCTGGGGCCCGGGCCGCCAGCGCCGGCACCTACATCCTCTACGCCAGCCACATCGCCGCCATGGCGCCCGGGACCCACCTGGGCGCGGCGACGCCGGTGCAGCTCGGGGGCGCCCCCGGCACCCCTCCGCAACAACCCTCCGGCGAGGACGAGGCCGGCGAAGAAGCCGCGCCCGCGCCGAAGCCCGGCAACGCCACCGAGCGCAAGGCGGTCAACGACGCCGTGGCCTACCTGCGCGGCCTGGCCGAGCTGCGCGGTCGCAACGCCGAGTGGGCGGAGGCGGCGGTGCGGGAGGCGGCCACCCTCACCGCCGACGAGGCCGAGGAGAAGCGCGTCATCGATCTCGTCGCCGCCGATACCACCGCCCTGCTGAACGCCGTCGATGGCCGCACCCTCGACCTCCCCGGCGGGGAGCGCAAGCTGGCCACCGCCGGCGAGGCGGTGAGCGACCGCGCCCCGGACTGGCGCACCCGGCTGCTGGAGACCCTCACCCATCCCAACGTCGCCTACATCCTGCTCATCATCGGGATCTACGGCCTCATCTTCGAGTTCGCCAACCCCGGCGGCCTGGTACCCGGCATCGCCGGGGCCATCTGCCTGCTGCTGGCCCTCTACGCCCTCCAGGCCCTGCCGGTGAACTACGCCGGCATCGCCCTCATCCTGCTGGGGGTGGCGCTGATGATCGCGGAGGCCTTCGCGCCCTCCTTCGGCGCCCTGGGGCTGGGCGGGGTGATCGCCTTCGTGGCCGGCTCCCTGCTGCTCATCGACACCCACGCACCCGGCTTCGGGATCTCCATCCCCCTTATCGCCACCATGGCGATCCTCAGCGCCGGCATCCTGCTCGTCATTGCCCGCCTGGCGGTGCGCTCCCACCGCAATCCGGTGGTCAGCGGCGCCGAGGAGATCACCGGGGCGGAGGCGGTGGCCACCACCGCCTTCACCGGCCACGGCTGGGTCCACCTCCACGGCGAGGCGTGGCAGGCCGAGAGCCCCCGCCCCGTCGCCGCCGGCCAGCGCGTCCGGGTCACCCGGCGCGACGGCCTGACCCTGCACGTCGAACCCCTGGATCAAGTGGAGTCCTAGCCATGTTCACCTACCCCATCCTCATTACCGTAGGCGTGGTCATCCTCTTCCTCGCCGCCTCCATCCGGATCCTGCGCGAGTACGAACGGGGGGTGGTCTTCCTCCTGGGCCGCTTCTGGAAGGCCAAGGGGCCGGGGATCATCATCATCATCCCCTTCATCCAGCAGATGGTCCGCATGGACCTGCGCACCATCGTCATGGACGTCCCCAGCCAGGACGTCATCTCCCAGGACAACGTCTCGGTCCAGGTCAACGCCGTCATATACTTTCGGGTCATCGATCCGGAGAAGGCGGTCATCCAGGTGGAGGACTTCCAGGAGGCCACCAGCCAGCTGGCCCAGACCACCCTGCGCTCGGTCCTCGGCCGCCACGACCTGGACGACATGCTGGCCCAGCGGGACAGGCTCAACGACGACATCCAGACCATCCTCGACGAGCACTCCGATGCCTGGGGCATCAAGATCAGTAACGTCGAGATCAAGCACGTGGACCTGGACGACTCCATGATCCGCGCCATCGCCAAGCAGGCGGAGGCAGAGCGGCTGCGGCGGGCCAAGGTCATCTACGCCGAGGGCGAGCTCCAGGCCTCCCACAAGCTGCAGGAGGCCGCCACCATCCTCGCCCAGCAGCCGGAATCCCTGCAGCTGCGCTATCTGCAGACCATCACCGACACCGCCAACGACAAGAGCTCCACCTACCTCTTCCCCATGCCCATGCAGCTCTTCGAGCAGTTCGCCAATGCCGCGGGGCGGGGCCCGGCGCCCGCCGGTGCCACCGATACCGACGGGCCGGCCCCGGGAGAGGGGACCGGCGCTTGACGCCTTGGGCGGGTGTGACCAGACTTCAACCCCGTATTCCGCACTTTTGACGGGATTTCGAACAGCGTCGCCGCATCCGCCCCACCGACCCCTGCAACAGCACGTACCGGCGGGATGGGGGCCGGTGAGCCCGTATCTCGGCGCGCGCCCACCGCGGTGCCGCCCTGAACATGCCTTGAGGAGGCCGACCAGGTCATGGCCAATTTCCTGAATTCCGTGGACGAACGCACTCAGCTCGCCGGGACCAACAAGCTCGAGATCCTGCTCTTCAGCCTGGGCAAGGACCCGAAGACGGGTCGCGAAGAGGCATTCGGCATCAATGTCTTCAAGGTCCGCGAGGTCATGCGGGTGCCGGAGATCGTGCACGCTCCCGACATGCCGCCGGGTGTGGAGGGGATGGTCAGCCTGCGCGGCCACACCCTGCCGGTCATCGATCTAGCCCGCTTCTGCGACATCGAGCGGGAGGAGGAGCCGCAGATCCTGGTCATCACCGAGTACAACCGGACCCAGCAGGGCTTTCTGGTCCACTCGGTGGACCAGATCCTTCGCATAAACTGGGACGAGGTGAAGGCCCCGCCGGGCATGATGGCCCACCGCCACGGCGGCCTGGTGACCGCTGTCACCGAACTCCAGGACAACCGGCTGGTCATGATCCTCGACGTGGAGAAGGTGCTGGACGAGACCACTGGCCGGACGTCGGACCCGATGATCTACGAGGACATCGAGAAGGTGAGCCGACCGGCGACGGTCTTCTATGCCGACGACTCCTCGGTGGCGCGCAAGCAGATCGAGCGCACACTGGACACCATGGGCGTTCGCCACATGGGGGCTACCAACGGCAAGGAGGCGTGGGAGAAACTCCAGCAGCTGGCCGACGAGGCCGAATCGTCCGGGCAGAGCCTGGCCGACCGCGTGGACGTCATCCTCACCGACATCGAGATGCCGGAGATGGACGGCTACGTCCTCACCAAGCAGATCAATGCGGACAGCCGAATGAAATCAGTCCCGGTGATCATGCACTCCTCGCTGTCATCGACCACCAACGAGGATCGCGGCAAGGCTGTAGGCGCCACCGACTACGTACCGAAGTTCCAGCCCAAGGAGCTGGCGGACACCCTGACCCCCTACCTCAGCGAGGAACGGGTAGCCGGGACCGGTTGACCGGCCCAGCCGCGCCGCTCCTGGCGCCTAGAAGCCGTTCTCGCGCACCACGTCGGTGAGCGGGAGCTGCCCCGGCTTGTTGAAGGGCTCGCCGGCCCGCTTGCCCACGGCCACCATGAAGGCGATGGCGTGGTCCGCCGGCAGCCCGATGAGCTCGGCCACCGCGCTGTAGTCGAAGCCGTCCATGGGGCAGGAATCATAGCCGCGCTCCCTGGCCAGCAGCATCAGGGACATCCCCAGCATCCCGCAGGAGCGCTGCCCCTCGTCCTGGGCGACCATGGGCCGACCCTGGTAGTACTTGCGGATGTTGGGGACGATGATCTCCTGCACCTGCTGCGGCGCATCCACCCAGTAGCGTTCCGGGTCCCGGTCCCAGGCACTATTGTCGGCGCAGAGGATGAACAGCTCCGAGGCGTCGGTGACCTGGGCCTGGTCCCAGGCCACGGCCCGGATGCTCGCGCGCAGGTCGGCATCGGTGACGCGGACGATGCGCCAGTTCTGGATGTTGAAGGCCGTGGGCGACTGGATGGCCGCCTCCAGCATCCCCTGCACCTCCGCCTCGGGGATGCGGAACTCGGGATCGAAGCTCTTCACCGCCCGGCGGGTCTGCATCGCCTCACTGACGGTAAGGCCGTTGGCGCTGGATTCGTTGCTCATGGTTGCTCCTTGAATAGTGGCTCGAATTCGGTTGGTTCGAGAGAGGGAGGCAGGCGTCAGCGCACCAGCACCGCCTGATCCGGGCGCTGGCGCGTGCGCATCTCCCGCGGCCCCCGCGCCGCCGCCTGACGGACGATCTCGTCCTCGTCGTCGGCCAGCCCGGCCCGCTGCGCCTCGGTGAGCCCGGGATGGCGGGCGATGGCGTGGCGGACGTTGGGATCGCGGTCGGCCACGCAGCGCGCGATCTGCTCCGGCGAGAGGTCCTGGCGCTTGGCCACGCAGAGCCGGATGACATGGTCGTCGTCCGCCAGGAAGGCGTCCACCTCCCCCGGCCGCAGATCCAGCCGCCGGGCGAAGTAGCAGCGAACCTGCATCCACTGTTCCTCGAAGACGATGAGGTGGCGCGTCACCTCGTCGGGCTCCACCGCCAGGGCCAGCGCCAGGCGGTCATCCAGCTCCCGGGCCTTGTAGGCGCGGATCTGCTCGGCGGTGGGCGTCACGGACGATTCGGACATGGTGGACGGTTCCGGCAACGAGACGCGCCGGACTATACCACAGCACCAGGGTCGGGAATGAACTCGAAAAACGAGACAGGCGCCCGTCAGGAAGTCGGTCCCGCCAGCAGGCCGGCGACGCTCAGATCCTCATCCAGTTCCGGCCAGTGGATACCCTCGCCATCCCCCATGAGTTCATGATTGGCGCGCTCTTGCGGAGTGGCGGCAGCCAGGCGGGGAAACCAGACAAGGGGGACGGTCACCGTACGGCCATCCGCCAGCGCCACAATGAGTTCCTCATCCGTGAAGCGGACCGATTCGGCCCGCGGGTGGAATTCAACGACGGAAGTAGTCATGCCAGGCCTCCATCAAGGCGTCCCGATTCTCGGAAACGAGCCGGTTCAAGACTCTCAGCTCCCTGGGCCCGAAACGGGTGGAACCGGCCAGTGCGACGGGTGCCAGCCAGAACTTCGCCAGGGCCTGCTCGCGCTGACTGGACCCTAGCCGCCGGGCGCGATGGCCGCAAGGGCCCGGAACGAGAAAGGCCCCCGCCGCATTGGGGGCGACGGGGGCCTTCTATGGAGTGGCGGAGCGGACGGGGCTCGAACCCGCGACCTCCGGCGTGACAGGCCGGCACTCTAACCATCTGAGCTACCGCTCCGCGGTCGGTCTCTGTGACCAACGCGGCGCATAATACCAGATTTGGCGGTGAACGCTACCCCTTTCGGGCCGCGATCTGGGCGATCCGGAGAGGGTCGGGTGGCTCCGGGCGAACGTGTGTAACGCACCGAGCAGCGCAGCCCGAAAGGGAAAAGGAAGCGCGCTTGTCCGAGCGACAGCGAGTTTGCGCGCTTCCCCCTTTCGGGCGAGCCGCGCAGGGCACCCGAAGGGTGCGTTACCCCGCACGTTCGCCCGGAGCTACCCGACCCTCTTCTCCCCGCTTTGCCCCTCCAACCCCGCTAGCTACGCAGCCCAACGCCGCGACGCAGCAGCTCCAGGCAGACGAAGGTAAGCCCGGCGATGAAAACGGCCATCACGGCCACGGCGACCCCGGCGGGGACGTCCGAGGAGCCGAGCATCCCCGCGCGGAAGGCGTTGACCATGTAGAGGATGGGATTGATGAGGGAGATGGTCTGCCACGGCTCCGGCAGCAGCTCGATGGAGTAGAAGACCCCGCCCAGGTAGGTCAGCGGCGTGAGCACGAAGGTGGGGACGATGGAGATGTCATCGAAGCTGTTGGCGTAGACGGCGTTGATGAAGCCGCCCAGGGCGAAGAGGATGGCCGTGAGCAGGACCGTGGCGACGGTCAGGACCGGGTCGGCCGGGCGGATATCGGTGAAGAAGAGCGCCACGGCGGTGACCACGGCGCCCACGATGAGCCCCCGCGCCACGCCCCCGGCGATGTAGCCGCCGAGGATGAGGTAGTTGGGCATGGGCGAGACCAGCATCTCCTCCACCGAGCGCTGGAACTTGGCGCCGTAGAAGGAGGAGACCACGTTGGCGTAGGCGTTGTTGATCACCGCCATCATGATGAGGCCGGGCATGATGTAGGTCATGAAGTCGTGGCCGCCCATCTCCCCCACGCGCGGCCCGATGAGGCCGCCGAAGATCAGGAAGTAGAGCGCCGTCGTGATCCCGGAGGGGAGCACCGTCTGCACCCAGATCCGCAGAAAGCGCCGCATCTCCTTGGCGAGCAGGGTGCGAAAGGCGTGGTACTGCGCGGCGGGGCTCATCATGCCGGCGCCTCCTGCTCCTCGTCCTCGCCCTCGGTGAGGCGGACGAAGAGCTCCTCCAGCCGGTTGGTCTTGGTACGCATGGAGACCACCTCGATCCCCTGCTCCCCCAGGACGACAAAGAGCCGGTTGAGGCCCTGGGCCTTGGGGACCTCCGCCTCCAGCGTCGTGGCATCCACGCGGTGGACCGTGTAGCCGGGGATGGTCGGCGCCTCGGCCACCGGCTGGTCGGTATTGAGCACGAAGGTCTCCACATCCAGGCGGCTGAGCAGCTCCTTCACCGAGGTATCGGTGATGATCCGGCCGTCATCGATGATGGCCACGTTGCGGCAGAGGTGCTCGGCCTCCTCCAGGTAATGGGTGGTGAGGATCACCGTGGTCCCCTCGGCGTTGATATCGCGCAGGAACTGCCACATGTGGCGGCGCAGCTCGATGTCCACGCCCGCCGTGGGCTCGTCCAGGATGAGCAGCCGCGGCTCGTGGACCAGCGCCCGGGCGATGAGCAGGCGCCGTTTCATGCCGCCGGAGAGGCGGCGCGCCTGGTCCTTGCGACGGTCCCACAGCCCCAGCCGGCGCAGCAGGGACTCGGCCTTCTCCCAGGCGCGGGCGCGGGGGATGCCGTAGTAGCCGGCCTGGTTGACCACGATCTCGCCCACCGGCTCGAACTGGCTGAAGTTGAACTCCTGGGGGACCAGGCCGATGGCCGCCTTCACGGTGCCGCGCTCGCGCGCCAGGTCGTGGCCGAAGACCTGTACGGAGCCGGCGGTGGCGTTCACCAGGGAGGCGAGGATCCCGATGGTGGTGGACTTGCCGGCGCCGTTGGGCCCGAGCAGGGCGAAGAAGTCCCCCGCCTCCACGGTGAGGTCGATGCCGTCCAGCGCCCGCTTGTCACCGGCGTAGACCTTGGTCAGCCCCCGGATGGCGAGGGCCGGTGTCGTGCCGTCCCGGGTGCTCACCACCACTTCTCGTAGACCAGGTGGTCCGCGGGGATCCCGAGTCGGGGCAGGCTCTCGGCGAGGTCGTCGACCATGGCGTTGGGGCCGCAGAGGTAGTAGAGGGCCTCCGGGTCCAGGAAGTGATCGCGGATGAGGTCGGCGTTGACGTAGCGCGTGAGTCCGCCCCAGGTGCCGGTCTCGCCGGTGACGGTGACGGTCATGTCCACCCGGGGATTGTCCGCCGAGCGGCGCTCCAGCTCCTCGCGGAAGAGGATCTCCTCCTCCTGGGCGACGGAGTAGAGCAGGTGCGCCTCGGCATCCGGAACCGACTCGTCGATGTAGCGGAAGATGCTCACCAGCGGGGTCACGCCCACGCCGCCGCCGATGAGGATGACCTTCCTGCCGCGCTCGGGGGTGTAGATGAAGCTCCCCGAGCCCTGGGAGACGGTCACGGTATCGCCGACGTCGGCCTCCTCGTAGAGCCAGCGGGTGACCGGGTGCTCCACCGCCCGCTTCACCGCCACCTGGAGGCGGCCGTCATCGTTGGGAATAGAGGTCAGGGACAGGCCGGCCGCCTTCGGCTGGCCGTCCACCTGGATGATGAGGTCGATCCACTGCCCGGGCAGGCTGTGGAAGGCGCCCTCGGTCTCCAGGATGAAGGAGCGGATACTCGGCGTCTCCTGCTTCACCTCCGCGATCCGGGCCTGAAGGTGTTGCGGCCGATTCTCTCCCTGGGACATGTTCGCTGACTCCTTGTAACTAGTTTCGATCGCGCAGCGCAGCCAGGGCCGCTGCCATGGCGCCGCGCGGCTTCTCTTCCTTCGGCGGTTTCTGTTTCCGCCCCCGGCGCTCCTTCGCGGGCCCCTCGGCCCCCTTCTCCGCCTCCGGGCCGCAGAGCGACAGGCCGATCCGGCCCCGCTCCAGGTCCACCTCCAGGACGTGGGCGCTGACCACATCCCCCACCTTGACCACGGCGTGGGGATCGCGAACGAACTCCTTCGCCAGCTTGGAGATGTGGACCAGGCCGTCCTGGTGGACGCCGATATCCACGAAGGCGCCGAAATCGGTAACGTTGGTGACCACTCCCTCCACCGCCATGCCGGGCGTGAGGTCCGAGGGCCTGGTCACGTCCTCCCGGAAGCGGGCGGTGCGGAAGTCACCGCGCGGGTCGCGACCGGGCTTCTCCAGCTCGGCGAGGATGTCCGTCACCGTGGGCACGCCGAAGCGCTCGTCGGTGAACTGGCGCGGGTCGAGCCGGCGCAGGGCGTCGGCATCGCCCATGACGTCATTGACGCCGCGGCCGAGCCGCGCCAGCAGCCGCTCCACCACCGGATACGCCTCCGGGTGGACCGCAGAGGCATCCAGGGGTTCCTCGCCGTCGCGGATCCGCAGGAAGCCGGCGGCCTGCTCGAAGGCCACCGGACCCAGGCGCGAGACCGACTGCAGCTCCTTGCGGGAGCGGAAGGGGCCCTTCTCGGTGCGGTGGGCGACCACCGCCTCCGCCAGCGACGGCCCCAGCCCGGAGACCCGGGAGAGCAGCGCCGGGGAGGCGGTATTCACATCCACGCCCACGGCGTTGACGCAGTCCTCCACCACCCCCTCCAGGGTGGCGGCGAGCCGGCTCTGGCTGACGTCGTGCTGGTACTGCCCCACTCCGATGTGGCCGGGCTCGATCTTCACCAGCTCCGCCAGCGGGTCCTGCAGGCGGCGACCGATGGAGACGGCCCCGCGCAGGGAGACGTCCAGCTCCGGCAGCTCCCGGGCCGCCTGCTCCGAGGCGGAGTAGACCGAGGCGCCGTCCTCGCTGACCATCACCCGGGTAAGGCCGCGGCAGCGGCCGGCCAGCTCGTCGGCGAGCTGCTCCGTCTCCCGGGCCGCGGTGCCATTGCCCACCGCCACCAGGGCGACGCCGTGCTCGGCCACCAGGTCGGCCAGGGTCTGGAGGGACGCCTCCCACTGCTTCTGCGGGGCGTGGGGGTAGATGGTGGTGGTGGCGGCCACGCCGCCGGCGGCGTCCAGCACTGCCACCTTGGTCCCGGTACGCAGCCCCGGATCCAGCGCCAGCACCGGGCGGGCACCGGCCGGCGGCGCCAGCAGGAGGTTGCGCAGGTTGGTGGCGAAGACGCGCACCGCCTCCTCCTCCGCCTTCTCCCGGAGCTGGCGGAAGATCTCCGTCTCCACCCGGGAGGCGATCTTCACCCGCCAGGCGCGGCGCACGGTCTGGCGCAGCCACGGGGCGCAGGGGCCGGTGGCGTGGCCCAGCCCCCAGTGGGCGGCGATGATGGCCTCGCAGTGGTCGGGGCTGCCGTCGGGGGCGTCGATATCGCGCTCGTGGACCAGCGCCAGGCGCAGGGCCCCGGCCTCGCGGCCGCGCAGCAGCGCCAGGATGCGGTGGGCCGGGAGGTCACGGACGCGCTCGGGGCGATCGATATAGTCGGTGAAGCGGGTATCCCGCTCGGCCTCCTCCCCGGCGCTGGGAACCACCTGCCCGCGCTTGTCCATCTCGTCGCGCAGCCGGGCGGCGAGGTCGGCGTCGTCGGCCATGCGCTGGACCAGGATGTCCCGGGCGCCGGCCAGCACCGTGGCCGCATCGCCGAAGCCCGCCTCGGCATTCAAGTAATCGACGGCCAGGGTCTCGGGATCCGCCTCGTCCGGCGCCTCCAGGAGCTGGTCCGCCAGCGGCCCCAGCCCCGCCTCCTTGGCGACCTGCGCCTTGGTACGCTTCTTCCGCGCATAGGGGCGGTAGAGGTCCTCCAGCCGGGTGCGGGTCTCCGCCGCCCGGATGGCGGCGAGGAGGGAGGGAGTGGTCACCCCTTGCTCCTCCAGGCTGGCCAGGATGGACTCCCGGCGCTTCTCCAGCTCCCGGAGCTGGGACAGGCGCTCGTTGAGCCGGCGCAGCTGGGTATCATCCAGGCCGCCGGTGGCCTCCTTGCGGTAGCGCGCCACGAAGGGGACCGTGGCGCCGCCGTCCAGCAGCTCCACCGCCGCGCTTACCTGGCGGGCGGAGACATCCAGCTCGTCGGCGATGGTCTCGATGATGCGACGGGCCATGGGCACTGCTCCGACCAATTACAGCAAAGCCGCGTATTCTACTCGGGTACCATCATGCGAGGCCATAGCGCCGGCGCCGGATGCGCCATCCGTCGCCACCGCTGCTAGGATGGGGATATCCCTACTTCCCCGGAGGCCCCGTGCGCCAGACCCTCCTTGCCCTGCTCCTCCTCGCCCTGCCCCTCCCGGCCCTGGCCGACGCCGTGGGGCTCATCTACCACCGCTTCGGCGAGGGGAAATACCCGACCACCAGCATCGACCTGGAGTCCTTCGAGGCCCAGATGGATCATCTGGCGGAAAACGACTACCGCATCTGGCCCCTGGGCAAGGTGGTCTGCTACCTGCGGGAGGATCGCGAGCTGCCGGACAAGGTGGTGAGCATCACCATCGACGACGCCTACGCCTCGGTCTACCACGAGGCCTTCCCCCGCCTGCAGGAGCGCGGCTGGCCCTTCACCGTCTTCGTCAGCACCGACCCGGTGGACCGCGGCTTCAGCAACTTCATGACCTGGGACCAGATGCGGGAGATGGCCGAGGCCGGCGTGGAGTTCGCCAACCACACCCGGACCCACCCCTACCTGCCCCAGCGCCAGGGGGAGGAGTCGGACGCCGCCTGGGCCGAGCGGGTGACCGAGGAGATCGCCGGCGCCGAGAAGCGCCTGCGCGAGGAGCTGGGGGACGCCGTGGCCGACGACCCGGGCCTGCTCGCCTACCCCTACGGCGATTACGACGCCGCCACCGCCGAGATCGTCCGCGAGCTGGACCACGTGGGCGTGGCCCAGCACGCCGGCCCCATCGGCGACGGCGCCGACCTGCGCGCCCTGCGCCGCTTCCCGGTTGGCAACGAGGGCTTCCCCATGGACCGCTTCCGCCTGCGCGTGGCCACCCGCGCCCTGCCCGTGGCCGAGGTGGAGCCCTGGGACCCGGCCACCGCCGAGGAGCGGCCCCGGGTGCGCGTGGAGCTGGAAGGCACCGTGGAGGGCTGGCAGGGGCTCAACTGCTTCGTGAAGGGCCAGAGCGAACCGGCGAAGGTGGAATGGCCCCTGGAGGGCCGCGCCTTCACCGCCCGCGCCCGCCAGCCCCTGAAGGACGGCCTGGTCCACTACAACTGCACCGCCCGGGGCCCGGACGGCCGCTACTGGTGGTATTCCCACCTGTGGCGGGCGGAGCCGAGTACCGAGTAGACAGGGAGGTTCGAGAACGCATGGCGACCATCACTATCCGTAATCTGCCCGATGACCTGCTTGAGCGCATCAAGGCCAAAGCAGCGGCGACGGGTCGGTCTGTGCAAGATGAGGTGCGCAACCACCTACAACAGCACTACTCGCACGGAGCCGAAATCTTAGATAATCGCAGTACCCAGATTCGACAACCTGCAACCCTATCGGTCGCCAATTCCCGGAAAACGGCGAATCTCGATGCGGATGCGGCCCTAAACGCCTCAGTAGAAGAGACTGACCGGCATCGCAAGTGATTCGCTCCACACTTAGCCTCCACTTCCGCGGGCGCAACTCACCGCTGCAGACAGCCAGCTTTTTTTGAGTACCACTCGCCTTTGTCCTCCCAAGCTCGCCTTGGTAATTCGCGTTCGCGGAAGTTTATTTTAAATCATGTGGTTCCGGAAAATTACGAGATACATCCTCAGACTTGCGCACGTTTCTTCCCCTTTGCGGAGACCTGAAAGCTATGAATGAAAACCATTACCTAGAAGTATTTAAGCTGCTCTTGGATTTCATAGAAAGCAACAAATGGGCCTTGATAATTCTGACCTTTTTAGTATTTTCCCGAAATCACATTGGGCCATTTATGCAAAGGATGACAAGATTTGCAATGTCTTGGAAGGCGGGGAGTGGAGGCTTAGAGGTTTCTGCAGACCCAGCAGGAAACCGAGCAGACAATGAAACGCATACTGCCTTAGAAGGATACCAGGAACCATCTGCAGAAAATATTGAAAGCAGAGACAGCAATTCAGAAGAAAACCGACTACAACAATCGCCTCCAGCTCCAAACAAGCATTGGCTTTCAGAAGTAATTGATAAATTAAAGGAGGGGCGCGAAGAAGAGGCTGAAAGGGCTTTCCATGCTGGGAAAACAAAAAGCTCGGACAGGACCACCCATTCAATGGAAGAGGCTATATACCAACACGCCAGATTCGTTCATGGAAACCGTTCTGACGCCAAACAAATTTTAATAGGCCGCTCTAATAGCGCAGCATCTGGTGAAGAAAAGTTCAATTACTTGATTTGGCTGGACAAGCTCTACCAGAGGATAAGCGCCTTCAATGACTCTGAAAATCTTTGGGTAGAGTTTATAAATAGTTCGGAGGACACTACCCTAATAGACAAGGCAAGCATTAAGCTTTCCGAAGTATACAGAGAAACCGGAAACCTGCAAAAAGCAAAAAAGGTCCTCTTTGAAAGAATTCTAGGAAGGGGATACGAGGATTGCCCAGCGATATATGAAGAAATAGCTCGCTTATGCGTTATTGAAAAAGATCATGAGTGCGCAGCCACGTCTTTCGAAATATCTTTGGCGTCGAATGAAGACAATAAGGAACTATTATTTTCTGCTGCTTATCAACAGTCCGAATCTAACATACAAATACTATCCTTCCTGAACTATCAAACACTTTTACGACTAGACCCTAACAATTCTTCAGCACTCAACAACATCGCTATCAGTGAAGGTGATTTAGGCTTACCTGGTAAGAAATATGAAAAATTCGTCAGAGCAGAGGAAGAAGGCAGCACTCTGGCAACTGCAAACATTGCTCAGCTAATGATTAATGTCGGCATGTTCGATGAAGCAGAAAGAAAGTTGAGATGGGCAATGGCGCAAGAAAATGCTCATGAAAATGTTGGAGAAGTCTACTCTAAGCTAGAGAAAGAACGCGAGCGAGAAAGAGAAAAGGCAGAAAAGCTATCACAATTTGGCAGAAAAAAACGGGGCGAATTCCGAAAATATGGGAATCACAGGCTGGGATTCGAGGATAATGAAAATGCCTTCCTTAACATCACAAAGGGACCTAATAATGAGGCGGTAGAAACTAAAGTTGATGAGGGCATCATTAACTCCAAATGGCTGGAGAGAGCCCCTGGTGTGCTTGATTCCGAAGAAGAATACGAGGTAACGGTAACTGGCAAGATCATAGGTCGGTCGGCAAAGGTGATTTATAACAAGAAACGAAAGGGCACTTTCCATGGTTTGTCTTTGGGGAACAAAGAAAGCTTCTCAGCTTTCTCTTACGTTGATTCCGCAAGCGGGGAGTGGATTATTTTCTCACTAGATTCAGAAAAAGATAAAGAAATCATTCTTACCTGATCTTTGACCTTGGGTGACTGCGTTTATACAGCTCTATTGACTGGATACGCTCAGGGGTACGGTTTCGTACCTCTCGATGTGATCCGGCAGAAAATAAAACCACAACTTTGCCAGAAAAAAGGCGAGCATACCGCACGGCCACCTTTAGATCATCGTCTTAGAGGCCGTTGCACAAATCATACTGTCAGGTAAGGATGTAATGACCCCCTGGTTTCTGCACACCTCACGCGCTTAATGCGGGGTGTGCCCGTGGGGCCGCATAGCCCAGGGCCTGATGCGGCCTTTGCTCGTTGTAGTACTTCATCCACTGGCGGATGACCGTCCGGGCCTGGCCCAGCGACTCAAATCGGTGCTGCCAGATGCACTCTTCCTTCAGGGACCGGAAGAAGCGCTCCATCAGGCCGTTCTGCTCCGGCGTGTACGGCGTCGTGAACTCCTGGGTCAGACCGTAAGCCCTCACCGTCGCCGTGTACTGCCGGGAGCTGAATACCAGCCCGTTGTCGGACCGGAGCGCCAATGGCCGGGCTACTCGCTGGAGAACACCGTGACGCTCGATGAGCGCCTCCTCCAGGGCCGCCTCGGCCGTGGGACTGTTGCCCCGACTCGAGAGCCGCCAGCCGAGCACCTCACGGGTGCAGCAGTCGATGACGACAGCCAGCGCTGCTCGGCGGTCCTTGCCGCACCACACCTGCGTGAGGTCAGTGGCCCATCGTTCATCCGGCCGGCTGGCCACCGAGGGCAGACTCCGAGCCCGCGGCCGATGGCCCTGGGGCCGCTTCCGGACCTGCCAGCCCTTGCGCTGCAGAACCCGCTGGACCGGCTTCCGGTTCTCGCCCAGTATCGCCGCCAGGCGGCGATACCCGTAGGTCGGGAACTGCTCCAGCTTGGCCTTGATACGTGCCACCAGAAGCTCGTTGAGCGGTCGGGACCGCCGCTTCGGCCGGTAGTACACCGAGCGTCTGGGAACGCCCAACCAGCGACACAGCTTCGCCAACGGCACCGGCCGGCCCTCAGCCGCCATCTCCGCCTGCACCGACCTTACGAGCTCTCCTCGTCGTCGAGCAGGCGCTTGTATTTTTTTAACGCGTAGATCTGCAGATGGGCCTCGCCCAGCGCCTCCCGTGTCTCGCGGAGCTCCGACTCGTACTGCTCGCGGATATCCTTGGGCCGGGACCGGAAGCCGTTCTCCATGCTCTTCTGGGCCTCGTCCATCCAGGCCTCGACCTCGGAGACGGTCAGATCATGCTGCCGCGCTACCTCCGCGACCGTGGTCTTACCCTTGAAGATCTCCATCACCACGGCCGTCTTGCGCTTGGCGGTCCAGCGCTTCACCGGTGCTTCTTCGCTCATCGTACCCTCCTGTTACCCGCACTATACCCTGTGCAGTTCGGAAGGGGGTCAGTTCA
>NZ_FOMJ01000004.1 GCF_900112605.1 Thiohalospira halophila DSM 15071
GGCGCTGTTCCGGACGGCGAAGTACCGGCCGACCTATCCGCCGGACGGCTTTGCCGACCTGGAGGCCGCCCGACAGTGGGTCCTGGACTTCGTGACCTGGTACAACCAGGAGCACCGGCACAGCGCCATCCGGTACGTCACGCCGGCCGAGCGGCATCGGGGCCGGGATGAAGGCCTCCTGGCGCGCCGGCAGCACCGCTATCAGCAGGCCAGGGCCGCAAAGCCGGAGCGCTGGGGCAGCCGACCGATACGCGACTGGACCCCCATCGGGGCGGTCCATTTGAACCCAGAGCCGGTAGTAGAGGCCGCATGAGCCGAGGTGCCAACTTCCTTGACAGCCACCGGGGGCTGGCCGGGCCCCAATAAAGCGATTCGGGTACAAGAATCCGGATCGGGGCCGGACCCGGTAGCCGCAGCCCTTCTAGCGGTGGGTGGCCCATGACGACCGCAAGGCGCGGTGCCGCCAGAGCGTGCGCAGGTTGAGGACCAGGCCCAGCGTGCCGAAGAGCAGGACGGCCAGGATCAGGGTGGGGAAGTAGATGAAGCCGAAGACGTTCAGCTCGATGGGATGGAGGAGCAGCCAGGGGATGGGCAGGCAGGGCAGGAGCCAGCGGTGGTTGCGCAGGAAGGTGGCCCCCAGCCCGTTGCGCGGCCCGGCTACCAGGCGGGCCAGCAGCCGGAACAGGCCGTAGCGGAACAGGGCGATGAGGAGCATGCCCTTGAGCAGCGCCAGGGGCGGCACCTGGTAGACGTTGATGGCCACCCGCTCGGCGAGACCGCCCTCCACCAGCGCCATCCAGGTCAGGGCCGCGTGCAGGGGGTGGACCAGGACCATCAGGGCGAACCAGCCCGCCTCCCGCACCCGCTCGGTCCACGCCACCGCCATCACCAGCCGACCCCCACCGCCAGGGTGCCCACCCCACCCGCCTCACCGCCGTAGGCACCCAGGCGGTAGTAGATCGGCCCGCGCGGTGCGTGCTGGAGGGTCAGCCCGGTATAGTCCCGATCGCGGTAGTCCAGCCGCGAGAGTCCGAGCTTGAACACCCGGTAGAGGGAGACATTCTCGGTGAAGCCCAGCGTGAACCGTTGGCCCTCCCCGTTGAGGCCGTAGCCGGCCTCGGCAAAGCCGCCACGGACCACGTGCATGCCGTGGCGCTCGCTGGTCCCCACCATCAGGCCGGCATAGAGACTGGCGGCAAAGCGGGAATGGAGCTCCGCCCCGGCTACCGGGAGGGCCCGGCAGCAGACACGGTCGGCGGCAACGGCAGGCCCGGCCAGGGTAATCGCCAGCAGCAGCGCCCAGCGCGCGGGATTGGCGGACGTGAATCGCCTCGGCATGCGGTCATCGTGGCACTTTCGCTGCCTTTCGGCCACGCCATCGGAAGGTCCGGGATGCCCGGGAGGCGCTGGCGCTGATGAACGGAGTGGGATCGCTGCTGCCACTGCTGGGCCTGCAGCCCATCCATCAGCCCTTCGACATGATCACCATGCTCGGCTTCCTGATCCTCACGGGCACCGTGGTGAACGGTCCCATCCTGGTGGTGGGGCGCGCCGGAACCTGGCGGAGGGGGCCGCCTCGGCCCGGGATGCGGTGGTGGACGCGGTGGGAACGCGCCTGCGCCCCATCGCCATGACCACCCTGACCACGATCTTCGGCCTCTCGCCCCTGGTCTTCATCCCCGGCGAGGGCACCGAACTCTACCGCGGCGTGGGCGCCATCGTCCTGTTCGGCCTACTCGGGGCGGCGACGGTGACGGTTACCTTTTTGCCGGCGTTGACGGCTTCGGTGTTGCGGCGCGGTTCAAGTGACCAATTGTCAGGGACTTGACACTTTATACCGCAAAATTAACTTTTTGGCATTTTGTTTTTATTAAACAACTGCGCATCATCTTTCACAGCTTTGCGCAATGACTGTTCAGACAATTGGCTGGCGCTTTTCTTTGCCTGCTGATCCAGTGCGAACTTGAACTCTTTCTCTGTTTTTATATTATTTTTACTTTGTTCGTGGCTCATAAGGTTTTCTCCCTTAAGAGGTACAAGCGGTGCTCAAGCGTAAGGCGAACCGAGTAATGGTCGATAATCCACTCATATAACTCAAGATGCTTTTCTCGCAGGCAACATTGTTTGTCTCCCGCAATGGTTAGGACAAGCACGACTTCTCTCGTGGACGGATCCACAACAGGATAGCACAGCTGTGAGCCCTGTTCATCATCCCTATTGTGTAATTTTAGATACCGCCTATCTTGTTTTTTTCTTTTTTTAACTTCCTTATTGATATCCTCGACTATTACTGTCCTTTTGCTTCTAATGCTGTTCATCACAGTGCTTCCTGGGTGTGCCAGGTCGCTTTCGGATGCCCTTGGTGGTCGCTCAGGAGGGTAGAATTGAGCCCATTCAATCGGCTTTCCCTCCTCAACAGTCAAGAGCCCCACGCGGAAGTAAGCGCCTGTATTATCAATAAAATCAAAAGCGCCATGGACAGCTGACACCAAGAGTCCAATTTGTTGATCGGGCTGCGTGATACTTTGAAACACATCCTGCGCACTTACTTCTTCGCGTCTGCCGATCGAATCAAGGGTTCTACAAAAGCGCTTCATTTTGTCGCCCACAACAACGTTGACAGAGTGCAAAATGGCAAGGACATCGTCTCGCCCAAGCTCCCTCCCCGGTTTTGAGTAATTCTCAATTGCGCCATAAATACTTTTTAGTATTACTATATACAAATAGGCGCCAATCAAAACAAGCAGAGCGGAGTCATCTAAAAATCCTGCAACCTCACTGCCAAACAACCGGGTGATTTCTGATTGCACCCCCTCTCTCATGGTCGCCCATGTAACAAGGCTTGGCGGCATCAGAAAAAACACAGGACGAAGAAAATTCTTCACAAACCAATGTTCGGCGAATCGAACAAACGCGCGACATATTTGCCGCAGCCTGTTATCACCAGCAACTGGATTCCGCATTAACTGTTCCCCTACACTATTTGCGGAATTTTTGTAGTTGAGCGCCAAAAAGCCTAGCTTGGCCGCTGACGAAGCCTGCGACGACGAATTCCGTTACGACTGCCGCAGCCGGAACCCCACCCGGTAGACGAGCATCACGCCCAGGCCGGCCACGACCAGTCCGAGGATGTCGGTGGCGATGAGGCCGTCGCCGAAGGCGGCCCAGGCCATGACCATGGTCACCGGGGGGCTGAGGTAGAAGAGGCTGGCCACGCGGGTGGCCTCGTCCCGGCCCAGCAGGCGCCACATGGACCAGTAGGCGCCCAGGGAGACGGCGACGATGAGCCAGGCCATGGTGCCCAGGAAGGGGGCGGTCCAGTCGGTGGCGAAGTCCTCCACCAGCCAGGCCAGGGGCAGCAGCGCCAGGGCGGTGGCCACGCTCTGGTAGAAGAGCGTGATATCCAGGGGCTGGGGTTCGGAGGTACCGGCCCGCGCCCAGTGGCGCTGCATGAGGCTGGCGATGGTGATGGCCACCACGGAGCCGAAGGGGATGAGGTAGCCCAGCGCCGGGGTCACGGCGTCGCCGGAGAGGCGCGCCCCCACGGCGATGACCACGCCGGCGAAGCCGAGGACCAGCCCGATCCACTGCCGCAGATCGGAGTGCTCGCCGAGCACCGGCCCAGCCAGCGCCCCGGTGAGCAGCGGCTGCAGCGCCGTGACCAGGGCGACGATGCCGGCCGGCACGCCCATGTCCAGCGCCACCAGCACGCAGCCCAGCCAGACGCCGTGGGCGAGGATGCCCACCAGCGCGGTATGGCTCACCGCCCGGTTGCCCGGCCACGTCATGCGCTGGCGGATCACCAGCCAGCCGCCCAGCAGCAGGGCCAGCGCCACGTAGCGCCAGAAGAGCAGGGTCCAGGGGCCGGCGTAGGGCAGGCCGTATTCGGCGCCGATGAAGCCGGAGTTCCAGAGGAGGACGAAGACCAGTTCCAGGCCGAAGATGGGGCCAAGGAGGTGGCGCATCACGCGATCTCGCTAGCGACAGGTGCCGGAAATGATACGCACCCCGGGTCTTCCCCGACAGGGGAGCCCGCCAGGCCCCGGACCAAGCGGCCGGAAATGGGCCGGCCGCATTGACACCGGACCGGTCCTGAACTGTCATTTGGTCAGGTTTGTTCCATTCAGCGGGATGCACAGGGAGGTGCCCATGGCGGCCGACGAATCCTCGCCGGAGGCGATCCGCCGGGACGCGCGGACGGGGCTGGCCAACCGCGAGGCCTTCTATCGCGAGACCGAGCCGCTGGCGGAGCAGGCGCTGGCGACGGGCGGCTCGCTGGTCCTGCTGGTGGTGGATATCGACAACGTCGACTTCGCCCTGCGGACCTTCGGGCCGCGGGAGCGCGACGAGGTGGTGCGCGCCATCGGCGAGCGACTGGAGGCCGCCGCCCCGGAGGGTGTACGCCCCTATCACATCATGCAGGGGCGGTTTACCCTGGTGCTGCAGGACATCCCCTACCAGCGCGCGGTCCGGGTGGCGCGAGCCCTGCTGGACGCCTGCCGGGAGCCGCTGGAGGTGCAGGGGGCGCCCTACCGGCTGGAGGCGCAGGTGGGGGTCGGCCACTTCCCCCACCACGCCGACACCCTGGACCAGTGGGTCCGCGCGGCGGTCTTCGCCACCCACCAGGCGCGGACGACCCGCAGTGGCTACGCCATCTTCGACACCAGCTGGGACCGGCGGGACCGCCAGCGCTTCCGCCGGCTGGTGGACCTGGGCGAGGCGCTGGAGCACGGCGACGAGATCTGCGTCGCCTACCAGCCCCAGGTGGACCTGACCACCGGCGAGTGCACGGGCGTAGAGGCGCTCTGCCGCTGGGAACATCCCCGCGAGGGCCTCATCCCGCCGGGGGACTTCATGCCCTTCGCCGAACAGAGCCACCTCATCGGCCCGCTCACGGAGGCCGTGGTGGCGGAAGCGCTGGCGGACCTGGCGAGCTGGCGGGAGCGCGGATTCGGCGGGGACGTCTCCATCAACCTCAGCCCCGGCCTGTTCCGCGATCCCGACCTCCAGGACCGCCTCATGGCCCACTTCCGCTTCGCCAACATGGACCCGCAGCAGGTCCGCTTCGAGGTCACCGAGAGCGGGATCATCGAGGAGCCCAACCGGGGCATCAACACCCTGGCCGCCTTCCGCAGCCGGGGCAGCCGCATCTCCGTGGACGACTTCGGCACCGGCCACTCCTCCCTGGCCTACCTGGCGGACCTCCCGGTGGACGAGCTCAAGATCGACAAGCACTTCATCCAGGGATTGGGCCATGCCTGGGGCGAGGCCATCGTCGGCGCCTCGGTGACCCTGGCCGGCAAGCTCGGGCTGGATACCGTGGCCGAGGGCATCGAGACCGAGCTGCAGCGGGACAAGTGCCGGGAGCTGGGCTGCGGGCGGGCCCAGGGCTTCTTCACCGGCCGGCCCATGTTCCGGGCCGACTTCGAGGCCTGGCTGGGGCTCCAGTGAGGGGGTACCTCAGCCCAGCAGCCGATTGAGGTCGAAGTCCCACTTGCGGGGGTCTTCGTAGGCGGCGATGTGGTCCTCGTGGAAGCCGGGATTGGCCAGGTCGATGACCTCCGGCTTGATCAGGCTGTGGGTATGGGTGTTGAAGAAGACCTTCACGGTGGGATAGAGGATCTTCTCGCCGGGGTCGAGGACCACCGCCAGCCGCCCGCTCTCCATGCGCACCAGGGTGCCGGCGGGATAGATTCCCACGCACTGGATGAAGTGGTGGACCACCTCCTCGCGGAAGTGGCTGCGGCTCCATTCCAGCATGCGGCGCAGGACCAGGGTCGGGTGCTCGCCGCGATGGTAGCAGCGGTCGGAGGTGATGGCGTCGTAGACATCCACCACCGCCGCCATCTGGCCGTAGGGGCCGATCTCGTCCTCGCGCAGGCCGTTGGGGTAGCCGCTGCCGTCCCACCGCTCGTGGTGCTGGGCGATGACCTCCAGGGTGGGGGCCGGCAGGTCGGGCAGATCGCCCACCATCTCCAGCCCCAGGGTCACGTGGCCCTGCATGACCTGGTATTCCTTCTCGGTCAGCGCGCCGGGCTTGGTGAGGATGGCCTCGGGCACGCGCGCCTTGCCGATGTCGTGGAGCAGGCCGCCGAGGCCGAGCTGGTAGATGATCTCCGGGTCCGGCTCCTGCGCCCGGGCGTAGGTGACCAGGAGCACGGCCACGGAGATGGAGTGCTCGAAGGTGTAGTGGTCCACCCGGCGGATCTGGCCGAGGCTCAGCAGCGCGTTGGGGTTGCGGAAGATGCTCTCCATGATCCGCTCGGCCACCGGCTCCACCCGGGCCAGGTCCACCTGCCGACCCAGCCGGACATCCTGCATGACCTTCTCCACCACGCCGGTGGCCTCTTCCCGCACCGGCCGCGCCGCCGCCAGCTCCTCGTCCACCTCCACCCGGCGCTGGCGGAGGATGTCCGTCCGGGGGTGGGCTGCCTGGTGGGCGTCCAGCTCGGCCTGGAGGCGCGCGGTCTCCTCGCGCTGCTCCTCCGGGTTCTCCGGCAGGCGCTCGGCCCGATCGGTGTCGACGACCACCTCGCGGATCCCCAGGGCCCGGATCCGGTCGATATCATCCTGGCTACGTAGCAGGAACTGGCTGCGCAGGAAGGGGTGCTTCAGCCACGACATCTTCAGGTCGTGGATGAACATCCCCGGTTCCAGCTCCCGGGTGTCGATGGTTGTAAGCATGCCGCCCTCCCTGACTCCCCGGGAGGGATTAGGCCACGGTTCAGGACCGGCTGTCACCGCCGTCGTCGCCCTCGACGACGTTCAGGGTCACCCGGCCGCCGGCCTCCTCGCCCTCGCCGTGGCGCTTGCGGATGGTCAGGCCCTCGCCGGCCTCGGCCTCCACCCGGCGGCGACCCACCGGCAGCGTCCCTCCCTCGTCCTCGGCGGCCCGGGCCACCGCGCGGCGGGCCAGGGCATCCAGCTCGTCCGGGGTAATGTCCACCACCACGTGGAGATCGCGCACCGCCTCGGTCAGGTCGTTATGGCCCAGGGGGGCCGCTGGCGGGTCCTGGGCCGGCGGCGCCAGCCCGATGGGGTAGCGGCGCCAGACGAAGGGGTAGTTGGCGGCGACGGCGATGGTGAAGAGGATGAGGGTGTTCAGCAGCACCGGGGCCACGATGTAGCCGTAGCCCAGGGCGTGGACCTCTGCCCCGCCGATGACGGCGATGAGCGCCGTCGCCCCGCCGGGCGGGTGGATGCAGCGGGCGATCTGCATGGCGGCGATGGCCCCGCCCACGGCCACCCCGGCCGCCAGCGCCGGGTCCGGGATCCAGGTGGCGGCGGTCACCCCCACCGCCGCCGAGATCACCTGGCCGCCGATGGCCGGCCAGGGCTGGGAGAGCGCGCCGTGGGGCACGCCGAAGAGGAGCACCGCCGCCGCGCCCATGGAGGCCACCATGAACAGGGCCGCCTCCGGCCCCAGGATGGCGGTGCTCACGGCGTGGACCGCGGCGATGCCCACCAGGGCACCGGCCAGGGAGACGGCGATCTCCGCCGGCCCCAGGCGCGTGGTGCCCGGGCCGATGAGGCGGCGCAGAGGGTTGCGGGCTGGCTGGCTCATGACTCCTCCCGATTGTCGTCATTGTTCGCTCATTTCACGCCAGCCGGTCCCGGGAATCCACCGATGACCGGCGCGGTCTTGATCGGGAACGGTCTGAAACCGGCCACTTGACTCGTATCAAGTCCTTCGCCGCCATCCAGGTAGAGACTGACCTCATGTCGAACCCACTCCCCGTCCTGTTCGCCCTGGGCTTTCGCCCCTTCTTCCTCCTGGCGCTGCTCCAAGCCGTGGTCGCCATGGGCGTCTGGGCGTGGCTGCTCCACCGCGACCCCGGTCTGCTGGCCGGCTTCCCCGGCGGGGCCACCGGCTGGCACGCGCGGGAGATGGTCTTCGGGTACGCCCCGGCGATGGTGGCCGGCTTCCTGCTCACGGCGGTGCGCAACTGGACCGGCCGGGAGACGGCCACGGGGTGGCCGCTGGCGGCCCTGGCCGGGCTGTGGCTGGTGGGCCGCCTGACCGCCGCGCTGGATGGGTGGGGCCTGATGGTCTCGGGCGTGGCCGATCTGGCCTTCCTGATCGGGTTGGTAATCACCCTCGCCCGGCCGGTGATCGCGGCCGGCCAGCTCCGGCAACAGAGCGGCGTCCTGGCCAAGGTGGCGCTGATTGGGGCCAGCCATGGCCTCTGGCTGACCGGGGCGCTGGGCGGGATGCCGGCCCTGCAGCAGGCCGGGCTGGTCTCCGGCCTGCTGCTGGTCATCGCCCTGATGCTGGTGGTGGTCCAGCGGGTACTGGTCTTCTTCTCCCGGCGCGCCCTGGGGAGCGACTACGAGCCGGCGGACCACCCCCGGCTCGATCGGGCCCTCCTGGCGCTGATGGTGGTCTACTGGGTGCTGGCCATCCTCTCCCTCCGGGGCGAGGCCACCGCCGTGGCGGCCGGGGCACTGGCGCTCCTCCACGCCCTGCGCTGGGGGCGCTGGTTCCGACCCGGGATCCTGGCCCATCCGCTGCTGGCCGTCCTCTACGCCGGCTATGCCTGGATCATCGCCGGCCTCGCCCTCCACGCCGCCGGGATCGCCCTGGGCTGGCCGCTCTCCCCGGCCCTGCATGCCTTCGGCGCCGGCGCCATCGCCACCATGACCGCCGGCATGATGGTCCGCGTGACCCTGGGCCACACTGGCCGGGACGTCCTGGCCCCGCCCCGCTGGCCGGCGCTGGCCTTCGGTCTGGTTGGCCTCGCCGCCCTGGTGCGGGTGGTCGCGCCGCTGGCCACGCCCGAGCTCTGGGTGCCGGCCATGGCCACGGCCCAGGCCCTGTGGCTGGCGGCTTTCGGCCTGCTGCTGGCCGGCCTCGCCCCCATGCTCCTGCGCCCGCGGGTGGATGGGGCGCCGGGGTAGGTCCGGTTGCCAGCCGAGCCCTACCGAGTCACCGAGGCCCTGCCATTCGTAAGGGCCCCGGTGTCAAAAAGCGTTCAAAGGTTGTAGTACCCACCTGGTAAGTCTTTCCGTCGGCGGCAGTTGTTGCACTTTTTGCAACAACTGACCCCCGCTCCAGTTCGTTGCTCTCAAAGATGTTCTTCAGGTGGCGCGATATCACGGACTTGTCGCGGCCGAAAACTTCGCCCAATTGATTGAGCGACAGCCAGACGGTCTCCTGATCCGGATCCAGCCGAACCTCCACGGCCCTGCCCGCTTCCTCGTAGATGATCACCGGGGTTTCGAAGTCCTTGCGCACGTAACGCTCTCCTGCGTTGCGGTTTTGGTCCACTCGCTTTCCCACCCGCGAGAACACTCCTGGTAAGTGCCATTCGGAGGGCTTGCGGACCGTTCTACTCATAACCTCGGGAGAACGCCAGGGTGCCATGCCTCGCCTGCCAGCCGTTTAGCCCCACCCTGTGGAGCGCACCCTCATTCCGCGGGGTCGCGTATGTCAGAATAGGGGGACATCCAACGGAGGTTCCCCATGCAGCTTGGTGCCCACGTCTCCGCCGCTGGCGGCATCGAGAACGCCCCGGATCGGGGCAAGGCCATCGGTGCGGACTGCATCCAGGTCTTTACCCGTAACCAGCGTCAGTGGAAGGCGAAGCCGGTGACCAACGCGGAGGCGAAGGCCTTTCGCGAGCACCGGTCAGCCGACGGCATCGGCGCGGTGATGAGCCACGCCTCCTATCTGCTGAATCCCGGCACGCCGGACCCGGACAAGCGCGCCAAGACCGTGGGGGCGCTGGAGGCGGAGATGGAGCGCTGCCACCAGCTGGGGATCGAGTACCTGAACTTCCACCCCGGGGCGCACACCGGCGCCGGCGAGGAGGCGGGGCTGGACAATATCGCCGGGGTGCTGGACGAGGTCTGCGCCAACCACCCGGACAAGCGGGACGTGACCCTGGTGCTGGAGAACGTCGCCGGCCAGGGCAGCACCCTGGGCAAGAGCTTCGCCGAGCTGCGCGCCATCCTCGAGCGGGTCTTCGAGCCGGATCGCTTCGCCGTCTGCATCGATACCGCCCACGCCTTCGCCGCCGGCTACGCCCTGCATACCGAGGAGGGCTGGGAGGCCATGTGGGAGGAGTTCCACCGCGAGCTGGGGATGGACCGGCTGGTGGCCTTCCACCTCAACGACTCCAAGGTCCCCTTTGACTCCCGCAAGGACCGCCACGAGCTCATCGGCCGGGGTTATATCGGGGCAGACGCCTTCCGCCGGCTGGTCACCGATCCCCGTACCCGGGATATCCCGGGCTTCCTGGAGACCCCGGCCGGGGAGGCCGGCTGGGCCGAGGAGCTGCGCTGGCTGCGGGCGGTGGCGGCCGGGGAATCGCCGGCGCTGCCGGAGATCGAGGACGCCGGGATCAATCTCTAGCGGGCGTTCACTCCTCCGCCAGCCGCTGCCGGCCGGCGGAGATCTGCAGCCGGAGCTTCAGCTGGCCGTCCGCGCTCTCCACGCCGCCGATCCGCAGGCGCTCGCGCAGGGCGTCGGGGACCTTCTTCCGCCACTCGTGGCCCTGGAGGACCTCGTCCAGATCGATGCGCACGCGATCGCCGTCGCGCCGCGCCCCGGCCTGCTGGCCCAGGGCGGCGAGCATGGGCCCCTTGGCGAGGAAGGGCTGCACCTCTTCGGGGCGCAGGACCAGGGCGCGCGGCGGGTCACCGGCGGCCGGGGCCTCCACGCGGAAACGGGCCCGGAAGTCGACCCAGACCCCGGCCTTTTTCCGCCCGGTGACCTCCAGGATCGCGCCGTCGCGGACCGCCAGGCGCAGATCGGCCAGGGAGGGGTCGTCCGCGCGCTCCGCCAGTCGGGCGAGGATCCGGCGGGGGATGGGCACCGTGATCCCCTCGCGGGCGGCCTTCACCGCCCAGCGGGAGGCGTGGAGCAGTCCCTGTTGCCAGAGGCGCATGGGGATACCTCGTCTTCCATAATGGGTGGATGGTGAGTCCATTGTAGCCCGTCGCCGGGCCGGGTCAGGAGGGCCATGAAGACCGAATCGCAGCACGACGGGGAGAGCGATACCCGGCGCGAGAGCCGCTGGCGGGTCGTCTTCAATCCCACCAACGGCATCTTCGCCGGCGTGGCGGCGCTGGCCGCCTGGACGCTGGCGGAGCGCGACGGCTGGCCGGCGGTTGGGGGTGCCCTGCGGGAGGCCGGTGAGCTTCTGCTGTTCATCGCCCCCATCTTGGTCACGGCGGTACTCATCTCCGGCTACGTGCAGACCATGGTGCCCCGGGATGCCATGGAGCGGTGGCTGGGGCGCGGCTCCGGCCTGCGCGGGCTGACCCTGGCGGCGATGGCCGGCGCCCTCACCCCGGGCGGGCCCTTCGCCGCCTTCCCGCTGGTGGTCGCACTGTGGGAGTCCGGCGCCGGCTTCGGCGTCTGCGTGGCCTACCTCACCTCCTGGTCGGTACTGGGGATCCAGCGGGCGCTGGTCTGGGAGATCCCGCTGCTGGGCGCCGACTTCGTCCTCCTGCGCCTGGCCGCCTCCCTGGTCCTTCCCCTGGTCGCCGGGATCCTGGCCGACCGCCTGGACCCGGCCCGCAAGCGGGGGTCGACGTGATCGCCATCGCCTTCATCAGCGTCTTCACGGTGCTGGGGATCCTGGCCTTCCTGGCCCAGCGCCGTGGCGGGGCCGCCCAGCACCGCGAGGCCGCGGCGGCGGGCTGGCAGCAGCTGCGCTGGCTACTGGTCCGCGTGCCCCTGGCCGTGGTCGCGGCCTCCCTGGCCGCGCCCCTGGTCCCCGCCGGGCCGGTGAGCGACTGGCTGGGGCCGGAGTCGGGGCTGACCGGGATCGCCATCGCCAGCCTCTTCGGCGGGATCCTCCCCGGCGGGCCGGTGGTCGCCTTCCCCCTGGTCATCGTGCTGGAGGGGGCCGGCGCCGGCCGGGCACAGCTGGTGGCGCTCATCACCGGCTGGTCGGTGCTGGCGGTCCATCGGCTGCTCATCTTCGAAGCGCCGCTGCTGGGCTGGCCCCTGACCCTGCGCCGACTGGCCGCCTCCCTCCCCCTGCCCTTCATCGCCGGCCTCCTGGCCGGCTGGGTGGTGGCCCTCGGCGGCTAGCCCGACGGGTTGACCGTCCGCTCACGCTGCCACCGCAGCGCCACCTGCCTGGCCTGCTCCAGGTCGCGGCAGTGCGTCAGCGAGCCGGCGACCTTGTGGATACCGGCGCGGCGCAGCTTGGCGATGATCCGCGCCGGCAGGCCCACCAGGATCAGGCCCACGCCGTCATGGCGCATATCGGTCACCAGCGACTGCAGGGCGACGATGGCCGTGCCGTCCATGCTCGGCACATCGTGCATGTCGACGATGACCGTCCGGACGTTGCGGTCCACCAGGTGCAGGGAGGTGAGCGCCTTCTCCGCGGCCCCGAAGAACATCGGGCCGTTGATGTCGTAGACCGCCACCTCCTCCGGGAGCCCCTCCACCGCCGGATGATCGGCACCCTCCACCGGCTCGGTCCCGGTGAGCAGCGCCATTCGCCGGATGAACAGCGCCGCCGCCAGACCGATACCGACGGCGACCGCCGCGACCATGTCGAAGAGCACGGTGAGGCCGAAACAGATCACCAGGATGGCCACATCCCCGGGCGGCGCGGATCGCAGGGTCTGCACGAAGTGGCGGGCCTCGCTCATGTTCCAGGCGACGATGAACAGGAGGGCGGCGAGGGCCGTCAGCGGCACCAGGCCGAGGAGTCCGGCGAACGCCACCACCGCCAGCAGGACCACCAGGGCGTGGACCAGGGCCGCCACCGGCGAGCGCGCCCCGCTGCGGATATTCGTCGCCGTCCGGGCGATGGCCGCCGTAGCCGTGATGCCGCCGAACAGGGGAGCGGCGACATTCCCCAGGCCCTGGCCGATCAGCTCCGCGTTGGAGTCGTGGCGGGTCCGGGTCAGGCCGTCGGCCACCACGGCACACAGCAGCGACTCGATGGCGCCCAGGGTGGCAATGGCCAGGGCCGGTCCGAGGAGTTCCCGGATCAGGGCAAAGTCGATCTCCAGCGGGGTCCCGTCAGGACCCGGCAGGCGCCAGGGCGCCATGAAGGTCGGGGGGATCGGCGGGATCCCGCTACCCGTCTCGCCGTTCGCCTCCCAGGAAAAGCGGGACGCGATGGTATCCACGGCGAGGTCGGCACCCGGGCCACCCAGCCAGCGGTTGGCCGCGTACGCCGCGATGGCACCAACGACGAGCCCCACCAGGGGCGCGGGAACGGGCGTATTGAGGCGCGGCCACAGGAGCATGACGGCCAGGGCGAAGAGGCCCACACCCAGCTCCAGCGGGTCGAGGGTGGGTAACGAGGTAACGATTGCCCCCACGTTCTCGATGAAGTGCTCGCCGAGCTGGCCGGTCTCGAGCCCCAGGAAATCGGGGACCTGCAGGACGGCAATGACCACCGCGATCCCCGCCGTGAAGCCGAGCACCACCGGGTAGGGCACGAACTGGACCAGGCGCCCCATGCCTGTGGCGCCCAGGGCAACGAGGAAGACCCCGGCCATCATCGTCGCCAGTAGCAGGCCACCCAGACCGTACGCCTGGACGATGGGGAAGAGGATCACGACGAAGGCCGCCGTCGGCCCCGAGACGTTGAACCGGGAGCCGCCGGTCAGGGCGATGATGGCGCCGGCAACGATGGCCGTGTAGAGGCCGTGCTGAGGCGGTACGCCGGTGGCGATGGCCAGGGCCATGGACAGCGGCACGGCCACCGTCCCGATGGTCAGCCCCGCCATCGCATCCCGGCGCAGGTCCGCGAGGCCGTACCCCTCCCGCCAGGCAAAGCGCAGGCCGGTGGCGATGCTGGGCAGAGGGAGGGGCGATCGTTGGCGTGACATGCAGTGGGGGGATTGCCCGGAAGTATGTTAATGACATTAACATTTAATGTAATACCCGGCAATCCTCGGCATTGCGGGCGGGAGAGGGTGTTATTAACATTCAATGTTAATAACACTGGAGAATGCCGATGGAGAAGAAGACCGCGCGCCTTACCCTGCTCATCGATCCGGCGAAGAAGCGGGCCTTCGAGCAGCTGTGCGCCGAACAGGACCTGACGCCGTCCCAGGTAGTCCGGCAGATGATCCGG
Organism: Thiohalospira halophila DSM 15071; assembly: GCF_900112605.1. NCBI lineage: Bacteria > Pseudomonadati > Pseudomonadota > Gammaproteobacteria > Thiohalospirales > Thiohalospiraceae > Thiohalospira > Thiohalospira halophila. Next base: position 14,058 of record NZ_FOMJ01000004.1, read on the forward strand.
GATTACCTGCACCAGCACGGGGTGGAGTACGAGCCGAGCGGTACCGGCGACAGCGCGGGCAGCTCCCGGGGCGGGAGCTAGGCCCGCACGAAAAACGCCCGCCGGGCGAACCGTGCGGGCGTCTTTGCGAGGCCCCGCCGAGGCGGGGCGTTCGTCGGGCCTCAGCCCTTCTTGCGCTTACGCTGGATCATGTCGTGCAGCATGGGGGTCAGGATGAGCTCCATGGCGAAGCCCATCTTGCCGCCCGGCACCACCAGGGTGTTGGGCCGCGACATGAAGGAACCGTTGATCATGTTCAGGAGATAGGGGAAGTCCTGGGTCTCCGGATCGCGGAAGCGGCAGACCACCATGGACTCGTCCGGGGTGGGGACGTCCCGGGCGATAAAGGGGTTGGAGGTGTCCACGGTGGGCACGCGCTGGAAGTTCACGTGGGTGCGCGAGAACTGCGGCGTGATGTAGTTGATGTAGTCGGGCATCCGCCGGAGGATGGTGTCCACGGTGGCCTCGGCGGAGTAGCCGCGCTCGGCGTTGTCCCGGTGGATCTTCTGGATCCACTCCAGGTTGACGATGGGCACCACGCCCACGCCCAGGTCCACGTGCTGGGAGACGTCGACGCCATCATCGGTCTTCACCAGGCCGTGCAGGCCCTCGTAGAAGAGCGCGTCGGTCCCGGCCTCGACCTCCTCCCAGGGGGTAAACTCGCCCGGCGCCTTGTCGATGCCCAGGCGCTGGTTGTGCTCGGCCGCCTCCTCGTCGCTGTGGAGGTAGTAGCGGCGCTGGCAGGAACCCGACTGGGCGTAGCTGGAGAAGGTCTCCTCCAACTTGTCGAAGACGTTGGCCTCGGGGCCGAAGTGGCTGAAGGTCTCGCCGTTCTTCTCGGCCTCGGCCATCTTCTGCTTCATCTCCTGGCGCTCGTAGCGGTGGTACGAGTCCCCCTCGATGACGGCCGGCTTGATGTCTTCCCGGTGAAAGATGTGCTCGAAGGCACGCTTGACGGTGGTGGTGCCGGCGCCGGAGGAGCCGGTCACCGCGACGATGGGATGCTTTTCGGACATGTTGCCCCCCTGTTTCAGCGTTTCCTGGTTCGGAGTTTCAAGGGTGGTGCGGAAAATCGGGAATCGGGCATTCTACCCCAGAGCCGGGGCGACGTCTCTCATCCGCCGCCGTCACTCGTCGCCCTTGCCGGCGACCTCCCCGGCGCGGTCCATGAGTTCGGTGATGGGCGGCGGCGTCTGGAGGTAATAGCCCTTCTCCGCCAGCGCCTCGGTCACTGCCTTCGGATCGGCGCGGGCCAGCCGCTCGCGGCCGGCGAGGTCCAGCTCCGCCAGGGCGGTCTCCAGCCGGCCAAGGTGGTCGGTGAGCGCCGCCGGGACCTGCTCCAGGTCGGGCTCGCCCTCGTCATCCAGCGGGACGTAAAGGTAGGTCTCCTGACGGCGCTCGCTGCGCAGTACGGCGCACTTCATGGCATCTCCTCCGGTGGCGGGCTACGGTTCCCGGATCAGGTCCTGGCCGCGATTGGCGATCTCGGTGATGGCGTCAAGGACGCCGCGGTGGACCTCGGCGTAGCGGCCCAGGGTCTCGTCGGAGACCTGGCGGGTATTGCGCTTCTCGGTGACGCCCTCATTGACCCACTCCTCGAACTCGTCCACCGCCCGGGCGAGCTTGCGCACCTCCGGCCGCAGCTCCGGGACATGCAGCTGGGCGATGGTGCGCACGTGCTTCATGGGATTGGGGGCTTCCAGCGGCGGGCCGTTGAGCAGCCGGGCGGAGCGGAGCTGGCGCAGCCAGTACTCCACCTCGTAGGCCTGGGCCACCAGGTCGGAGACCTGGGCGCGCAGGTAGCGCTGGCGCTCCCGCCGCGCCTGCAGTCGATGGTAGAAGAGCGCCCCCACCATGACACCGGCCAGCGCGATGATCGCGCCGACGACGAAGGGGAGCAGCATCAGCAGCAGCTGCACGAGGTCGTCCGGAAACATGGGGGCAGTGTACCGATGCTGTCGGCTCGGGGCGAGTCGGTGGGCAGCAGAGGTGGTTCGGGCGCGGGTGGCAAGGTCCTCGAGGTTCCCGCCTGCGCGGGAACGACAACGAATCCGCGTCGTTCCGGATGGCGCGAAGCGCCAGTCCGTAACCTCGAGAACAGGCCGGTCTGGTGGGGGCCCGAGCTACCCGGCCCGCCGGTAGAGCAGGTCGAAGACCTCGTGGCCCAGCCGCTCACCGCGCTGCTCGAAGCGGGTGAGCGGCCGGTCCCCGGGGCGCTCGGCGAAGGCGCCGGGGCCGGTCTCGTTGGCGAAGGCCGGCTCGGCCTCCATGACCTCCACCATCCACTCGGCGTAGGGGGCCCAGTCGGTGGCCAGGTGCAGGCGACCGCCGGGGCGCAGCGCCCGGGCGACCTTCTCCGGGAAGGGCGGCTGCACGAGCCGGCGCTTGTGGTGGCGCTTCTTGGGCCAGGGATCGGGGAAGTAGAGGTGGACGTAGTCCAGGCTGGCCGGGGCCAGCGCCCGGTCCAGGACCTCCATGACATCCTCGTTGAGCAGCCGGACGTTGGTGAGCCCCTGCTCCTGGATGGACTGGAGCATGCGCCCCACGCCGGGGGGATAGACCTCCACGCCCAGGTAGTCGCGCTCGGGGTGGGCCGCCGCCTGCTCCGCCAGCGCCTCCCCCATGCCGAAGCCGATATCCAGCACCCGCGGGGCCTGCCGGCCGAAGAGGGCGTCCAGATCCAGGGGCGAATCGGGCAGGGCCAGGACCCAGTCGGGGCCCAGGCGGTCCAGGGCACGACGCTGGCCGCGGGTCAGCCGGCCCTGGCGGCGAACGAAGCTGCGCACCGGGCGGTGGTGTTCACCGCCCTGCCCCTCGCCCGTCATCTAGAAGAAGGTGCCGTCGATGGGCGAGGAGGCGGAGCCGTAGGCCTTGCGCGGGATCCGCCCGGCGCGGAAGGCCTCGCGACCGGCCTCCACCGCCTTGCGCATGGCCGAGGCCATGAGGACGGGATCGCTGGCCCCGGCGATGGCGGAGTTCATGAGCACGCCGTCGCAGCCGAGCTCCATGGCCACGGCCGCATCGGAGGCGGTGCCCACGCCGGCATCCACGAGCACCGGCACGCTGGCGCCCTCGACGATGGCGTGGATGTTGTACCGGTTCTGGATCCCCAGGCCGGAGCCGATGGGGGCGGCCAGCGGCATCACGGCCACGCAGCCCATCTCCTCGAACCGCCGCGCCATCACCGGGTCGTCGGTGGTGTAGACCATGACCTCGAAGCCCTCGTCGATGAGCTGCTCGGCGGCGCGGATGGTCTCGGGGATGTCGGGATAGAGGGTGCGCTCGTCGCCCAGGACCTCCAGCTTGACCAGGGTGTGGCCGTCCAGCAGCTCCCGCGCCAGCCGGCAGGTACGCACGGCATCCTCGGCGGAGTAGCAGCCGGCGGTGTTGGGCAGCAGGGTGTAACGGTCCGGCGGCAGCACCTCCAGCAGGCTCGGCTCGTCCGGCTTCTGGCCGATGTTGGAGCGGCGGATGGCGACGGTGACGATCTCCGCCCCCGCCGCCTCGGTGGCGCGGCGGGTCTGCTCCAGGTCGGCATACTTGCCGGTGCCGGTAAGCAGGCGCGAGCTGAACTCGCGGCCGGCGATGGCCAGGGGGTGGTCGGCGCGATCTGCGGTCATGCGGACTCTCCGGGGCGGGCGGCGCCGCCGCCGATGGCGTGGACGATCTCCACCCGGTCACCGGCCTCGAGTTCGTGGCCGGGACAGGCGGAGCGCGGGACGATCTCGCGGTTGACCTCCACCGCCAGCCGCCGGTCCGCCAGCCCCATCACCTCGATGAGCTGGCCGACGGTGGTGCCGGGCTCGACCTCGCGCGCCTCGCCGTTGACGGTGATCTCCATGGCTCTCGTCCACCGGGTGGGATGATGTACCGATTCTACACCAGGCCCGGCGGGGCCGGGAAACCGGTCATCCACCGGGGAATGGAAAGAAACGGGCCGACCGCCGGCAGGTCTGGTCCGTTCGGGACCAGCCGCCAGCTATCCGGCCCCGGGCCGATCCTGCTATAAAGGGCAGCCAGGCAGGATGCAGGGCAGACCATGGCGAAAAAGAAGGTTCAGGCCTCCCCCGGCGAAGAGGAACCGGTAGTAGTCAAGGCGGAGGCTACCCGCACCCTGGACGGCCTCTTCTTCAACTGGGTAAAGAAGGCGCCCTCGGATGTCGCCTTCAAGGAGTACGACCGGCAGATCCGGCAGTGGCGCAGCTTCTCCTGGGCCGGACTGGGCCTGGAGGTGACCCGCTGGAAGTCCGGATTCAGCCGTGAGGGGCTGGACCCGGGGGATCGCGTCGCCATCATGGCGCGCAACTGCAAGGAGTGGATCATCGCCGAGCAGGCCGCCATGGCCCTGGAGCTGGTGGTGGTCCCCATCTATCTCCACGACACCCCGGAGAACGTGGCCTTCATCCTGCGCGACGCCGGGGTCCGCCTGGTCGTCCTCGACGAGGAGTCGGTCTGGGAGGCCCTGGACCCGGTCCGGGACCAGCTCGGTGATCTGGAACGGGTCCTCATCCTCCATCCGCGGGAGAGCGAGAGCGGCGAGGCGATCATCGACTCCGCCGACCGTCGCCTGTTCGCCGCGCGCTACTGGCTTCCGGCCGAGGCGGGACCGCTGGTGGAGCGCTGGGGCGATCCCCGGGCGCCGGCGACCATCGTCTACACCCCCGGGACCAGCGGCCGGCCCAAGGGCGTGATACTCAACCACGTGAGCCTGCTGACCAATGCCCGGGATGCCGCGCGCAAGATGGGAGTCCGCCGCTCCGACCAGTTCCTCTCCCACCTGCCCCTGGCCAGCATCCTGGAGCGCATCTGCGGGGTCTACGTCCCCATGCTGGCCGGCGCCATCGTCGCCTTCTCCCGCGGGATCCGCAGCCTCCCGCGGGACGTGACCCGGGTGGTGCCCACCATGATGGTCAGCGAGCCCCAGGTGCTGAACATGCTCAACCGGGAGCTGGAGCGCACCATCCGCGAGGCCTCCACCATGGATCGCTTCCTCTATCGCGCCGGGATCCTGGCCGGCTGGGCCAACTTCGAGGTGGAGAACAAGCGCCGCCCCTTCAGCCTCCTGGCCCTGCTCTCCCCCTTCTTCAAGAAGATGGCGCTGCGCAATCTCCGGCCAAAGATCTTCGGCCGGCGGCTGCGACGGGTCCTGGTCAGCGGGACGCCGCTGCCCGAGCCCCTGGCGCGCCAGTTCGTCGGTATCGGGATCCAGCCACTCCAGGGCTACCACATCACCGAGGCCGGCGGCCTGGTGGCCGTGAACGAGGTGGGCGACAACGACCCGGACTCCGTGGGGGGAGGACTGTTCACCTATCACCTCAAGCTCACCTCCAGCGGCGAACTGACCGTCTGGGGAGACAGCGTGATGGACGGATACACCGGGGCCTCCGCCGATATTGAGCCCTGGAGCGGGGAGTGGCTCCAGACCGGAGACATCTTCGAGTTCAGCGAGAACCATCTCCATATGCGCCATCGGCGCGACAATCCCCTGCAGCTCCGGGACGGCCGCGAGGGCTTCCCGGAACTCATGGAGATGGCCATCGTTACCGACCCGGTCTTCCTCCACGCCGTGGTCTTCGGCCACGGCATGGACCACGCCATGGCCATCGTGGTGGTGGACACCCACCTCTACGGCAGCGTCTCCCAGGCGGAGATGCAGGGCGAGGGGGAGGAGGCGCGCCGGGAGTGGACCCTGCGCCGGATCAACGGCCACTTGATGGGTATGGAGCGGACGGTCCCGGTGGAGGAGGTGGTCGTGCTCACCGAGGATGAATGGACGGTGGAGAACGGCATGCTCACGCCCACCTTCAAGGTCCGCCGCCAGGCCGTGCTGGAGGCCTACGGCGCCCGCATCGCCGCCTGCTTCGGCGGGAGCATGCCCCGCGCCGCCGACACCGAGGCGCCAGAGGATGACCACGACCAGCCCGAGATGGATCTGGAAGACCTCCCGGGCAACGACGAGCCGCTTTGACACCGCTCACGGGTAGCGGGAGAATACGGGCTTCAAGCGGGTGTAGCTCAATGGTAGAGCTCCAGATTCCCATTCTGGCGACGTGGGTTCGATTCCCATCACCCGCTCCAGATTATCCCCCCCCGCGCTACGGGACCTGATAATCCGCCTGGGTCATCAGGTCCACGCCGCACTCCAGCTCCTCGAACCAGTCCAGGAAGCGGTTGACCATCTTCCGCCCGCGGAAGTGCGGCCCGTGCTGCGGCACGATGGCCTCCACGTCCAGCCCCCGCACCATGTTCACCCAGAAGCGACAGGCGCGATTGCTGTTCATGTAGCGCCGGTGGAAGGGCTCCATGTACTGGCGGTGGGCCTCGAAGTCGCTCACCGGCTCGGCCAGGTCCTCGGGGTCCACCATGGCGGCCCCCACGTCGCCGGAGAAGAGGATGCGGCTTACGGGATCGTAGAAGTGGAAGTTACCCTCGCTGTGGAGGAAGTGCGCCGGTAGCGCCTTGAGAACCGACTCCCCCAGCCGGATGTCCATGCCGCCGTCGGGAATGGGTATGAGCCGCCCCTCGGTCCGCCCGGGATTGGCGAAGTGGGGGATGAAGCGCGCCCAGATGGCGGGGACGATGACCTGGGCATCCGTGGCCACCATCCACTTGTTCAGGGAGGCGACGATGTCCGGGTCCTGGTGGGAGGCGATGACGTAGTCCAGGTGCTTCACGAAGAAGTGCTGGCTCACCTCCATGAACAGGCGGTTGTAGGGGAGGGTGCCCCCGGGGGCGATGAGGGCCGCCCGGCCGTTGTCCACCACCAGGAACTGGTTGGCCTGGACGGAATCGCAGCTCTCGCTGGGGCCGCTGACCCGGTCGTCACAACGGACCAGGTCCTCGAAGGCGATACAGCGGTGCTCGCCCGCTTCGAACAGCTTGACGGTCATGGACATCCCTGTCGCTTGATTGTGGGAGGGCGGATCGTGATGATCCGGCTCACAGCGCCTATTCTACGAATCCCGAACCGCGAATCCAAAACGCCAACAGGAACACCCCATGCGCAAGCTCCTCCGCTACCTCCTCATCGGGCTCGCCGCCCTGGTCGCGCTGCTCATCGCCGCCGCGGTGATCCTGCCCCTGGTCATTGACCCGGACGACTACCGCGAGCAGATCGAGGCAGCGGCGAAGGAGGCTACCGGGCGGGAACTGACCATCGAGGGCAGCATCGGCCTCTCCTACTTCCCCTGGCTGGGGGTGGAGATCGGCGCGGTGGAGCTGGGGAACGCCGAGGGCTTCGGCCCCGAACCCTTCGCCCGCATCCGGCGCGCCCAGGTCCAGGTCCGGGTGCTGCCCCTCTTCCGCGGGCGGGCCGAGGTGGACACCCTGGTCCTGGACGGGCTGCGCCTGAACCTCGCGCAGGCCGCGGACGGGACCACCAACTGGGACGACCTGGCCGGCGCGCCCGCCGAGGGACCGGAAAGCGGCCCGGAAGCCGAGGCGGAACCGGCCCCGCCGGAGGGCACTTCCGAAGCGAAGCCCGAGGCGACCCCCGAAGCGACCGGGGATCCCCTGGCCGCGCTGGCACTGGGCGGACTGGAGGTCAGCGATGCCCGGGTGACCTTCGAGGATCGGGCGGCGGGCACCGAATACCGGCTGCGGGAGACCAATATCCGCCTGGGTTCCCTGGCCGGCGGACAGCCGGTACCCCTGGCCCTGCGCGCCGTGGTCAGTGCCAGCCAGCCGGCGGTCTCCGCCGATGTACGCCTGGATGCCACGATCACGCCGGAGCTGGCCATCCCCCGGGTGAGCGTCCGAGACCTCACTCTCCACCTGGATGCCCGCGGCGCGGCCGTGCCCGGCCAGGAACAGAGCGCCAAGCTGGAGCTGCGGCGCCTGCGCGCCGACCTCGCCGAGGATCTCCTGCAGACCCGCGGCCTGGTCCTCCATGCCGCCGGCTCCCGGATCGGGCTGGATGCCGACATCCAGGCCCTCACCGGCGACCCGCGCGGCGAGGGGCAGCTGGACTACGAGCTGCGCAACCCGGCGGACCTGATGGGCCTCCTGCCCGCGCAGCCGGGCATCGATACCGCGGCCCTGGCCGGGGCCGGGCTGGGGACCGACTTCGGCTTCGACCTGGGCCAGCAGACGGCCAGTCTGGGCAACCTCCGCCTCACGGCGCTGGGGGCCGAACTCACCGGCAATCTCCGCGCGGAATCCATCCTCGGGGAGCCGGCCTACGGCGGTGGCCTGGAGCTGAAGGGGGCCAATCCCCGCGTCATTTCGCGGCAGCTGGGCATCGCCCTGCCGGAGACCGCCGACGAAGAGGTCCTCGAGCGGATCGCCCTGGAGCTGGACTTCCGGGGCGGCCTGGACCGCTTCTTCGCCGACGACCTGGCGCTCACCGTGGACGACTCCGTCCTTAGCGGCTCCGCCGGCCTGGCGTCCCTGGAGCCGCGACCGGATATCCGCTTCGACCTCGACCTGGATCGGATGGACCTGGACCGCTACCTCCCCCCCGCTCCGGAGGGGGAGGCGCCGGCAACCGGGTCCGGAGACGGGAGCGGCGGAGCGGACACCGGGGATGGGGGCCGGGCCGACGGACCCCCGCCGCGCGTCATCCCCGACTTCCCCCTGCCCGTGGAGCCATTGCGGCTGGTGGACGCCGAGGGCGAGCTCCGGATCGGCGAGCTGCGGGCCGCCGGCCTGCTGGTGGAGGCCATCGAGCTGGGGGTCACCGCCGACGCCGGCCGGGTCACCATCGACCCCCTCGCCGCCCGGCTCTACCGGGGCACCCTCGCCACCCGCGCCACCCTGGACGGTCGCGGCGACGCCCTGGGCGTGGAGCTTGCCACCCGGCTGGAGGGCTTCCAGGCGGGGCCGCTGCTCGAGGACCTCATGGACGAATCCCGCGTCAGCGGGCGCACCGACCTCTCCCTGGATCTGGCCGGCCGGGGCGCGACCTTCCGCGAGCTGCGCCGCGACCTTGATGGGGAGATCAACCTCCGCTTCCAGGATGGCGCCATCCAGGGCGTGAATCTCGCCGAGTGGCTGGGCCGCGCCTTCGCCCGGCTCCAGGATCGGGAGCCGCCGGAGCACCGCCCCAGCCAGACGGATTTCACCGCCCTCACCGCCACCATCCAGGTGGACCAGGGCGTGGCGCGCAACGACGACCTGGCCCTCCAATCCCCCGGCCTGCGGGTGAGCGGCGCCGGCAGCCTCGACCTGGTCTCCGAGGCGCTGGATTACCGCATCCGCGCGGCCGTGGTGAAGACGCTGGAGGGCCAGGACGGCAAACCGCTGGACGATCTCACCGACCTCGCCGTCCCCGTCCACCTGGGCGGCTACCTGGGCGCCCCGGAGGTCGACGTGGAGCTGGCCGCGGCCCTGCGACAGAAGGCGGCCGAGGAGGCACGCAAGGCCCTGGAACGGGAGAAGGAGCGCGCCGAACAGCGCCTGCAGGAGGAGCGCGAACGCGCCGAGAAGCGGCTGGAAGAGGCCGAGAAGCAGTTGCAGGAGGAGACGGAACGGGAGGCCCGGGAGAAGGCCGACCAGCGCATGGAGGAGGCCGAGGAACGGCTGGAGCAGGAAAAGCAGGAGCTCGAGGACCGGGCGCGCGATCTCCTGGGCTTCTAGCCATGACCGGGGAGAGGATCAGCGATCGCGTGCCGGACTTCGCCCGACGGCTTCTGGCCTGGTTCGACGAGCACGGTCGCCACGACCTGCCGTGGCAGCACCCGCGCACCGCTTACCGGGTCTGGGTGGCCGAGGTGATGCTCCAGCAGACCCGGGTGGCGACGGTGATCCCCTACTTCGAGGCCTTCATGGCCGCCTTCCCCGACGTGACCAGCCTGGCCGACGCCGATCAGGCGGCGGTGCTGGAGCGCTGGGCGGGACTGGGCTACTACGCCCGTGCCCGCAACCTCCACGCCGCCGCCCGGGTGATCCGCGACCAGTACGGCGGTCGCTTCCCCCGGGAGCCGGAGCAGCTCGCCGCCCTGCCGGGGATCGGCCCCTCCACCGCCAACGCCATCGCCGCCCAGGCCTTCGACCGGCCGGCGGCGATCCTGGACGGCAACGTCAAACGGGTGCTGGCGCGCCTGTACGCGGTGGAGGGGTGGCCCAACGCCACCGCCACGGCGCGCCAGCTGTGGCAGCTCGCCGAGGCCCACACCCCGGATTACCGGGCGGCGGACTATACCCAGGCCATCATGGACCTGGGGGCCACCCTCTGCACCCGCGCCCGGCCCGCCTGCGACGACTGCCCCTTCGCGGGGGACTGCCACGCCCGGGCGGAGGGGCGCACCGCCGAGCTGCCCCACGGCCGCCCGCGCACCGGGCGTGAACAGCGGCGTCGGCGTGAGACCACCATGCTGCTCATCCGCGACGGCGCCGGGCGGGTCCTGCTCACCCGCCGCCCGCCCACCGGGATCTGGGGCGGGCTCTGGTCCCTGCCGGAGGCGGAGCCGGGGGCCGAAGAGGAGGCCGCCCGCGCCCTGGGATTGACCGTCCGACCCGAGCCCCCCTGGGAGCCGCTGGAGCACGCCTTTTCCCACTTCGACCTCACCATCAACCCGGTTCCGGCGCGCCTGCAGGAGTCCGCGGGGTTGAATTCCCCTGCCGGCGGCGTCATGGATGGGGAGGAAGGCATCTGGTATAACGTCGCCACCATGGAGCGCCCCGGCGTACCCGCACCGGTGGCGACGCTGCTGGCGCGAATCGAGACAGACAACGAGGTGGAGACATGACCCGAATGGTGCATTGCGTGCGGCTGGGCCGCGAGGCGGAGGGGCTGGACCGCCCGCCCTACCCCGGCGAGATGGGACAGCGGCTCTACGAGAATGTCTCCAAGGAGGCGTGGCAGGAGTGGCTGTCGCACCAGACCATGCTTATCAACGAGAATCGCCTCTCCCCGGTGGATCCCAAGCATCGGCAGTTCCTGGAGAAGGAGATGGAGAAGTTCTTCTTCGGCGAGGGGTCGGCCACGCCGGAGGGGTACGTCCCCCCGGAACAGTAGGGGAGACACCGGTTCGGGCGGGCACAGCGCCCTGCGGGGATTGACGCAAACGGCCCGAGCCGGTTAAATACTCGCCTTCATGGCCGGGTAGCTCAGCTGGTAGAGCACGCGACTGAAAATCGCGGTGTCGGCAGTTCGACTCTGTCCCCGGCCACCAGCCTTCACGGCGGTGCGGATCCATCGCCTCCGCGCCGCCGACCCTTCGGGGTTCCTCCGGAATCACCGCCGAAATCGTCCGATGATGTCTGCCTCAATAGAGGTAGTCGGGCAGGTGTGTCCGGACATCGGCGCCGCGATGGGAGCGCGTCAGGTCCTTGGTCACCTCCAGGGAGACCCGCTGGCGCACCGATGCATCCAGCTTGTCCCGCAGCTCGCCCATGAAGGTGGGCGGCGCGCACAGGACCAGGTGCTCGAACCGCCCCTTCCCGGCCGCCTCGGCCAGCATCCCCGCCAGCTCCCGGGCGAAGTTCGCGGCCTCGTGATCCTTGGGCGCACCCTCCTCCTCGACGGAACTGCGGGCCTCGGTACTGCGATCCGCGGCCCGGCCGGGCCGGTCACTCACCAGATCCCGATTGTGCAGGCGGGACTCCGGGTGGAGGTGGTCGGTGACCTCCTCGAGCTCACCGGCAACCCGGTTCTCGGCGGCAAAAACGCGGGCGCGGGATGCATCGGCGACAAGTACCCAGACCATGGACATAGGGTGCCTCCTTCCTTTTAGGGGTCTCGGGTGGGCCACGAGCCGCGGCCCCCTACTCCAAGGATGCGGCCGTCACGGCCCCGCTTCAAGCGGCAGCGTCACTCGGTGGTAACCCCGTCGTCATCCCGGCGTCACGATTCGGGCCGAGACTGGCGCCATGACCGAAGTCGCGCACAGCCTCCGGGTGGAACTCATCACCGAGACCTGGGCCCCCGAGATTAATGGCGTTGCCCGGACCCTGGAGACCCTGGTGAACGGCCTGCGCGCCCGGGGGCACCGGGTGGGGGTCGTTCGGCCCCGCCACCAGGGGGGCACAGACAGCCACGGGCCGGCCGAGCTGCTGGTCCCGGGGATGGGCCTGCCGGGCTACCCCGGGGTCCGGCTGGGGCTGCCCGCCGGACGGGAACTGCGACGGCGGTGGGCCGAGGCGCGCCCGGATGTCATCTATATCGCCACCGAGGGGCCCCTGGGCCACAGCGCGCTGCGCCAGGCGCGGCGCCTGGGGATCCCGGTGGTCGCCGGCTTCCACACCAATTTCGATGCCTACAGCGGCCATTACCACATGGGGCTGCTGCGCCGCCCCGTGGAGGCCTACCTCCGACGCTTCCACAACCGGGCGACCACCACGCTGGTCCCCTCGGCTGAGGGCCGCGAGCGGCTCATCCAGCGCGGCTTCCAGCGGCTGGCCCTGCTGGGGCGAGGCGTGGATACCGAGCTCTTCGACCCCCGTCGGCGCAGCCAGGCGCTGCGAGCCGAGTGGGGGGCGGGGCCGGAGACGCCGGTGGCGCTCCATGTCGGCCGGATTGCGCCGGAAAAGAATATCGAGGGGCTCATCAGCGCCTTCCGGGCCATCCGCCAGCGGGTGCCGGAGTGCGCTCTGGTGGTGGTCGGGAACGGGCCGGCCACCGAGCGGCTCGCGACGGCACTGCCGGAGCTCATCCTCACCGGGCCACGAACCGGTGGCGACCTGGCGCGCCACTATGCCAGCGGCGATCTCTTCGTCTTCCCCAGCCGGACCGAGACCTTCGGCAACGTCGTCACCGAGGCCATGGCCTCCGGCCTGGCCGTGGTCGCCTTCAACCGGGCAGCCGCGGGCCGCTACCTGCGCGACGGGGTCAACGGACGGCTGGTCGAACCGGAGGACGATACCGGTTTCAACACGGCGGCGGCCGAGCTGGCCGCCGACCCCGGGGCGCGGGCCCGGATGGGCCAGGCCGCGCGCGAGACGGCGCAGGGGATCGGCTGGGAGGCCGTTATCGAGGAATTCGAGGTCCGCCTCGGGGCGGCCATCAACAGTAGCGACGGAAGGGCGGCATGAGTGAACTGAAGGTCCACCCCTGGTTCCGGCGCATGGATGCCCGGGAGGAATGGCTCTGCGCCAGTATCAATCGCGCCTGCGCGGCGGATGTCGTGCGCCGTTTCTTCGCCGCCATCAGCCGCGCCGGGGACGGCATTGCCTGGTACACCCTCATGGCCGCGCTGCCCCTGGCCGGACGGGCCGGGGTCGTGGCCAGTCTGCACATGGCAGCCGTGGCCGTGGTCTGCCTGCTGGTCTACAAGGCGGTAAAGCCGCGCCTGGTCCGGGTTCGCCCCTGCCACCGCCATCCGCAGATCCGTCTGGGGACGGCACCGCTGGACCGCTTCAGCTTCCCCTCCGGCCATACCCTCCATGCGGTGGCCTTTTCGTGGACAGCAAGCGCTCACTTCCCGGATCTGGGCTGGGTGGTCTGGCCCTTCGCCGGCCTCGTCGCCGCCTCCCGGGTCGTCCTGGGTCTTCACTACCCCAGTGACGTCCTCGCCGGGGCGGCCATCGGCGCCGGGATCGCCGCGGGTCTCCTGGCGGTACTCCCGGGCTGACGGCCCGGGGCGCGGAGCCGCTAGTGGCTGCCGCCGAGGAGGCGGGTCACCCGTTTGAGTTCCGGGTCGTCGGTATTGCGCACGGTGAAGCCCAGGCTGCGGGCCAGCCCCAGCATGCCGGTATTGGCGGATAGCACCTCCCCCTCCAGGGCCCGCAGGCCGCGGGCCCGGGCGGTCTGCATGAGGATGGTGAGAAGGCGCGCACCCAGTCCGCGCCGGCGCCACTCGTCGGCGACCACCACGGCGAACTCCCCGGTATCCCCGTCGGGGCCCAGGGCGTACCGGGTGACCCCCAGCTCCAGCTCACCCCCCTGGCCGTCGTCGGTGACGGCGACAAAGGCCATCTCGCGGTCGTAATCGATCTGGGTAAAGCGGACCAGCATCTCCGGGGAGAGCTCCTGCAGGGTCTCCATGAACCGGAAGTAGCGCGACTGCTCCGAGAGGTTGTGGACGAAGGCCTGCTCCATCTCGGCATCCTCCGGCCGGATGGGGCGGATGGTGACGTCGGTCCCGTCAGGGAGCTGCCAGTGCTCGGTGAGCTCCCCGGGATAGGGGTGGATGGCCATGTGGCCGTAGGGCGTGAGCGCGGGGGCCGGGTGCTCCACCACGATCCGCGCATCCACCGCGATGACCCCCTCCTCGTCGGCGATGAGGGGGTTGATGTCCATCTCCCGCACCCAGGGCAGCTCGCAGACCAGCTCGGAGATCCGGCCCAGAGCGTGCTCCAGGGCCGCCCGGTCCACCGGGGGCCGGTCGCGGAACTCGTCCAGCATCCGCCGCGCCCGGGTCCGCTCGATGAGGTCCCGGATGATGTAGCCGTTCAGGGGCGGCAGGGCCACGGCCCGGTCGCGGTGGATCTCCACGGCGGTGCCGCCGGCGCCGAAGCTGATCACGGGGCCGAAGACGGGGTCGCGGATCACACCGATCATGAGTTCGCGGCCGTTGCGCCGGGCGAACATGGGCTCGATGGTGACACCGTCGATGCGCGCCTCCGGCACCCGTCGGGCCGCCTCGGCGGTCATCTCGTTGTAGGCGCTGCGCACCGCAGCGGCACTATCGATGTTCAGCCGCACCCCTCCGACGTCGGACTTGTGGGTGATCCCGGCGGAGGCGATCTTCATGGCCACCGGGAAGCCGACGCTCTCTGCGGTGATGAGCGCCTCGTTGGCGCTGCGCGCCAGGGTGGTGGACTGCACCGGGATCCCGAAGGCGCGCAGGATGGCCTTGGACTCGGTGATCCCCAGGGTCCGCCGCCCCTCGGCCAGGGCCCCCTCGATGATGAGCCGCGCCCCCTCGGCATCGGGGGCATCCTCCCGGCTGGCCGGCTCCGGCACCTGGAGCAACAGCTCCTGGTTGCGGTGGTAGTGGGCCAGGTAGGCGAAGCCCTGGACCGAGGCCTCCGGCGTGGGGAAGTAGGGAACCTGGTGTTCGGCAAAGTGCTCCCAGGCCGGCTGGACGTGGGCCTCGCCCATCCAGCAGGCGAGGACCGGCTTCCGCCGGTTGGCCTCGGCGGCGGCGGTGACGGCCCGGGCCGAGGCCAGGGGCTCGGTCATGGCCTGGGGGGTCAGCATCACCAGCAGGCCGTCGATATCGGGATCGGCGAGGTAGCTCTCCACCGCGGCGGCATAGCGCTCGCCGCTGGCATCCCCGAGGATGTCCACGGGATTGCCGTGGGACCAGTGGCCGGGGAGCTGCTCGTCCAGCGCGGTAGCGGTCTTCTCCGCCGGCGGCGGCAGCTCCAGGCCGAGTTCCGAGGCGCGGTCGGTGGCCATGACCCCGGGGCCGCCGCCGTTGGTGAGGATCCCCAGCCGGGTCCCGCGGGCGCGGTAACCGCTGGAGAGGATCTGGGCGGCGGAGAAGAGCTCGTCGATGGTCTCGGCGCGCACCGCGCCCGCCCGGCGCAGGGCGGCGTCGAAGACGTCGTCGCCCCCCACCAGGGCGCCGGTATGGGAGACGGCCGCGCGGGAGCCGGCCTCGTGGCGGCCCGCCTTGACCACGATCACCGGCTTCATGCGCGCCGCGGCGCGCAGGCCGGAGAGGAAACGCCGGGAATCCTGTACCCCCTCCACGTAGAGGAGGATGCTCCGCGTCTTGGGATCCAGGGCGAGGAAGTCCAGGAGGTCGCCGAAGCCGACATCCACGGCATCCCCCACCGAGACCATGGCGGAGAAGCCCACCCCGCGCGCCTCCGCCCAGTCCAGGATGGCGGTGCACAGCGCGCCGGACTGGGAGACCAGGGCCAGGTCCCCCTCCAGGCCGATGTTCATGGAGAAGGTGGCGTTCAGCCCCAGGCAGGGGCGCATGACGCCGAGGCAGTTTGGGCCGACGATGCGCACCCCGTAACGGCGCGCCTCCTCCTCCAGGTCCTCCTGGAGGTCGCGCCCGCGACCATCACCCTCGCCGAAGCCGGCGGAGAGGACCACCGCGACACGGACCCCGTTCTCGCCGCAGTGGCGGATGATCGCCGGCACCGAGGCCGCCGGGGTGGCCACCACGGCCATATCCACGGTCTCGTGGATGCCGTCGAGGTCGGGATAGGCGGTGCGCTCCTGCACCGTCTCCCGTTTGGGATTGATGGGATAGAGGTCGCCCTCGAAACCGCCCTCGATGAGGTTGCGGAAGACCCGCTCCCCCAGGGAGCCGGGGCGCTCGCTGGCGCCGAAGACGGCGATGGCGTTGGGCTTGAAGAGGCGGTCGAGGTAGTGGGGTCCCATGGGGCTTCCGGTCCTTGGCTGAAGGTCGACCCCAGTCTAGACCGGTCCGCCCGGGACCGCGAACCCCGTTGGCGGCCGGAGGCCGCCGCTCAGGGCCGCTGGAGGGCGGCCTCCACGCGCTCGCGGACGTCCCGGCCCTCGAGTAGTTCCAGCAGGGTGAGGGCGAAGTCCATGGCGGTGCCCGGGCCGCGGGAGGTGATCACCGGGCCGGTGCCGTCGACCCCGGTCACCGGGCCATCGGCCACCACGGGGTACTCGACGTATTCCAGGCCGGGCTGGTCCACGCCGTCCAGGGCGCCGGGGAAGCTGGTTACCCGCCGCCCCGCCAGGAGGCCGGCGGCGGCGAGCGCCTTGGGACCGGCGCAGATGGCGGCCACGGGGCGGCCCGCCGCGGCCTGGTCGCGCAGGAGGCGCTGGACCCGGTCGTCATCGCGCAGGTGGTCGGCGCCCGGCAGGCCGCCGGGCAGGGCGATGAGGTCGAAGGTCGACTCCAGGACCTCGTCCAGTTCGGCGTCGGGGATGATGATGCTGCCGCGGCTGGCGGTGACCGGCCCGGGCTCGACGCCCGCGGTGGTCACCTCCACCTGGCCGCGGCGGAGGATGTCGACGATGGTGATGGCCTCGAGCTCTTCGAAGCCCTCGGCCAGGGGAACGAGGACGCTACTCATGCCCTACCTCCCTCGCAGTGCGTGGTCGTCCGATGGTGGGGCCCGAGCCGGGCGGATCAGTTCCCGCCCTGAAGCAGCCGGACGCCCTTGAGCAGATTCAGGGCCTCGAAGATGGCGTAGTCGCGATCGCCTTCCGGCTCCTCGGCCGCGCTCGCTTCCTCGCCGCCGTTGCCTTCCTCGGCCC
The DNA here is from genome assembly GCF_900112605.1 of Thiohalospira halophila DSM 15071. Taxonomy (NCBI): domain Bacteria; kingdom Pseudomonadati; phylum Pseudomonadota; class Gammaproteobacteria; order Thiohalospirales; family Thiohalospiraceae; genus Thiohalospira; species Thiohalospira halophila. The sequence continues at coordinate 31,174 of NZ_FOMJ01000004.1, forward strand.
CGCCTTCCTCGGCCCCGCCTTCCTCGGGCTTGCTGCCGTTCTGCAGGTGGCCGGCCAGGTCGGCCTCACGCAGGCGGCGGCCGCGCTCCTCGGCCGTGGTCAGGCGCAGGTTCTCCAGGCTCACGTCGGGCTTGATGCCCTCGGCCTGGATGGAGCGGCCGTCGGGAGTGTAGTAGCGCGCGGTAGTGAGCTTCACCGCCGTGGAGCCGCCCAGGGGAAGGACGGTCTGGACCGAACCCTTGCCGAAGGTCTGCTGCCCCATGATCAGGGCGCGGCGATGGTCCTGGAGGGCGCCGGCCACGATCTCCGAGGCGGAGGCGGAACCGCCGTTGGTCAGGATCACCATGGGGGCCCCTTCGAGGACATCGCCCTCTTCGGCGGAGAAACTCATCTGGGCATCCTCCACCCGGCCCTTGGTATAGACGATCCGGCCCTCGTTCAGAAAGGCGTCGGAGACGTCCACGGCGGCATTGAGGACACCGCCCGGGTTGTTGCGCAGGTCCAGGACCAGGCCGTCCAGCGCCCCCTCGTTCTCCTCGCGCAGGGATTCCACGGCGTTGACGACGTCCTCGCCGGTGCGCGACTGGAAGTTGGAGATCCGGACGTAGCCGTAGCCCTCCTCCAGCAGCCGCGACTTGACGCTGTCCACCTGGATGATGGCCCGCTCGATGGTGATCTCCAGCGGCTGGTCGCGCCCCTCGCGGAGGATGGTGAGCTCGATCTCGCTCCCCGGCTCGCCGCGCATCTTCTCCACGGCCTCGCCCAGATTCATCTCCTTCACCGGCGCGGAGTCGATACGGACGATGAGGTCGCCGGCGCGGACCCCGGCCCGCTCGGCCGGGGTGTCGTCGATGGGGGCGATGACCTTGACCAGGCCATCCTCCATGGTGACCTCGATGCCCAGGCCACCGAATTCGCCCTGGGTCCCCTCCTGGAGCTTCTGGAAGTCATCGGCGTCCAAGTAGGCGGAGTGCGGATCGAGCCCGGAGAGCATGCCGCGGACGGCGTTCTCCAGCAGCTCGTCGTCACCGACCTCTTCCACGTAGCTGCCCTTTACCCGGGCGAAGACCTCGGAGAAGGTCCGGAGCTGCTCCAGGGGTAGTTGCGAGTCCTCGCTAACCGCCTGGACCGGGCCTCGCTGGGCGAGGACGCCGTGGCCGAGGCTGATGGCAATGCCGACGGCAACGCCGAGGCTCAATATGAGTGAAGTCTTTTTCGCGGCCATGGGGCTCTTTTTCCGCAATCGCGATACGCAGATCCTTTGGGTAACAAGGGTACAGGATGGTTCCCGCCCCGGCTACCGCGGGAGGCAACGGCGGTCAGCGCGGCCCCAGCCAGGCGATGGGATCCCGGGGGCGCCCCTCCCGCCGCAGCTCGAAATAGAGGCCGCTCTCCTCGTAGGGGCCGCTCTCCCCGATCCGGGCCAGGGTCTCGCCGGTCTCCACCCAGTCGCCCAGGCCCACCAGCAGGGCCCGATTGTGGCCGTAGAGGCTCATGAAACCGTGGCCGTGGTCGAGGATGAGGAGCTGGCCGTAACCGCGCATCCAGTCGGCGAAGACCACCCGGCCGGGGGCGATGGCCCCCACCTCGGCCCCGGCGTCCCGGGCGATGAAGATCCCCTTCCAGGTCAGCCCCGACTGGCGCTCGGAGCCGAAAGCGGCCCGCAAGGGGCCGCGCGCCGGCCAGGGAAGATCGCCCCGCAGGGGGCCCAGGTCCCGGGTTTCGCCGGGGCGTTCGGGGTCATCGAGCTGGCCCAGCAGCTCCTCCAGGCGCTCCTCGCGGTCCTCCAGCGCGGCGACCTCGTCCCTCCGGCTCGTCAGCCGGTCGTTCAGGCGCGCCACCGTACGGCGATACTCCGCCTGCCGGGCGGCAAGGGCGTCCCGCCGCTTCCGGACATCGGCCTGTCGACGTTTCAGCTCCTGCTCCCGGTCGGCAATGCGCTGGGCCAGGTCGTCCAGCTCGGCCAGACTCTCCCCGTAGGCGCCGATGCGGGACTGGCGGGCCCGGGCGAGGTAGTCCCCCCAGACCAGAGTGCGGCCGACGGCGCGGGGATCGCCCTGGCTGAGCAGGAGCCGCAGGGCCGAATCGCCCCCGGCCATGTAGAGGGTGCGGACCTCGGTGGCCAGGGCGGTGCGTTCGTCGTCGAGGTCGGCGCGAATGGCGTCACGGCGGGCGCGCAGGGCGCCCAGGCGGTCGCGGGTCTCTCTCAGGGCGGTAGCGGTGCGGTTGAGTTCGCGGGCGGCCTCGGTCAGGGCGCGTTCGGCCTCGACCAGATCCGATTCCGCGGCCTCCTTGCGGCCGGCCACGGCCTCGGCCCGCTCCCGGGCGGTCTCGATGCGCTCCCGCAGCGCCTCCAGATCCTCCCGGGAGAGGTCTTCCCCCGCCAGGGCCGGGAAGGCGACCAGGGCAAGGCCGGCGAGTGCCCAGCGCACCGGGTGTCAGCCCGCCTCTTCGGCCAGGCTCACCAACGGTCGGCCGGTCATCTCCTCGGGCTGCGCCAGGCCCATGAGTGTGAGCATGGTCGGGGCGACATCGGAGAGGGCACCCCCGCTCTCCATGGTGACCGGGCGCGGTCCGACGTAGATGAAGGGGACCGGGTTGGAGGTATGGGCGGTGTGGGCCTGGCCGGTCTCGGGATTGCGCATGACCTCGGCATTGCCATGGTCGGCGGTGACCAGCATCTCGCCGCCGACGCCGCGCACGGCGGTCTCCAGCTGGCCGAGGCAGCCGTCCAGCGCCTCGATGGCGGCGACAGTAGCGGCGAAGTCGCCGGAGTGGCCGACCATGTCGGGGTTGGCGAAGTTGCAGATGAGGACGTCGTAATCCCCGCTCTCCACGGCGTTGATGAGCTGCCGGGTCACCTCCGGGGCGTTCATCGCCGGCTGCTCGTCGTAGGTGGCCACCGAGGGCGACGGGACCAGGATCCGTTCCTCCCCCTCGTAGGGCTCCTCCACGCCGCCGTTGAAGAAGAAGGTCACGTGGGCGTACTTCTCCGTCTCGGCGATGCGGAGCTGGCGCAGTCCGAGGCCGGCGACGTATTCGCCGAAGCCGTTGTGCAGGCGGTGGGGCGGAAAGGCTACCGGGACGTCGAAATCGGCGCTGTACTCGGTCAGGGTCACGAAGGCGGCCGGATGCGGCACCCGGTCGCGCTCGAAGCCGTCGAAACCGGGCTCCACGAAGGCGCGGGTGATCTGGCGGGCGCGATCGGAGCGGTAATTCATGAAGATGACGGCATCGCCATCCTCGATGCGTACCGGCTGGCCGTCGGCCTCGGGGATGGCCATGGCGCTGATGAACTCGTCCGATTCGCCGCGCTCGTAGGCGGCCTCGATCCCGGCGCGCGGATCCGTGGCGGTATAGTCGGCCCGGCCATCCACGATGACGTCGTAGGCGGTCTTCACCCGGGACCAGCGGTGGTCGCGATCCATGGGGTAGTAGCGGCCGATGATACTGGCCACGCGACCGCCGCCGTACTCGTCCAGGCGGGCCTGGAGTCGGTCGATGGATTCGATGGCACTGCGCGGGGCGGTATCCCGGCCGTCGGTGAAGGCGTGGACGTAGACCCGGGCGCCATGGTCCACGGCCAGCCGGATCATGGCGTGGATATGGTCCTCGTGGGAGTGGACCCCACCGGGGGAGAGCAGGCCGAGAATGTGCACGGCCCTGCCGTTGGCCGCGGCCTGTTCCACCGGCTCCACCAGGGTGTGGTTCTCGAAGAAGGAGCCGGTCTCGATGGCACGGGAGACCCGGGTGTATTCCTGGTAGACCACGCGGCCGGCACCGAGGTTGAGGTGGCCCACCTCGGAGTTCCCCATCTGGTCCGCCGGCAGGCCGACCTCGGCGCCGGAGCCGCGGATCAGGGTGTGGGGGAAACCGCCCCAGAGGCGATCCCAGTTGGGGGTACGTGCCGCCGCAATGGCGTTGTCGGCCGGCTCTTCGCGATAACCCCAGCCGTCGAGGATGGTCAGCACCAGGGGGCGTGGTCTCGCTGGCATAGACGTACCCGCATTCGTCGTCGGTGGATCGGCCCCGTCGGGGGGGGGCGTTACATGGCGGCCATTATTGTATAGTGTTTCGATTATAAAGGCAGCCGTTCCCGATTACGGCCGATATAACAAGTCGCGAGGCTGGAGCATGAACCAACAGAATCTCTCCGATCCGGAAGACGAGACCCCCGGCGACCAGGATGACATCCTGATCACCGGGGACGAGGACATCGACCGCGCCGCCCGTTCGCTCAAGGCGATGTCCCACCCGCTGCGGTTGAAGATCCTCTGCACCCTCGGCAGCAGCGAGGTCAGTGTCCAGGAGATCGTGGAGCACGTGGGGACCTCCCAGAGCAACATCTCCCAGCACCTGGCCATCCTGCGGGACAAGGGGATCCTCTCCGCGCGCAAGGATGCCAACCGCGTCTATTACCGCGTCGGGGATCCGCGCACCCTCCGGCTCATCGGGATGATGCGCGAGGTCTTCTGCACCATGTAGGCGGTGCGGTATATTAGCGAACGCTGAAATACAAACCCGGGAGGGTCTCCCATGAACACCGAACGCGTCGTCCGCATCTTCGCCGGGCTCGTCATCCTCCTCTCCGTGGGCCTGGGGGCATCGGGCAGCCCGATCTTCCACAGCGTCCACTGGCTGTGGCTCACCGCCTTCGTGGGGCTGAACCTCTTTCAGAGCGGCTTCACCCGCTTCTGTCCGCTGGACAAGATGCTCAAGAAGGCCGGCCTGCCGAGCCAGTCGGGGTTCTAGGGCATGGCGGAGTTCGGCACCTTCCTCTACGAGAACTGGATGCTCTTCGCGGCCCTGGTGGTGATCCTGGGGCTGCTCCTCCATCAGACCATGGGCGGCAGCTCCGGCAGCGTCAGCCCCCAGGAGGCCACCCGGCTCATCAACCACGAGGATGCCCGGATCCTGGACGTGCGCGAGCCCTCCGAGGTCAAGGGCGGCACCCTGCGGGGGGCCATCACCATCCCGCTGGGGCAGCTCGATGACCGGCTCTCCGAGCTGGGCGAGGACCGGGAGACACCGATCATCTGCTACTGCCGCTCCGGATCACGATCGGCCCAGGCCTGCGGCAAGCTGCGCAAGCAGGGCTTTTCCGCCGTCCACAATCTCCAGGGCGGCATCACTGCGTGGCAGCAGGCGGGCCTGCCGCTGGCGCGCGGGAAGGATCGCAAGAAGAAGGGGTAGACCATGGCCCATGTCGAGATGTACGGGACGCGCATGTGTCCCTTCTGCGTTCGCGCCCGCCACCTGCTGAAGAAAAAGGGCGTCGAATACGACGATATCCGCGTGGATGCGGAGCCGCAGCGCCGTTCCGAGATGGTGGAGCGCGCCGGTGGCGCCACCTCGGTGCCGCAGATCTTCATCGATGGCGAACACATCGGCGGTTGCGACGAGCTCCACGACCTGGAGCGACGCAACGAGCTGGATCCGCGGCTGGAGCAATAGCCACCGCTACGCGGTTGCGGGCGGCTGCCCCGGGCCGCCCGCCTGGGCTAGAATGGCCCCCCATTCAACAGCCCGGACGGAACACAGCATGGCCGAGAACCAGACCGATGCCGGTAACGGCATCCAGCTCACCCTCCAGCGCATCTACCTCAAGGACGCCTCGGTGGAGAGCCCCAACACGCCGGAGGTCTTCCGCGAGAGCTGGCAGCCGGAGGTGAACGTCGACCTCTCCAGCCGCGGTCGCCAGGTCGGCGAGGAGCCGCTCTACGAGGTGACCGTGCGCGTCACCGTCAATGCCACTCGCGAAGAGACCACCGCCTTCCTCATCGAGGTGGAGCAGGCCGGGCTGTTCAGTATCGAGGGGGCCTCCGAGGGCGCGCTGGACCGCCTGCTGGGGAGCTACTGCCCCAACCTCCTCTTCCCCTACGTGCGCGAGGTCATCTCCGACCTGGTCACCCGCGCGGGCTTCCCCCAGTTCCTGCTGGCGCCGGTGAACTTCGAGGCCCTCTACGAGCAGCAGCGCAACCGCGCCGAGGGTGAGTCCAACGGATGACGGCGATGAACGCGCCCCTGGCGGTCATCGGGGCCGGCTCCTGGGGTACCGCCCTGGCCATCCACCTGGCGCGGGGTGGCCACCCGGTACGGCTCCGGGGCCACCGCCCCGAGGCGGTGGCGCGCCTGGCCCGGGACCGGGAAAACCTCGGCTACCTCCCCGGGATCCCCTTCCCGGATGGCCTGGAGGTCACGGACTCCCTGGCATCGGCCGTCGTCGATAGCGCCGGGGTACTCGTGGCGGTGCCCAGCCACGCCTTCTCGCGGACGGTGGCGGACCTCCACCCCTTCCTGCCGGCGGGGAGTCCGCTGGCCTGGGCCACCAAGGGGCTGGATCCGGACAGCCGCCGGCTCCTCCACGAGGAGGCGGCCGAATCCCTGGGCGGGGTCTCCATGGCCGTGATCTCCGGGCCGACCTTCGCCGCCGAGGTGGGGGCGGGCCGGCCCACCGCCGTGACGGTGGCAGCCAATGATCCCGACCTGGCCGGGGCCTGGGTGGAACGACTCCACCACGACGCCTTCCGCGCCTATACCAGCGACGACCTCATCGGGGTGGAGCTGGGCGGTGCAGTGAAGAACATCCTGGCCATCGCCACCGGCATCGCGGATGGCCTGGGACTGGGGGCGAACACCCGGGCGGCGCTCATCACCCGGGGCCTGGCCGAGACCACGCGGCTCGGGATGGCCCTGGGCGGCCGGGCGGAAACCTTCACCGGCCTGGCCGGCATGGGTGACCTGGTCCTCACCTGTACCGACGACCAGTCGCGCAATCGACGCTTCGGGCTCGCCCTGGGCCGGGGCGGCTCGGCGGACGAGGCCCGGTCCGCCATCGGGCAGGTGGTGGAGGGAGAGCCCACGACGCGGGCCGTGCTCGCCCGGGCCCACGAGGCCGGAGTGGAGATGCCGATCACCGAGCAGGTCTACCGGGTGCTGTTCGAGGGGGTGCCGCCGCGGGAGGCGGTGGAGCAGCTCCTGGCCCGGGAGCCCAAGCCGGAATCCTGAGCCGGGGCGTCAGGCCCCGCCGGCGAAGCCGTTCTGGCGCCAGCCCTCGTAGACGGCCACCGCCACCGAATTCCCCAGATTGAGGCTGCGGTTGCCCGGGACCATGGGCAGGCGCAGCCGCCGCTCCGGCGGCAGGCTCTCCAGCAGCGCCGGCGGCAGTCCGGCGGTCTCGCAACCGAACAGCAGCGCATCCCCCGGCTCCAGGGCCGCCTCGGTATGCCAGTGTTCACCCCGTTTGGAGTAGGCAAAGAGGCGGGCCCCACCCAGGGCAGCCCGGCAGTGCGCCCAGTCGGGGTGGACCTGCACCGCCGTGCGCTCATGGTAGTCCAGCCCCGCCCGGCGCAGGCGGGCGTCGTCCACGGCGAAGCCCAGGGGCTCCACCAGGTGGAGGGTCGAGCCCGTATTGGCGCAGAGCCGGATGACGTTCCCGGTATTGGGCGGGATCTCCGGCGTATGGAGTATCACGTGAAACACGCCGGCCTCAGTCCGTATCGGCCTCGGTCATGCCCAGGTCCCGGATCTTCCGGGTCAGGGTGTTGCGCCCCCAGCCCAGGAGACGCGCCGCCTCCTGGCGGCGACCGGCGGTGTGGGCGAGTGCCGCCCGGATCAGGACCCGTTCCAGGTCCGCCTCGGCCTCGGTGAGGATGCCCTCGTCACCCCGGGAGAGCCGCTGCGCGGCCCAGCTCGCCAGGCGCTCCGTCCACTCCGCGCCGTCCTCGGCCGTGGTCGCGGCGGGGGACTCCTGCCGCAGCTCCCGGGGGAGATCCTCTACCTGGATCACCTGCCCCGGGGACATCACCGTGAGCCAGCGGCAGGTATTCTCCAGCTGGCGTACATTGCCGGGCCAGGGTAGCCCCGCCAGCCAGGCCTCGGTCTCCGGGGCGGCGCGCTTGGGCTCCACCTCCAGCTCCGCGGCGGCCCGGTCCAGGAAGTGGCGGACCAGCAACGGGATGTCCTCCCGGCGCTCCCGCAGGCTCGGCAGATGCACGCGGATGACGTTGAGGCGGTGGAAGAGGTCCTCCCGGAAGCGGCCCTCGGCCACCAGCTGTTCCAGATTCTGGTGGGTCGCGGCGATGATCCGGACATCCACCCGGCGCGGGTCGCGCCCACCCACCCGGTAGAACTCGCCGTCGGCCAGCACGCGCAGAAGGCGGGTCTGCAACTCCGACGGCATGTCGCCGATCTCGTCCAGGAAGAGGGTGCCGCCGTCGGCCTGCTCGAAGCGCCCGGCCCGGGCGGACTGGGCACCGGTGAAGGCGCCCCGTTCGTGGCCGAAGAGTTCGGACTCCAGCAGGTCCCGGGGGATGGCGGCCATGTTCAGGGCGATGAAGGGGTGGTCCGCCCGCGGGCTGTGGCGATGCAGGGCGTGCGCCACGAGCTCCTTCCCGGTGCCCGATTCCCCGTTGATAAGGACCGTGATGTGGGACCGCGAGAGCCGCCCGATGGCGCGATAGACCTCCTGCATGGCCGGGGCCTCGCCGATGATCTCCGGCAGGGGCCCGGGTACCTCGCCGGTCTCCGCGCTCTCTTCCCCGACCGCGGCGGCGCGCTGGACGAGCTCCACCGCCTCATCCACATCGAAGGGCTTGGGCAGGTACTCGAAGGCGCCGCCCTCGTAGGCGGAGACCGCGGAGTCGAGGTCGGAGTGGGCGGTCATGATGATCACCGGCAGGTTCGGCCAGCGCTCGCCGATCCGACCGAGCAGGCCCAGGCCGTCCAGGCCGGGCATGCGAATGTCGGTGAGGATGGCCGCCGGGCGCTCCTCGCCGGTGGCGGCGGCCAGCCGGTCCAGGATGCCGTCGGCGTCGGTGAAGGCCTCCACCCGGAAGCCGGCGCCCTGCAGTGCCCGCTCCAGGACCCAGCGGATGGAGCGGTCGTCGTCGATGACCCAGATCGGGGCGTCAGTCATGGCCGGATTCACCTCCGTGGACCGGTAGCAGCAGGGTAAACCGGGTCTCCCCGGGCCGGCTGGTACATTCGATGAGCCCGTCGTGGCGATTGACCAGGGACTGGGCGATGGAGAGCCCCAGGCCACTGCCCTCGGAACGGCCGGTCACCATGGGATAGAAGATCCGGTCGAGCATCTCCGGCGGGATGCCGGGCCCGTCATCGACGATCTCCAGGGAGAGGACCAGGCGGTGGCGGCGGTGGCCGATGGTGAACTGGCGCTGGGCCCGCGTGCGCAGGCTGATGGTCCCCTCCTCCCCCAGCGCCTGCACGGCATTCCGGGTGATGTTGAGCACGGCCTGGATGAGCATGTCGCGGTCGCCCTCCAGCTCCGGCAGGGAGGGATCGTAATCCCGTACCAGCCGGATCCCCGGGGGCGCCTCGGCGGCGACCAGGGTCCGGACCCGCTCGGTCACCTCGTGGATGTTCACCGGCTCCCGGGCGGGCAGGTTGTCGGGCCCCAGCATCCGATCCACCAGGTTCCGCAGGCGGTCCGCCTCGTGGGTGATGACCTCGGTGTACTCCCGCAGGTCGGGGTCCTCGATCTCGCGCGCCAGGAGCTGGGCGGCCCCGCGCAACCCGCCCAGGGGATTCTTGATCTCGTGGGCCAGACCGCGGACCAGCGCCCGGGTGGCCTCCTGCTGGGCGATGAGGCCCTCCTCCCGGGCGATCCGCAACTGGCGGTCCACCTGGGCGATCTCCACCAGCAGCTCCGGGGGGCCATCGCCCTCGCTGAGCGGGATGGCGGTGATATCGGCCGTGACCCGCCGCTCGGCGTCGGGCTGAAGGGTGCACTCCCGCTCGGTGTGGGGGTGGCCACTGTCCAGGGCGGCGTACATGGCAGTGACGATGCGCTCCGAGCCGAAGAGGCTGGTGGCGGAGCGTCCGGCCAGCCGGGGGGCGCTGGCGCCCAGGAGTGCCTCCCCCGCCGGGTTGGTCTGCAGCAGCCGCATGTCGCCATCGAAGAGGCAGACGGCGGTATGGAGGTTGTCCAGGATCTGCTGGCCGGTGGTGGTCACGACCCCTCCTCCGGCCGGAGGCCGGTCAGTCCGCCGTCCCGGAACGCAGCCGGGAGTGTTGTTTCACGTGAATCGTCCGGGGCGGTGACTCGGCGAGGACCTTCCCCGCCGGATCGACGACCGCGGCCCGGAGGGGGTAACTACCCCGGTGGACCGGGAACAGCTCCAACTCACCGGAACCGTCGGCCGTGGCCCGGGCGTGCTCCCCGAGCCGGACCCGGAGGCGGTCCCCGGCGGCGAGCGTCGGCTCCACGGCCACGCTCACCGCCAGGCGGGCATCGTCGGCCCAGATCACGGCATCGGCGGCCGGGCTCCGGATGGCCACCGTGTAGTTCGGGACCGCCGCCGGTGACCCCCCGGTCCCGCCACTAGGCGGGCGGCCCGACGTCAGGTCCGGGCCGGCCCGGTCCGATCCGGGCTCGCTCGAGCCCCCACTGCCAGGGCCGGCCGATTCCGGCCTCTCCTCCCCGGCCTGGTCCGGGTTGCCGCCCGTGCCGGGGGCATCGGTGATTACCTGCGTGCCGTCGGGACGCTCCCGGAGCACGACCTCGCCGCCGGTGGCGGCGGCCGAGACCACCAGCCCTGCCAGGGCGGCGATGCTCACCAGAGTCCTCGGTCTCTTGATATCCATCCCTGCCTCTCCCCCCGGGTTCCCTCCCGGGCGCCGTTTCCACTGGCCGTTTGCAGAGGAATGGGCCGGACTCCCGGCCCCCCTTTCCACGCTCTCCCGGGGGCCGGCCTCGCCGACCCCGGGGAGAGCGCCCCCCCACCGGGGGGACGCCGCTCACAGCACTAGAGGCTGTAGTACATGTCGAATTCCACCGGGTGGGTGGACATGCGCAGCCGGGTGACCTCTTCCATCTTCAGGTCGATGTAGCCCTGCAGCATGTCCTCGGTGAAGACGCCGCCCTGCATCAGGAAGTCCTTGTCGTTCTGCAGCGCCTCCAGCGCCTGCTCCAGGGAGGTCGCAACGGTCGGGATGTCCTCGGCCTCCTCCGGCGGGAGGTCATAGAGGTTCTTGTCCATGGCATCGCCGGGGTGGATCTTGTTGAGGATCCCGTCCATGCCCGCCATGGCCAGCGCCGCGAAGGAGAGATAGGGGTTGGCGGTGGGGTCCGGGAAGCGGACCTCGACCCGGCGCCCCTTGGGATTGGCCACGTGGGGGATGCGGATGGAGGCGGAGCGGTTGCGCGCCGAGTAGGCGAGCATCACCGGCGCCTCGAAGCCTGGCACCAGCCGCTTGTAGCTGTTGGTGGAGGCGTTAGTGAAGGCGTTGAGCGCCCGGGCGTGCTTGATGACCCCGCCGATGTAATAGAGGGCGTTCTCGGAGAGGCCCGCGTACTCGTTCCCGGAGAAGATGTTGACCCCGTCCTTCATGAGGGACATGTGGACGTGCATCCCGGAGCCGTTGTCCCCCACCAGGGGCTTCGGCATGAAGGTGGCCGTCTTGCCGTAGGCGTGGGCGACGTTGTGGACGCAGTACTTGAGGATCTGGGTCTCGTCGGCCTTCTTCACCATGGTGTTGAACTTGGTGCCGATCTCGCACTGGCCGGCGGTGGCCACCTCGTGGTGGTGAACCTCGACACTCTGGCCCATCTCCTCCAGGGCGAGGCACATGGCACCGCGCAGGTTGTGCAGGGAGTCCACCGGCGGGACCGGGAAGTAGCCGCCCTTGATGCTCGGGCGGTGGCCGATGTTGCCGCTGGAGAAGACGGTCTCGGAGTTCCACTCCGCCTCTTCGGAGTCCACGCGATAGAAGGCGCCGGACATGTCCACGCCCCAGCGGACGTCATCCAGGACGAAAAACTCCGGCTCCGGGCCGAACAGGGCGGTGTCGCCAACGCCGGTGGACTGGATGTAGGCCTCGGCGCGCTTGGCGACGGAGCGCGGGTCGCGCTCGTAGCCCTGCATGGTGGAGGGCTCCACGATGTCGCAGCGCAGGTTCATGGTGGGCTCGTCGGTAAAGGGATCCATCACCGCGGTGCTGGCGTCGGGCATGAGGATCATGTCCGACTCGTTGATCCCCTTCCAGCCCTGGATGGAGGAGCCGTCGAACATCTTGCCTTCGGAGAAGTCGTCGGCCTCGATCTCGCTGGCCGGCATGGTCACGTGCTGCTCCTTGCCGAGGGTATCGGTGAAGCGCAGGTCGACAAACTTCACGCCGTAGTCCTGCATCATCTTGAGGGCCTGGTCAGCCATGGCTATTGCGCCTCCTCATCGTGTCTCGAGTGGGGTATCTGGGTGGCGGGAGGGCCCGCTCTGCCCCTGGAGTAAGCAGGGTCCGTGCCAGCTACCGGATCGCGGACGATCAGGGGCTTGGCGACGCAGGAGGGGATGAAGCGAGTCTCGGCCGCACTGATTCGGTGCGTATGCACCATGATCGGGCACCACTTTGGGGCTTGGCTCCATGATGCCCTATTCGAAGGTGAGCCGCACACTCCCCACCTCGGGGACGGGCTCGGCCAGGGCGACCGCGACCTCGTTGCGCAGGGCTTCGGCATCGGTGCCGTCCGCCAGCAGGCTCCGTGGCAACCGCAGCTCCAGTTCGATCCGGCCATCCAGGTAATGGAAGGTCAGGCCGGTACGCACCGGACCGGCCTGCGTATCCGCCCAGGCAGCCTCCAGCCTCGGCAGGAGTTCGGCCCGGGACGGCAGATGGACGCTGGGGGCACTGGTCTGGTCGTCCTCGGGATCGATATGGACCAGGACATCGTTGACCTCGTCGACCTCCTCCTTGAGGTGGTTAACCACCCGCTCCGCGATGTGGTGCCCCTCGGAGATGCTGATCCGCGGCGCCACCAGGACGTGGACATCGACCAGGGCATCGGGGCCCATGCGCCGGGTGCGCAGGAAATGGAGATCTTCCACCCCGTCCACCTCCTGGATAGTACGCCGGATGAGGGCGAGCCGTTCATCTTCCAGTCCAGTATCCACCAGTTCGCGCATGGAGCGCCGAAGCAGGTCCCATCCGACCTTCCCCACCATGACGCCAACGATGACGGCGGCTACCGCGTCGAGATAGTCCAGGCCTGCCATGGTCCCGGCCACCCCGACGATGACTACCAGGGAGGAGACGGCATCACTCCGATGGTGCCAGGCATTGGCGCGCAGCATGGGAGAACGGACCCGGCGCGCCACCACGGCGGTGTACTGATAGAGCCCCTCATTGATCAATACGGAGCCCACGGCCGCCCAGAGTGCCAGCGGGCCCGGGACGAACAGGGCCTCGGGCTGGAAGAGGCGACTGATGGCATCCCAGGCCAGCCCGGCGGCGACCGCGATGAGGGTACCGCCAAGAGCCAGGGTTACGGCGGTCTCGAAGCGGGCATGGCCATAGGGGTGGTCGGCATCGGCGGCGCGGTTGCCCTGGTGGGCGCCGAACAGGACCAGGGCATCGGTAAAGAGGTCGGAGAGGGAATGGATCCCGTCTGCCACCAGGGCCTGGGAATGGGCCGCCACCCCGGCCGCGATCTTGCCTACCGCCATAACCCCATTGGCCGCAGCGCCAACCAGGGTTACCCGGCGGGAGGCGCGGTAACGGGCGTCACCGGCAGCAGCGGGATCATCCATGGCCAACCTCGATAACCACGCGTACGCCCCCGTCATCCTCTTTGCACTCTTGCACAGTGTGCCCGTGCACTCGGCACCAGGCCGGGATGTCGTGGGTCGCCCCGGGATCGCTGGCGTGGACCGTCAGTACCTCCCCCGGCGACAGCTCGGCGAGGCGATCCTGCACCCGGATCACCGGGACGGGGCAGAGGGTCCCGGTGGCGTCCAGCTCGTAGGCGCTCACAGCAGCCACTCCTCCGGGATGGAGCCCGGTTCCATGGGGGCGACGGTGGTGTTCCACGTGGAACCATTCCGGTCGGTGATGGCGACCTCCACCGCCTCGGCAGTACGCCCCTGACTGTAGCGGGCGACCAGGCGGGCCGCGAGCTCCCAGTCCTCCGCCGTGGGCTCGCCGTCCACCAGAGCCAGCGGCCCGCCGTGGCTCACCGTCTCCAGCCAGGCGTGGTTGCGGCGATAGCCGCGGAGGAACTGGCCCTCCCCCTGGTCCCGGCTGATCAGGAGCTTGAACGAGGAGCTCGGTCGCACATGGCGGCCGACCTTGAGCAGCATGATGTCGTCCAGCTCGTAGTCGCGCTCACCCCGCCCCTGCCAGAGGTCGTTGAGCCGGCGGGAGTAGTTCTCGTCGGTGAGGAAGCAGCAGCCGCCGGCCGGCGAGGCATAATCATCGAGGCCGAAGCCCTCCGCCAGGCGCATCTGCTCCTTCCGGGAGCGGCCGGTGATCCCGTGCAGCTGCTCGCGGTCCACCCAGCCCTCGCGCTCCGGCAGTGTCGCCGGCAGGTTCTGCGCACACAGGGGGCGCAGGAGTCGATCGTCCGCCCCGGACTCCTCGGCGATGATGGGCATGGTGTCCTTGCGCTGGGACATGGGACGCTGGCCGATGACCTCGCCGGTGACGATGAAGTCGAAATCGTTCGCCTCCATCCACTCCCGCGCCTTGCCCACCATGAAGCCCTTGCAGTCGAGGCAGGGATTCAGATTCTTGCCGTAGCCGTGGCGCGGATTGAGGACAACGTCCTTGTACTCCTCGGCGATATCGACGATGTGGAGCTTGATACCCAGCTGCTCCGCCACCCAGAGCGCATTGTTACGCTTGGGCCGATCCCGATCCTTGTTGCGGATGGCGTGGGTATGGCCCTCCACGCAGAACCCCGTGAAGAAGTTGATCCCCTCGACGTGGACGCCCTGCTCCTGGAGCACGCGGACCGCGAGCATGGAGTCCAGGCCGCCGGAGATGAGCGCCACGGCCCGCGGAGCGCGGCCGCCGGCAGTCGCGGGGGCATGAGTAATCGCTTCGGCTGTCTCGTTCATGGGCGCATTATAACCCCCCGCCGGTCGGCACGGTATGGGCCCGCGCCGATGCAGTGCCTGTAAACCACTGGCTGCGCGCGGTTTTATCGCGAACCCCCGGGAACATAGCGCGGTTCGCAGCCACCCGGGCGGGGCGGTATAATCCCGGCTCCATTCAACGGTTTCCAGCGGGGACCCATGCAGCGCGATCCCACCACCTTCCAGGGCCTCATCCTGGCTCTCCAGGATTACTGGTCCGAGCAGGGCTGCGTTGTCCTGCAGCCCTACGACATGGAGATGGGGGCCGGCACTTTCCATCCGGCCACCTTCCTCCGCGCCATCGGCCCGGAGCCGTGGCGGGCGGCCTACGTCCAGCCCTCCCGGCGGCCCACCGACGGCCGCTACGGCGAGAACCCCAACCGGCTCCAGCACTACTACCAGTTCCAGGTAGTCCTGAAGCCCTCGCCCCTGGAGATCCAGGAGCTCTACATCGGCTCCCTGCGCGCCCTGGGGATCGACCCGCTGGTCCACGACATCCGCTTCGTCGAGGACAACTGGGAGTCGCCCACCCTAGGCGCCTGGGGCCTGGGCTGGGAGGTCTGGCTGAACGGCATGGAGGTCACCCAGTTCACCTATTTCCAGCAGGTGGGTGGCCTGGAGTGCCGCCCGGTGACCGGAGAGCTCACCTACGGCCTGGAGCGGATCGCCATGTACCTCCAGGGCGTGGAGAGCGTCTACGACCTGACCTGGACCCACGGCCCGCAAGGGCGGGTCCGTTACGGCGACGTCTACCACCAGAACGAGGTGGAGCAGTCCCACTACAACTTTGAGGAGGCCAACGTGGAACGGCTGTTCGAGGCCTTCGACACCTGCGAGAGCGAGAGCCAGCGCCTGGTGGAGGCGGGGCTGCCGCTGCCCGCCTACGAACAGGCCCTGCGCGCCTCCCACAACTTCAACCTGCTGGATGCCCGCCAGGCCATCTCCGTGACCGAGCGCCAGCGTTACATCCTGCGGGTACGGGGCCTCTCCCGCGCCGTGGCGGAGGCCTTCTACGCCTCCCGCGAGGCCGCCGGCTTCCCCCTGTGTGACGGTGACCGCTGTGACGACGACAGCAAGGGAGGTGCGGCATGAGCGAACGCGCCGACCTGCTGGTGGAGATCGGGACCGAAGAGCTACCCCCGGGGGCCCTGCGCCGGCTCGCCCGCGCCCTGGGCGACGGGCTGCACCGGGAGCTGGACGAGGCGCGCCTGGAGCCGGGAGAGGTGGAGATCTTCGCCGCCCCGCGCCGCCTGGCCGCCCGCATCCGCGACGTCCGCCGCGCCCAGGACGATCAGTCCCAGGAGCGCCGCGGGCCGGCGGTGGATGCGGCCTTCGATGCCGACGGCAATCCCACGAAAGCCGCCACCGGCTTCGCCGGCTCCTGCGGCGTGGCCGTCGCGGACCTCGAACGCATGGAGACGGACAAGGGTAGCTGGCTGGTGTACCGCCACACAGAGCCCGGCCGGCCGGCCGCCGAACTGATCCCGGCGGCGCTGGAGCGCGCCGTGGAGGGCCTGCCCATCCCCCGCCGCATGCGCTGGGGCGACTCCGAGGCCGCCTTCGTCCGGCCGGTGCACTGGCTAGTCGTCCTGCTCGGCAACGAGGTCGTCCCCGCACGCCTGCTGGAGGCCGACGCCAACGCGAACAGCCGCGGCCACCGCTTCCACCACCCGGAGCCGGTGACCATCCCGGATGCCGCGAGCTACCCCGGCCCCCTGGAGAGCCAGGGCTGGGTGGTGGCCGATTTCGATGACCGCCGGGAGCGGATCCGGTCCCAGGTCGAGGAGCAGGCCCGGAGCTCCGGCGGCCGCGCCTGGATCGAGGAGGCACTACTGGAGGAGGTCACGGCCATGGTGGAATGGCCGGTGGCCCTGGCGGGATCGTTTGATGAGCGTTTCCTGGCGATCCCCCACGAGGCCCTGATGGCCTCCATGCAGGGTCACCAGAAGTACTTCCCGGTGGTCGACGACAACGACGCCCTGCTGCCCGCCTTCGTGACGGTGGCCAACATCGCCAGCCGGCAGCCCGACGAGGTCCGTGCCGGCAACGAACGGGTGATCCGGCCCCGCCTGGAGGACACCGAATTCTTCTGGGACCACGACCGGCGTACCCCCCTTGCCGGCCGACTGCCCCACCTCGGGGGTATCGTCTTCGAACACCGCCTGGGCACCCAGCTCGACCGGACCCGGCGCCTGCAGCCCCTGGCCGGCCACATCGCGACCGCCATCGGCGGCGAGCCGGATAACGCCCGCCGGGCCGCGGAGCTGGCCAAGTGCGACCTGCTCACCGAGATGGTGGGCGAGTTCCCCGAGCTGCAGGGCACCATGGGCCGTTACTACGCCGCCCATGACGGCGAAGGGGACGACATCCCCGCCGCCCTGGAGGAGCAGTACCGCCCGCGCTTCGCCGGCGACGAGCTCCCGGCGACCACCACCGGCCGTGCCCTCGCCCTGGCGGACCGCCTCGATGTCATCACCGGGCTCTTCGGCATCGGCCAGCCCCCCACCGGCAGCAAGGACCCCTTCGGTCTGCGCCGGGCCGCCCTGGGCGTGCTCCGGATCTGCATCGAAGGCGAACTGGACCTCGACCTCGGCGACCTGGTGGACCGGGCCGCTGGCGCCTACCGGGAACAGCTGGGCGCGGACGGCATCGATCCCGCCACGGAGGGCGAGACCATCGCCTTCATCCTGGAGCGTCTCCGGGTCTACTACCAGGACCGGGGCGTCACCCACGACGCCTTCGAGGCCGTGCGTTCGGTGGCCCTGCCGGTGCCGCTGGACTTCGACGCCCGGGTCCGCGCCATGGCGGCGTTCCTGGAGCGGGAGGAGGCCGAGGCCCTGGTGGGTGCCAACAAGCGTATCGCCAACATCCTGCGCAAGGCCGGGGTCGACGCCAACGACCTCGCTCTCCCCGACCCGGCGCTCTTCACCGAGGAGGCGGAACGGGACCTCTTCACGGCCCTGGGAGAGCGGCGGGAACAGGTGGCCGGGCTGGCCGCGTGGCGCGATTATGCCGGTGCCCTGGATGCCCTGGCGGGGCTGCGCGAGGCGGTGGATGGCTTCTTCGACCACGTGATGGTCATGGCCGACGACGAGGCCGTGCGCGCTAACCGCCTCGCCCTGCTGGCCGAACTCCGCCGGCTCTTCCTCCAGGTCGCCGACCCCTCCCGGGTTCAGGAGTAGGCCCTTGGTGGTCCTGCGCTCGACGCTCTTTGCCCTGGGGATGTGGCTGACCACCATCCCCTTCGGCTTGCTGGCCGTGATCCTGCTGGTCATCCGGCCGCGCTTCGAGCGGCGCTTCGCCCTCATCAGCCTCTGGTCGCGGCTCATGGTCCACTGGCTGCGCTGGACCTGCGGCGTCCGCTGGGAGGTGGAGGGCCGCGAGAACATCCCCGACACCCCCTGCCTGGTCTTCGCCAACCACCAGTCCACCTGGGAGACCATCTTCCTCCAGTCCCTTTTTCGGCCCCAGACCTGGGTGCTCAAGCGGGAGTTGCTGGCCATTCCCTTCTTCGGCTGGGGGCTCAAGGCCCTGGAGCCCATCGCCATCGAGCGGGGTAGCGGCCGCAAGGCCATCGCCAGCATCATCCGCCAGGGCCGGGATCGACTGGCCGCTGGCCGGTGGGTAGTGGTATTCCCGGAGGGAACCCGACTGAAGCCGGGGGAACAGCGCAAGTGGGGAATCGGTGGCGCGGCGCTGGCGGCCTCCAGCGGCTACCCGGTAGTGCCGGTGGCCCACGATGCGGGGCAGTGCTGGCCCAAGGGCTCCTTCCTCAAGCGGTCGGGCACTATCCGCGTCCGGATCGGCCCGCCGTTGGCATCCCGGGACCGGGAGGCGGAGGCCATCAATGAGGAGGCCCGTATCTGGGTGGAGGACCATCGCCCCGACCTCGTGGATCGCGAGGACGAGCCCGGATCCGACCCCGCCTAGGCCGGCTTGCCGCCCTTCTGCGGCGCCACCTGCTCGTCGAGTTCGTAGGGCGGGAGGCGACGTTCCACGGGGAACATCCCCAGGCGGGCATAGTCGGGCAGGCCGTTAATGAACGGCGGACGCGCCTCACCCCGTATAAGGGGTGCCAGATACCGCCGGGCCGCCTCCGTGATGTGGTAGCCATCCTCACGGATAAACGCCTCGGGAACGGTCGTCTCCACGTCGGCGATGCGCGCAAGATCGACCGAATCGACGGACCATTCATACGGCTCATCCGATTCGCGGCGTATCACCGGCATCCGGCCGTTCTCACCGGCCACCGCCAGCTCCACCGCCCGCTCGCCCACTGCGGCGGCCTGTTCAACATCGGTAGCCGAGCCGATATGGGCCGCCGCCCGCTGCAGATAGTCCGGCAACGCCCAGTGGACCTTCAAGTCCAGGTCCCGCCGTACCATCTCCGCAAGATTCGGCGCGACTCCGCCCAGCTGGATCCAGTCCTCCACGTGGCTCGACTCCGCCACGGAGAGAAACTGCCCATCGGCATCCCGAAGCCCTTCGCTGGCGACGACGACGCAGTACCCGACCCGTTCCACGATTTCCCGGACGCGGTCCATGAATGCCCGCCGATGAAAGGCGCGTTCGGCAAACAGCACGATTTGGGGCGCATCATCCGGCCTCCCCTGAGCCAGGCCGCCGGCCGCTGCCAGCCAGCCCGCGTGGCGACCCATCACCTCCATGATGAAGACCTTGGTGGAGGACTCCGCCATGGAGGCGACGTCCAGGGCCGCCTCCCGCACGCTGGTGGCCACGTATTTCGCCGCCGACCCGAAACCCGGACTGGTATCCGTCCCCGCCAGGTCGTTATCGATCGTCTTGGGAATGCCCATCACCGTGAGCGGATACCCCATCTGCTGCGCCGCCACGTGGACCTTCTCCGCCGTGACCATGGAGCCACCGCCACCGTTGTAGAAGAAATAGCCGATATCGTGGGCCGCAAAGACCTCCATGAGCCGCTCGTACTGGTGCTTGTGGCTCTCCAGGGGCCCCAGGTCGTACCGACAGGCCCCGAATGCCCCTCCCGGGGTGTGGCGAAGGGCATCCAGGGAGGCGGCATCCTCCCGCTCCAGGTCCACCAGGTCCTCCCGCAGGGCACCGATGATGCCCTCCCGCGCGGCATAAATGCGCCCGAAATGGTCGCGATGGTGGCGAACCCCCTGGATCACCCCGTGGGCGGAGGCGTTGATCACGGCGGTGACACCACCGGCCTGACCGTATAGGACATTGGCGGGCATCTCGTTCTCCTGGGAGGTTGGCGTTGGGGCCCGCGCCGGTCCACGCAGGCCCTGCGGCTGTTCGACCACCGGATCGGTGGCGCCGCAACTCTCTGATACAATCCGGGTTCAGCCTTTTTCCGGCCCGGGCGGGCGGACGCACGGCCCGGGCACCACCCATTCCGCTGCAAGGGGACCGACATGCATATCGGAACGACGCTGACGCAGTTCATTATCGAGAAGGAGCACCAGCACGTCGAGGCCACCGGCGCCTTTACGGGGCTCCTTAACGAGATTGCCACCGCCTGCAAGATCATCTCCAACGGGGTGAACCACGGCGGCCTGGCCGAGGATGTCCTGGGCGTCGCCGGGACCGAGAACGTCCAGGGCGAGGAGCAGAAGAAGCTCGACGTCCTCTCCAACGAGGTCATGATCGCCCGCAACCAGTGGGGCGGCCACGTCGCCGCCATGGCCTCCGAGGAAGAGGACGACATCTACAACCTCCCCAAGGAGTACCCGCGCGGCAAGTATCTGCTCCTGTTCGACCCGCTGGACGGCTCCTCCAACATCGACGTGAACATCTCGGTGGGCACCATCTTCTCCATCCTGCGCTGCCCCGAAGGCATCGAGGAGCCCACCGCCGATGACTTCCTCCAGGAGGGCACCACCCAGGTCGCCGCCGGCTACGCCCTCTACGGCCCCTCCACCGAGATGGTCCTGACCACCGGTAACGGCGTGCACCGCTTCACCCTGGACCCCAACGTCGGGGAGTTCATCCTCACCGAGGAGAACGTCACCATCCCGGAGGAGACCCAGGAGTTCGCCATCAACATGTCCAACCAGCGCTTCTGGGAGGCGCCGGTGAAGCGGTACATCGACGAGTGCCTCCAGGGCAAGGAGGGTCCGCTGGGCAAGGACTTCAACATGCGCTGGGTGGCCTCCATGGTCGCCGAGGTCCACCGCATCCTGAACCGCGGCGGGATCTTCATGTATCCCCTGGACTCCAAGACCATGGCCAAGGGCCAGGCCGGCAAGCTGCGCCTGATGTACGAGGCCAACCCGATGTCGTTCATCGTGGAACAGGCCGGCGGCGCCTCCACCACCGGCCGGGAGCGGATCCTGTCCATGAAGCCCGAGCACATCCACCAGCGGGTGCCGGTGGTCCTGGGCTCGCGGACCGAGGTCGAGCGGGTTACCGCCTACCACAACGAGGGCTGAGCCGCCTCCCTGCTCGTGACCCCGTCCTCCGGGACGGGGCCCTCAAGGCCCGGCCGTTGCGCCGGGCCTTTTCGATCCCGGTCTTTCCGAACCGACCCGGGAAATCCCGCCGACCGCGGGTAACCGGCAGGACGGGTGGCCAACAAGAAAGGGGCCCGGAGTTGCCCCCGGGCCCCTGTGGACCATTGCCGATGGCGCCGTCGGATCAGACGTCGAGGTTGGTTACGGAGAGGGCATTGGCCTCGATGAAGTCCCGGCGCGGTTCCACCTGGTCACCCATCAGGGTGGTGAAGATCTCGTCGGCGGCCACCGCGTCCTCAATGCCCACCTGCAGCATGCGCCGGCTCTCCGGATCCATGGTGGTCTCCCAGAGCTGCTCGGGGTTCATCTCCCCCAGGCCCTTGTAGCGCTGGATGCTCTGGCCCCGCTTGGCCTCCCCGAGCAACCAGTCCATGGCCTCCTTGAAGCTCGCAACGGCCTGGATCCTGTCCCCGCGCCGCACGTAGGCGCCCTCCCCGAGCAGCCCCTCCAGGCGATCGTGGAGACGGCGCATGGACCGGTATTCGCCGGAGTTGAAGAATTCCCCGTCGAAGCGCTGCCGGGTTTCGTTGGAATGGCGAGTAATGACCAGGTCCGCGCCGTACTCCCCGTGGTCGGGGTCGGCAGCCACCTCGAACCGGTAGGTAAGCCCAGCGGGTCGCTCGGCATTGAGGCGATCCTCCAGCTCCCGGAACCATCCGGTCACCTCGCCCTCGTCCCGACGCTGGTCCTCGGCGAGCGACGGCATGTAGACCATCTTCTCCAGCACCTCGGTGTTGTAGCGGTGCCCCATGCGCTCGATGGTCGCCATGACGACGGCGTAGTCCCGCGCCAGCTCCTCGAGTCCCGGTCCGGTGAGCGCCGGCGCCTCCGGATTTACGTGCAGGGCGGCCCCATCCAGGGCCACCCCCAGGAGGTAATCGGTAAGCTCCCGATCATCCTTGACGTACTGTTCCTGCTTGCCCTTCTTGAGCTTGTAGAGCGGCGGCTGGGCGATATAGACGTGGCCACGCTCCACCAGCTCCGGCATCTGCCGGTAGAAGAAGGTCAGCAGTAGCGTCCGGATGTGGGAGCCGTCCACGTCCGCGTCGGTCATGATGATGATCCGGTGGTAGCGGAGGTTGTCGGCGTTGAACTCCTCCCGGCCGATCCCCGTCCCCAGCGCGGTGATGAGCGTCGCCACCTCGGCGGAGGAGAGCATCTTGTCGAAGCGCGCCTTCTCCACGTTGAGAATCTTGCCCTTGAGCGGAAGGATGGCCTGGTAGCGGCGATCGCGACCCTGCTTGGCGGACCCACCGGCCGAGTCACCCTCCACCAGGTAGAGCTCCGACTCGGCCGGGTCCTTCTCCTGACAGTCGGCCAGCTTGCCGGGCAGGCCGGCCACGTCCAGCGCCCCCTTGCGGCGGGTCATCTCCCGCGCCTTGCGGGCGGCATCCCGCGCCCGGGCGGCGTCGATGACCTTGCCGGCGATGGCCTTGGCCTCGTTGGGATGTTCATCCAGGAACTCGGCGAGGTTGTCCGAGAGACAGGATTCCACCAGCCCCTTCACCTCGGAGGAGACCAGCTTTTCCTTCGTCTGCGAGGAGAACTTGGGGTCCGGCACCTTCACCGAGATGACAGCGGTGAGCCCCTCCCGGGCATCATCCCCGGAGGGCGCCACCTTGGCCTTGCCGGCATAGCCCTCGCGTTCGATGTACTGGTTCATGGTCCGGGTCAGCGCCGCCCGGAAACCCGAGAGGTGGGTCCCGCCATCCTTCTGCGGGATGTTGTTGGTGAAACAGAAGATGGACTCCTGGTAGGAGTCGTTCCACTGCATGGCCACCTCCACCGTCATGCCCTCGCGATCGGCGGTAAAGTGGAAGACCTCGCCGTGCAGCGGCTGCTTCTTCTGGTTGAGGTGCTCGACGAAGGCGCGAATGCCGCCCTGGTACTCGAAGACGTCGTGGCGCGGTTCGCCCCGCTCGTCCTTGAGCTCGATCCGCACCCCGGAGTTCAGGAAGGAGAGCTCGCGCAACCGGCGCGCCAGGACATCGTAGTGGAACTCGGTGTCGGCGAAGACCTCGCGACTGGGGAGGAACCGGATCTCGGTGCCGCTCCCCTCGGTCTCCCCCTTCTCCTGGAGCGGGGACTGCGGCTCGCCCATGGAGAAGAGCTGTTCGTAGACCCGCCCGTTGCGGCGGATGGTCAGACGCAGCTCCTCGGAGAGGGCGTTGACCACCGAGACCCCGACGCCGTGGAGGCCGCCGGAGACCTTGTAGGAGTTGTTGTCGAACTTCCCGCCGGCGTGGAGGACCGTCATGATGACCTCCGCGGCGGAGCGGCCCTCCTCCTCGTGCCAGTCCACCGGGATCCCGCGGCCGTCGTCCCGAACCGTCACGGCGCCGTCACCGTGGATGGCGACCTGGATGGTGGAACAGTAGCCGCCCAGGGCCTCGTCGATGGCGTTATCCACCACCTCGAAGACCATGTGATGCAGCCCCGTCCCGTCATCGGTGTCGCCGATGTACATGCCGGGCCGCTTGCGGACGGCGTCTAGCCCCTTGAGGACCTTGATGCTCGAGGAATCGTATTCGGCCATGTCTGCTCCCTGGACGCTACCGCCATTATACCACCCTGCGTACCTTCCCGTGTTCCACGCGGAACTGCGCTTCGCCCTCGCCGCGCGGAACGAGCCCCCCCTCGGTGGCCGTTACCAGGGCCTGGATCCCCAGCTCGCGGACCGCATCAAGGAGCCTGCCCCGGTGCTCTTCGTCGAGTTCGGCCGGCAGGTCGTCCAGCAGCAGGAGGGCCCCTTCCCCCAGACGTTCACCGAAGAGGGCGAGCTGCGCCAGACGGAGCGCCGCCGCCAGCAGCTTCTGCTGGCCCCGGGAAACCCGCTCTGCCGCCGGAATGCCGCCGATGCGCAACGCCAGTTCCGCCCGATGGGGACCGGCGCCGGTATGGCCCTGACGCCGATCGCCCTCCCAGCCCGCTTCCAACGCCTCGGCCAGGGAACGTTCCCGCGCCCAGCCGGCCTGCAGGTGGAGGTCGAGCCCGGCGAGCCCGAAATGCTCCTCCGCCATGGCCACCGCCCGCGGTGCCAGATCGTCGAGGTAACGCCTTCGGGCGGCATCCACCGCCTCGCCGAGCGCCACCAGATCCTGGTCCCAGGCCCGGGCCACGGCCGGCCCGCTCCCCTGTCGAAGTGCCGCGTTCCGCTGCTCCAGGACGCGCCGATAACGCCGCCAGGTGCGCAGGAAATCGGGTTCCACGTGGAACACCCCCCAATCCACCAGCGCCCGCCGCTCCGGCGGCGGCCCCTCGATCAATCGATGGGAATCCGGATTGAGGAGCTGAAGTGGGAGGCAGTCGGCGAGTTCGGCGATCCCGTCCGCATCCGCGCCATCTCGCCGGAGCCGGGAGACCCCCTCGCCGCCCTCGACCCCGATGCGGTGTTCGCCGTTGCGCCAGTGGACCTCCCCGTAGACGGTCAGCCGGCCACTCCCACCCTCTACCACGCGCCGCAATGAGCGAGCCCGGAACGAGCGCGCAAGACCCAGGATGTGGACCGCCTCGAGAACGCTGGTCTTGCCGCTGGCGTTCGCGCCGATGAGCCAGTTGACCCCCGGCTCAAGCGCGAGGTCGAGATCGGCCAGGTTCCGGACAGATCGGAGGACGAGTCGCCGGAGGTCCATCCCCTAGATCCGCATGGGCATGACCACGTACCGGCAGTCGCCCTCCTCCCCTCCGTCGATGAGGCAGCTGCTGTTGCTGTCCGCCAGTTGCAGCCGTGCCTGTTCGGTATCCAGCGCCCCGAGGGCATCCAGGAGGTAGCTGGCATTGAAGCCGATCTCCATCTCCGGCCCGTCGTAGTCCACCTCCAGCGTGGCCTCGGCCTCCTCCTGCTCCGGATTGTGCGCGATGGCGGCGACCTCCCCGGCCCGTACCTGCAGCCGGATGCCGCGATATTTCTCGTTGGAGAGGATCGCCGCTCGTTGCAGCGTCTCCCGCAGGATTCGCCGGTCCGCCTTCAGATGGTGGCGATTGCCGCTGGGGATGACCTGTTCGTAGTCCGGGAAGCGGCCATCGATGAGCTTGGTCGTAAAACCGGTGTCACCCAGCTGGAACCGGAGATAGTTGCCCCCGGTCTCGATATCCACCAGTTCCTCGTCCTCGCCCAGGAGCTTGACCAGCTCCATGACTGCCTTGCGCGGAACGATGGCCTGGATCCCGCCTTCGGGATCGTGCTCGGTTCCGCTCTCGCAGAGCGCCAGCCGATGGCCATCGGTGGCCACGGTTCGCAGGGTGTGGTCCGCCACCTCCAGGAGCAGTCCGTTGAGGTAGTACCGGACATCCTGCTGTGCCATGGCGAAACTGGTGCGATCCAGCAGGCCCTTGAGGTGGCCCTGGGGGACCTGAAGCTTCGTGGCTTCCTCGCGGGTCTCCATGACAGGGAACTCCGAGGCCGGCAGGGTCGCCAGGGTAAAACGGCTCCGCCCGGCCCGGACGACCATCTTCTCGCCCTCCTGCTGGAACCGGATCTCCGCTCCCTCCGGCAGTGCTCGCACGATGTCCGTGAGTTTGCGGGCGGGGACCGTGACTCGCCCCTCCTCGGCCTCTTCGTCCAGGGCCACGTGGGTGACCAGTTCCAGTTCAAGGTCCGTCCCCGTGAGTGCCAGACTCCGCGGGGAGACCGTCAACAGGATGTTGGCGAGGATGGGCATGGTCTGCTTGCGTTCCACCACCCCGCCAACGGCCTGGAGTGGTCGAAGGAGCGCTTCGCGCTGGATGCCGAACTTCATATCCGCTCCCGATGCAGTTGTAGTGATCTGTGTTTCTTAAAGAAAACCGTTGTAATAACAAGGGCGGCCATCCCTTGGGGATGGATCCGAAAAATCCTTTCTGTGTCAGTCAGCTAGAAAGCGAAAACGCGGTGGATAAGAGGCGCTTCGCAACCGTCCACTCCCTGTGGAAAACCTGTGCCTCGTTCGGCATCGATCCTGGTCCACTGGCTTATCCACAAGTTCTCCCGGTTCAACTCGTCAGGGTTCTCAACAGGTTCTGATAGTCCTCGTGGAGCCGGTTATCGCTCTGCCGGAGCTCCTCCACCTTGCGACAGGCATACAGCACCGTAGTGTGATCCCGGCCCCCGAAGGCATCCCCGATCTCCGGCAGGCTGTGGCTGGTGAGTTCCTTTGCCAGCGCCATGGCCAGCTGTCGCGGGCGGGCAATGGAACGGCTGCGCTTCTTCGAGAGCAGATCGCCCATCCGGATCTTGTAATAGCCGGCGACGGTCTTCTGGATGTTGTCCACCGTGACCAGTTTGTCCTGCAGCGCCAGGAGGTCCTTCAGGGCTTCCTTGGCAAAGGGCAGGTCGATGGCGTGGCCGGTGAAATGGGCGTTGGCCACCACGCGGCGCAGCGCCCCCTCGAGCTCGCGGACGTTGGACCGGATCCGCTTGGCGATGAAGAACGCTACCTCGTCCGGCAGCTCGGCCCCCGACTGGCTGGCCTTGCTCTTGAGGATGGCGACCCGGGTCTCCAGCTCCGGCGGTTCGATGGCCACCGTCAGCCCCCAGCCGAAGCGCGAGCGCAGCCGCTCTTCCAGCCCCTCGACTTCCTTGGGATAGCGGTCGCAGCTGAGGATGATCTGCTGCTCGCTCTCCAAGAGGGCATTGAAGGTATGAAAGAACTCCTCCTGGGAGCGCTCCTTGTTGGCGAAGAACTGGATATCGTCGATGAGCAGGGCGTCCACCGATCGGTAGAACTTCTTGAAGTCGTCGATGACGCCGTGCTGGAGCGCCTTGATCATGTCGGAGACGAAGCGCTCCGAATGCAGGTAGATCACCCGGGCGTCCGGGCGGTGTTCCCGGATCTGGTTGCCAACGGCGTGCATGAGGTGGGTCTTGCCCAGGCCCACCCCGCCGTAGATGAACAGCGGATTGTAGGGTGCGCCGGAACTGCTGCCGACCTGGAAGGAGGCTGCCCGGGCAAGCTGGTTGGACTTGCCCTCGACGAAGGTATCGAAGGTGAAGGCCGGATTGAGCCGGCTGGGAGACGCCCGGAAGCGCGAGGACTCCGGCGCCTCGCGGACCGTGTTCTCGGTCGGGGCGCTGCTATCACCCGGGGTGTCGACCACCAGGGAGACCGCCGGCGCTCCCTCCCCTTCGAGCCGTTGCACCGCCTCCCGGATCCGCTCGACGGCGTGGTTCTCCACCCACTCCTGAACGAAGGGATTCGGCGCACACAGCTCCAGACCCCCGTTGCGCTCCCGAGCCTGGAGCGGCCGGATCCAGGTATTGAATTCCTGATCCGCGAATTCCTGTTCGAGCCTTTCCAGGCAGCGCTGCCAGAGCGTCGAAGCCACCGAGATACCTCTGCCTGCCGGGGATGGAACGAGGCAGTCTAACCCTCGGTGGCGGAGTTATCCACACCCTGTCCAGGGTCCTCCGCGGGCCTCCTTTTCTTGACACTACCGGCGTGACTGGATAGATTCCCTTGCCTTTTCCAGCCGCGCCTTCGCGCGGGGGACCTCCGGGGAACGACTCTCATGAAGCGTACGTATCAGCCTAGCAACATCAAGCGCAAGCGCACCCACGGTTTCCGGGCGCGCATGAAGACCCGGGCCGGGCGCAAGGTGCTCAAGGCGCGGCGGGACAAAGGGCGCAAGCGCCTCACCGTTTGACGGCGACCGGCCCCTTTCGGCGCCGGCAGCGACTGCTCGACGGCACGGATTTCCGCCGGGTCTTCCAGCAGTCCGATCCGCCGCGCAGCTCCGACGCCTATCTGACCCTGCTGGCCCGCCCCGATAACGGCCTCGGCTGGCCGCGAATCGGTCTGGCCATCGGCCGCAAGGTGACGCTGCGTGCGGTGGGCCGCAACCGGATCAAGCGGCTGGCCCGCGAATCCTTCCGGGCCGAGCAGGCCGCCCTGCCGCCCCTGGATGTCGTCGTCCTGGCTCGTCCGGCGGCGGCCGCCGCCGACAACGCCACTCTCTGGGCCTCGCTCGCCCGGAACTGGAAGAGGCTTCGCCAGCGATGCGGACAATCCTCATCCTCGCCGTCCGAATCTACCGCTACCTCGTGAGCCCGCTGCTCGGGCCGCGTTGCCGTTTCCATCCGACCTGCTCCTGCTATGCGGAGGAGGCCGTCCAGCGCCATGGCGCGCTGCGTGGCGGCTGGCTCGCCATCCGGCGGCTGGGCCGCTGTCATCCCTGGCACCCCGGTGGGGTGGACCCTGTTCCCGAGCGGGAGACCGACTGAATGGATCTGCAGAAGACCCTCCTCTGGGTGGCCCTCGCCCTGGTACTCGTCCTCCTCTGGGTGGAGTGGCAGGAATTCCGCTACGGCGACGAGGCCGTTGCCACCGAGTCCCGGACCAACGGTGGCGAGGAACGCGCACGCGGCGAAGCGGGAAGTTCCGGCAACGACGAGGTCCCGAGTGCCCTGGCCGATGACGGCGGTGGCGACGCCCTCCCCGAGGGAGACGACGCACCGGCAACCCCCGCCGATTCCGGCGACCGGCCGATCGTCGTGCGCACCGACCTCCTGGAGGTCGCCATCGACCCCCGGGGCGGTGCCATCCGTCGCGCCGACCTGCTGGCGCACACCGTCACCCGGGAGTCCGACGAGCCGGTCCGCCTGCTGGATACCAGCCGCAGCCGCTACTTCGTCCTCCAGGACGGGCTCATCAATGCCCGCGGGGTCGAGGGCGAGGTCCCCAACCACCGCTCCGACTTCGAGGCCGAGCGCAAGGACTACGCCCTCGAGGAGGGCGAGGACACGGTCCGGGTCCCGTTGCGCTGGGAGCGGCCGGACGGTCTGGCGGTCACCAAGACCTACACCTTCCACCGCGACTCCTACCAGGTGGATGTCGACGTCGAGGTCGCCAACCGCGCCGAGGAGGCCTGGCGGGGGCAGCTCTACAGCCAGATCCAGCGCAGCCGGGACACGCGCGACTCCTTCTTCCTGTACACTTATACCGGCGGCGTCCTCTCCGGCTATAACGAGGCCGCGGACGAGCGCCAGCCCTACCGCAAGATCGACTTCGACGACATGGCCGACCAGGCGCTACGCCAGCCCATGCAGGGCGGCTGGGCGGCCATGATCGAGCACTACTTCCTGGCGGCCATCCTGGCGCCGGAGGAGGCCGAACTCACCGCTTATACCCGCTCCCTGGACAGCGGCCGCTTCCTCCTGGGCTATACCTTCCCGGTCCGTAGCATCGGATCCGGCGAGACGGCCGGTTACGAGTATCGTTACTTCATTGGTCCCAAGGAGCAGGAACGGCTGGAGGAGGCGGCCCCGGAGCTCGATCTCACGGTGGATTACGGCTTCCTGACCATCCTGGCTCGGCCGCTCTACTGGCTGCTGGATCTCTTCCACGGCCTCACCGGTAACTGGGGCTGGTCCATTATCCTTTTGACGCTGCTCATCAAGCTGGCCTTCTTCCACCTGTCGGCCAAGAGCTACCGCTCCATGGCGCACATGCGCCGGGTGGCCCCGCGGCTCAAGGAGATCAAGGAGAAGTACGCCGACGATCGCCAGCGCATGAACCAGGCGATGATGGACCTCTACAAGACCGAGAAGATCAATCCCCTGGGGGGGTGCCTGCCCATCCTGGTACAGATCCCGGTCTTCATTGCCCTCTACTGGGTGCTGCTGGAGTCGGTGGAGCTTCGCCACGCCCCCTGGATCGGCTGGATCCAGGATCTCACCTCGCCGGACCCGTGGTTCATCCTGCCCATTATCATGGGCGCGTCCATGCTGTTGCAGTTCAAGCTCAACCCGGCGCCCATGGACCCGGTCCAGGAAAAGGTGATGATGATCATGCCCTTTGTGCTGACCATCTTCTTCGCCTTCTTCCCGGCGGGGCTGGTCCTCTACTGGACCACCAATAACGTCCTCTCCATCGCCCAGCAGTGGTGGATCACCCGCCGCATCGAGAGCGGCGCGGAGAAGTAGCCCCATGACCGCGGTGGTGGACGGGGTCGATACCATCGCCGCCCCGGCCACCCCGCCGGGGCGCGGCGGTATCGGCATCATCCGGGTCTCCGGGCCCGGGACTTTGGCCATCGCCGAGGCTGTGGCCGGCCGCCGGCCGGCGCCGCGCCACGCGACCACCACCGCCTTCCGGGCCGCCGACGGCTCGGCCCTGGACCACGGGATCCTCCTCTATTTCCCCGGTCCGGCCTCCTTCACCGGCGAGGATGTGGTGGAGTTCCAGGGCCACGGCGGCCCGGTGGTGATGGACCGCCTCCTGGCGCGGACCTTGGAGCTGGGGGCGCGCCTGGCCGAACCCGGCGAGTTCAGCCAGCGCGCCTATCTCAACGGCCGCATGGACCTGGCCCAAGCGGAGGCCGTGGCCGACCTCATCGACGCCGGCTCCGAGGCCGCCGCCCGCGCCGCCGTCCACAGCCTGGAGGGGGTCCTCTCCCGCCGCGTGGAGGCCCTGGCCGAGGGGCTGCTGGATCTGCGGGCCCGGGTGGAGGCCCTGCTGGACTTCCCCGACGACGAGATCGCCGCCGAGTTGTCCACGGCTGCCACTGAACTGGATGAGCGCCGCGGGGAGCTTCGAACCCTCCTCCAGGAAGGGGGTCGGGGTCGCCGACTGGCCGAGGGGGCAACGGTGGTCCTGGCAGGCCCGCCCAATGCGGGGAAATCCAGCCTGATGAACGCCCTGGCCCGTCGGGACAGCGCCATCGTCACCGATCTCCCCGGGACCACCCGGGACCTGTTGCGCGAGCGCCTGGCCATCGGGGGGATTCCGGTGGAGCTGGTGGATACCGCCGGCCTCCACGCCGGGGGCGACGCCATTGAGCAGGAGGGGATGCGCCGGGCGCGCGAGGCCCTGGCCACGGCCGATCTGGTACTCTGGCTGGCGAATGCCGCCGACCCCGAGGCGCCGGAGGGCCCGGAGGAGCGGCCCGGTGCGCCGCTGGTGCTGCTGCACACCCAGGCCGATCGGAGTGGCCGGGAGGCCGGTGAGCAGGCGGACGGCTCCGTGGTCCTCTCCGCGGTGACCGGCGCGGGCCTGGACGCGCTGGAGGCCGTCATCGTTCACCACCTGGGCGGCGAAGCCCCGCCGGAGGGCGGCTTTACCGCCCGTCGACGCCACCTGGAGGCGCTGGAGAGCGCGCTCACGGCCCTCGACGCCGCTCCGGATCCCGCCGAAGGCGAACTGGAGCTGGTGGCCGCCGAGCTGGCCCGGGCCCATGCCGCTCTGGGCCGGATCACCGGCGCGACCGGGACCGAGGACCTCCTGGGTCGGATCTTCTCCACCTTCTGCATCGGCAAGTAGGTAGCCCCAAGACCATGCTCAACACCTCACCCGACTACCGGGTCATCGTCATCGGCGGCGGCCACGCCGGCACCGAGGCCGCGCTGGCTGCCGCACGCACCGGGGCGCCGACCCTGCTCGTCACCCAGAACCTGGACACCATCGGCCAGATGAGCTGCAACCCGGCCATCGGCGGCATCGGCAAGGGCCACCTGGTGCGCGAGATCGACGCCCTGGGCGGCGCCATGGGCCGCGCGGCCGATGCCGCCGGGATCCAGTTCCGCGTGCTCAACCGGCGCAAGGGGCCGGCGGTCCGGGCGACCCGCGCCCAGACCGATCGCGCCCTCTATCGCCACGCCATCCGGGCCGCCGTGGAGGCGGAGCCGAACCTGACCTGTTTCCAGGATGGTGTTGCCGACCTCCAGGTGGAAGGCGGCCGGGCCACCGGGGTTGTAACCACCCTGGGGCTCACCCTCTCCGCCCCGACCGTGGTCCTGGCCACCGGCACCTTCCTGGGGGGACGGATCCACGTGGGCGAGGCCCGGCGCGAGGGCGGGCGCGCCGGGGATGCCCCGGCCAACGCCCTGGCCGCTCGCCTGCGCGAGCTGGGCCTGGCCGCGGATCGCCTGAAGACCGGCACGCCCCCGCGCATCGACGGCCGGACCATCGACTTCGCCCGGCTCACCCCCCAGCCGGGTGACGAGCCCCGACCGGTCTTCTCCTTCATGGGCGACCCCTCGGACCATCCCCGCCAGGTGCCGTGCCACATCGCCACCACGACGCCGGCGACCCATGAGCTCATCCGCGCGAACCTGGAACGCTCGCCCATGTTCAGCGGCGCCATCGAGAGCAACGGACCGCGCTACTGCCCCTCCATCGAGGACAAGGTGGTCCGCTTCGCCGACCGCGATGCCCACCAGATCTTCGTGGAACCCGAGGGGCTGGATACCCACGAGGTCTATCCCAACGGGATCTCCACCAGCCTCCCCTTCGACGTCCAGCAGGCCCTGGTGCAGACCCTCCCCGGCTTCGAGGCCGCCCGGATCACCCGGCCGGGTTACGCCATCGAGTACGACTTTCTGGATCCCCGCGGCCTGCGCCCCTCCCTGGAGTCGCGGGAGCTCCCGGGCCTCTACCTGGCCGGCCAGATCAACGGCACTACCGGCTACGAGGAGGCCGGCGCCCAGGGCCTGCTGGCCGGCCTCAATGCCGCCCGGGCCGCCGCCGACCTCCCCGCCTGGACGCCGGGCCGCGACGAGGCCTACCTCGGCGTCATGGTGGATGACCTCATTACCCGGGGGACCCGCGAGCCCTACCGCATGTTCACCAGCCGGGCCGAGTACCGCCTGCTTCTGCGCGAGGACAATGCCGACCTGCGCCTGACCCCCGTCGGCCGGGAGCTGGGCCTGGTGGATGACCACCGCTTCGCCGCCTTCCAGGTGCGCCAGAACACCATCGAGGCGGAGCAGAACCGGCTGGCGACCACCACCATCCGGGCTGGCGAGGTGGGGGACGAGCTCGCCCGGGAGGTCCTGGGCCAGCCCCTGGATCGGAATCAGCACCTTGCTGACCTCCTGCGCCGGCCGGAGACCGAGTACTACGCCCTCCATCGCCTCCCCGGCGCGGGAGAGCCGACGGCGCGGGCCGACGTCGCCGAGCAGGTCACCGTCCAGGCCCGGTATGCCGGCTACATCGAGCGCCAGCTGGCCGAGAATGCCCGCCAGGAGCGCCACGCCCACCGTTCCATCCCCGACGAGCTCGATTTCCGCGCCGTGCCCGGCCTCTCCACCGAGGTGGCGGAGAAGCTCGGTCGCCACCGCCCCTCCACCCTGGGTCAGGCGGGTCGGATCGACGGCGTGACACCGGCGGCGCTGTCGCTGCTGCTGGTCCACCTCCATCGCTGGGGGGCGTGACATGTCCAAGGGCCAACCGGCAGGTTACAATAGAGCGGAGGAACTCCGGCGCGGCCTGGCAGCACTGGGGCAGGAACTGCCGGAACTAGCGCAAGAGCGGTTACTTACTTACCTCGACCTGCTGGCGCGCTGGAACCGGGTCCACAACCTGACGGCGGTGCGGGATCCGGAGGCTATGGTGGCCTACCACCTGCTGGACTCCCTGGCCGGTCGGCCCTGGTTGCCAGAGGGGCCGCTGGTGGATCTCGGCACCGGCGCCGGCCTTCCCGGCCTGGTCCTGGCCATCGCCGAGCCGGACCGGCCCGTCACCCTGGTGGACAGCGCCGCCAAGCGGACGCGCTTCCTCCACCAGGTGGTGGGGGCCCTGGGGCTGGAGCGGGTCGAGGTCTTCCAGGCGCGCATGGAGGCCTGGCGACCCGCCGAGCCCGTGGAGGTGGTTACCGCCCGGGCCCTGACCTCCATGCCCGAGCTGGTCGAGCTGGCGGCGCCGCTGCTGACGCCCACCGGCCGCCTGGTGGCGTGGAAGGGCGTCTGGCCGGAGGCCGGGGCCGAGGGGGTCGCCGTGGAGGCGGTCCACCCGGTGACCGTCCCAGGCATCGACGGGGCGCGACATATCGTTGTCGCCCGCCCCGGTGTGTGATACTCAGGCGCTAGCGCCCGGGGAGGGAACGAACGCCGTGACCAAGACCATTGCCGTGACCAATCAGAAGGGCGGGGTGGGCAAGACCACCACCAGCGTCAACCTTGCCGCCTCCCTGGCGGCGACTCACCGGCAGGTCCTGCTCATCGACATGGATCCCCAGGGCAATGCCACCATGGGTTCGGGTGTGGACAAGCGCGCCATCCCGGCCTCTACTTACGATGTCCTGCTGGGCGAGACCGATCTGGCCGAGGCCCTCATCCCCAGCGACGCTGGATATGACCTCCTGCCGGCCAATGCCGATCTCACCGCCGCCGAGGTGGGCCTGCTGGAGACGGATGGTCGCGAACAGCGCCTGCGTACCGCCCTGGCGGCGGCAACGGACTACGACTATATCCTGGTGGACTGCCCGCCGGCCCTGAACATGCTGACGGTGAACGCCCTGGTGGCGGCGGACACCGTCATGATCCCCATGCAGTGCGAGTACTACGCCCTGGAGGGGCTGTCGGCGCTGCTGGATACCATCCGCCGGATCCAGGACCAGCTCAATCCCGACCTCGAGGTGGAGGGGCTGCTGCGGACCATGTTCGACCCGCGCAACCGCCTGGCCACCGACGTGTCGCGCCAGCTCACCGATCACTTCGGCGGCAAGGTCTACCGGACCGTGATCCCGCGCAATGTCCGCCTGGCGGAGGCGCCCAGCCACGGCCTGCCGGTGCTCGCCTACGACAAGGGCTCGCGCGGGGCACAGTCCTACCTGGCCCTGGCCGGCGAGCTGTTGCGCAACGAATCCGCCGGCAAGCCCGATCCGGCGCCGGCCTGAACCCCCAGTCGATCCTTCACGGAGGAACCCCGTTTCCATGAGCGCACGCAAGCGCGGCCTCGGCCGCGGACTCGACGCCCTCCTCTCCGACCCGGACGCCGCCGCGAGCCCCACGGTGGACCGCGCCGCCGGCGACCAGCTGGCGGAGGTCGCGGTGGAGCGGATCCGCCGCGGCCGCTATCAGCCGCGGCGGGACATGGACCCGGATGCCCTGGAGGAACTGGCCCACTCCATCCGCATGCAGGGGGTGGTCCAGCCCATCGTCGTCCGCGCCGTGGACGAGGAGGGGGACATCGATTACGAGATCATCGCCGGCGAGCGGCGCTGGCGGGCCGCGGGGATGGCGGAACTGGCCACCATCCCGGCGGTGATCCGCGAGGTCCCGGACCAGGCCGCCCTGGCCATCGCGCTCATCGAGAATATCCAGCGCGAGGAACTCAACCCCATCGAGGAGGCGCACGCCCTCCACCGCCTCATCGAGGAGTTCGAGCTCACCCACCACCAGGTCGCCGAGGCGGTGGGCCGCTCCCGGGTGGCCGTCACCAATCTCCTGCGCCTCATGGGCCTGGAAGAGGGCGCCCGGGAGCTGGTGGAGATGGGCGCCCTGGAGATGGGTCACGCCCGCGCCCTCCTCGCCCTGGAGGGGGCGGAGCAGGTCCGCGCCGCCCGCGACGTGGCCGAGCGCGAGCTCACCGTGCGCGAGACCGAGAAGCTCGTCCGCCGCCTCCAGGAGGGGGCGACGGAGCCGGCCGAGCCCGCGCGCGAAGACCCCGATGTCCGCCGCCTTCAGGAGGACCTCTCCGAGCGCCTGGGCGCCCCGGTCAAGGTGAGCCAGGGCAAGCAGGGCAAGGGGAAGGTCGAGATCCGCTACAACTCCCTGGACGAACTCGAGGGGATTCTGGCCCATATCAAGTAGGGGCTTTGCCCCGGCCCTTCGTTGACCCCCTGTGGGGGAGTCTTTATACTCCGCGCCTCAATAACGGTCCGGCTCCCGTGCGGCACGGGTCCGGACGGGTCGACAGGGGTCCATGAAGTTCGCAACCACCGTCCTCCAGCGCTCCCTCCTGAGTCTTCTGGGTGTACAGGCAGCGCTGACGGCGGCCGCCGCCGCGGTCTGGGCGTGGCAGGCCGGCCTCGAGCCGGCAATGGCCGCGCTCTACGGTGGCGGCATTACCCTGGCGGCCACCCTGATCAGCGGCTGGCGGCTGCTGCGCGCCACGGAGGCGCTGGGCAGCAGCACCAACCGCGGGCTGGCGGAGCTCTACATCGGCTTCGCCGCCCGCTTCGTACTGGCCCTGGCGCTACTGGCGCTGGGCATGGGGGTCCTGGAACTGGACCCCCTCGGCATACTGACCGGCTTTGCGGTGGCCCAGATGGGTTATCTCTTCAATCGCGTAGAGACCGCGCCGCCGCGGGCCGACTGATTTTCTAAGAAACGAGGGGAGAAAAGCGTCGTGGCCACCGGAACGCCGTCTCCGACCGAGTACATCAATCACCACCTCCACAACCTCCAGGTAGGCGAGGGCTTCTGGACCCTGAAGATCGATACCGTCTTCTTCAGTGTCCTCCTCGCTGCCATCCTGATCTGGATGGGCCGGGCTATCGGCAAGCGCCTGCAGCAGGATACGCCCTCCGGCCTGCAGAACTGGGTCGAGGCCATCGTCGAGTTTGTCGACGGCCAGGTGAGCGACGTCTTCCCCAACCGGGACAAGCTGGTGGGCCCGCTGGCCCTGACCATCTTCATGTGGGTCTTCCTGATGAACTTCATGGACCTCATCCCGGTGGACCTGCTTCCCTGGGTCGCGACCCTGGCCGGTATGGAATACCTCAAGGTCGTGCCGACCACCGAGCTGGATACGACCTTCGCGCTGGCGCTTACCGTCTTCGCGCTCATCATCATCTACAATCTCCGGTCCAAGGGGCTGGTCGGGTATCTCAAGATGTTCCTGACCCACCCCTTCGGCCCCTACCTCTTCCCGGTGAACGTCGTCATGACCGCCATCGAAGAGGTCGCCAAGCCGGTCAGCCTCGCCCTGCGACTCTTCGGCAACCTGTTCGCCGGCGAGCTGCTGTTCCTGCTCATCGCCCTGCTGTCCCTGGGCGGCTTCGGCGCCGCCTGGATCCCGCAGATTGCCCTGGGGACCCTCTGGGCCATCTTCCATATCCTGGTCATCACCCTGCAGGCCTTCATCTTCATGCTGCTGACGGCCGTCTACCTGGGTATGGCGAGCCAGGATCTGGAGCACCACTAGGGCGCCCCGGCGTACCGCGATTTCGAACACCATCCATTCGCATCCAAGGAGAAGTCCCATGAACGAAATCATCGCTTCCACCGCCATCGGTGTCGGCATCATCCTGGCCGCCGCCGGCCTGGGTTCCGCCCTCGGCTGGGGCATGATCTGCTCCAAGTACATCGAGGGCATTGCCCGCCAGCCCGAGATGCGCGCCCAGCTCATGGGTCAGATGCTCTTCACCGGCGGCCTCATGGAGGCCTTCCCGATGATCGTGCTCGGTCTGTCCATGTGGTTCATCTTCGCCAACCCCTTCGTTGCGGCCGTCGGCTGAGGTCGGACGAGACTGCTCGTTGACTCGCCGATAAACCCCCCAGCGGGAGGAGCAACGCCGTGAACGTTACTGCAACGCTATTTGCTCAGATCCTGGTCTTCGCCATCCTGATCTGGTTCGTGAACCGGTATCTTTGGGGACCGTTGACCAATGTGATGGAGCAGCGCCAGAAGCGCATCGCCGATGGCCTGGCTGCCGCCGAAAAGGGGCAGCACGAAAAGGAGCTGGCCGAGCAGCGCGCCAAGGAGGAGCTGGCCCAGGCCAAGGAACAGGCCGCCGAGATCATCGCCCAGGCCCAGAAGCGCTCCAACGAGATCGTGGAAGAGGCCAAGGACTCGGCGCGTGAAGAGGGTGACCGCCTGAAGGCCGCCGCTCAGGCGGAGATCGAGCAGGAGGTCAACCGGGCTCGGGAGCAGCTGCGCAGCCGCGTGGCCGAGCTCTCCACCCAGGGTGCGAGCCGGATCCTCAAGCGCGAGATCGACGCCAGCGCCCACGAGGATCTCATCTCGGACCTCGTCACCGAGATCTAGGGGCAGACCATGGCCGAGAACATCACCATCGCCCGACCCTACGCCGAGGCGCTGCTGGAGCTGGCGCGTGAGAAGGGCGCGCTGGACCAGTGGTCCAGCATGCTCGACCTCATGAGCCAGGTCGCCAGTGCCCCGGAGATGGCGTCGCTGTTCGACAACCCCGGGGTGGAGCCCGACCAGCTCGTCGAGATCATCGGCGAGGTCGGCAAGGACACCCTGGATGACCACGCCCGCAATCTGCTGCGGCTACTCGCCGAACGGGATCGCCTCAGCATCCTCCCGGATATCGCGGCCCTCTATGAGCAGGAGCGCTCCCGCGCCGAGGGTGAGGTCGAGGCCGAGGTGGTGTCGGCCCGGCCGCTGGACGAGGCCCAGCAGGCGAAGCTCGCCGAGGCCCTCAAGAAGCGGCTCGGCCGTGAGGTGCGGCTGACCTGCCGGACCGACGAGGAGCTGCTGGGCGGCGCCGTGGTCCGGGCCGGCGACCTGGTCATCGACGGCTCGGCAGTGGGGCGCCTGGAGCGGCTCGCCGGGTCCCTGCGGCAGTAACCGGACCGAATCGAGAGGAATGCAAGCATGCAACTGAATCCTTCCGAGATCAGCGATCTCATCAAGAAGCGGATCGAGAACTTCGAATCCGTCTCGGAGGCGCGTACCGAGGGTACCGTGGTCAGCCTCTCCGACGGCATCGCCCGCCTCCACGGCCTGGCCGACATCATGTCCGGCGAGGTCCTGGAGTTCCCGGGGGAGACCTTCGGTATGGCCCTCAATCTGGAGCGGGACTCCGTCGGTGCCGTTATCCTCGGCCCGTTCGAGCACATCGCCGAGGGCGACACCGTCAAGGCGACCGGCCGCATCCTCGATGTGCCGGTGGGCGAGAACCTCCTCGGTCGCGTAGTCAACTCCCTGGGCCAGCCCGTGGACGGCAAAGGCCCGGTGGAGGCCGCCAGCCACGAGCCCATCGAGAAGATCGCCCCCGGCGTCATCTCGCGCCAGGGTGTGGACCAGCCGATGCAGACCGGCCTCAAGGCCATCGACGCCATGGTGCCGGTGGGCCGCGGCCAGCGTGAGCTCATTATCGGCGACCGCCAGACCGGCAAGACTGCCGTCGGCGTCGACGCCATCATCAATCAGAAGGGCACCGGCGTTAAGTGCATCTACGTCGCCGTGGGCCAGAAGGCCTCCTCGGTGGCCAACGTGGTGAGCAAGCTCGAAGAGCACGGCGCCATGGAGCACACCATCGTGGTCGCCGCCACCGCCGCCGACCCGGCCTCCATGCAGTACATCGCCCCGTATGCCGGTTGCGCCATGGGCGAGTACTTCCGGGACCGGGGCGAGGATGCCCTCATCATCTATGACGACCTCACCAAGCAGGCGTGGGCCTATCGCCAGGTCTCCCTGCTGCTGCGCCGTCCCCCGGGCCGCGAGGCCTATCCGGGTGATGTGTTCTACCTGCACTCCCGGCTTCTCGAGCGCGCGGCGCGGGTCAACGAGGACTTCGTCGAGCAGAAGACCAACGGCGAGGTGAAGGGCAAGACGGGTTCCCTGACCGCCCTGCCCATCATCGAGACCCAGGCCGGCGACGTCTCTGCCTTCGTTCCGACCAACGTGATCTCCATCACCGACGGTCAGATCTTCCTGGAGAGCGACCTCTTCAACTCGGGCATCCGTCCGGCCATCAACGCCGGCCTGTCGGTTTCCCGGGTGGGTGGCTCCGCTCAGACCAAGATCATCAAGAAGTTCGGTGGTGGCATCCGGCTGGCCCTGGCGCAGTACCGCGAGCTCGCGGCCTTCGCCCAGTTCGCCTCGGACCTGGACCAGCACACCCGCAAGCAGCTCGAGCGCGGTGAGCGCGTCATGGAGCTGATGAAGCAGAACCAGTACAAGCCGCTGGGTGTCGGGCTGATGGCCTTCTCGCTGTTCGCGGCCAACGAGGGCTATCTGGACGACCTGGAGACCAAAAAGGTCGTGGACTTCGAGGCCGCCCTGCACGACTACGCGAAGTCGCAGCATGCCGACCTGGTCGCGAAGCTGGACGAGACCGGCAAGTACGACGATGAGGTCGACGCGGCCCTGCGCAAGGCCCTCGACGACTTCAAGGCCAACCACGCTTGGTAACCCGGGGGCAGACCGATGGCGGGCGCTAAGGAGATACGGACTCAGATCAAGTCCATCCAGAATACCCAGAAGATCACCAAGGCCATGGAGATGGTGGCCGCCTCCAAGATGCGCAAGGCGCAGGATCGGATGGAGGCGACCCGCCCCTACTCCGACAAGATGCGGCAGGTGATCGGGCATCTGGCCAACGCCCATCCCGAGTATCGCCATCCGTTCCTCGAGGAGCGGGAAGAGGTGAAGCGGGCCGGCTATATTACCGTGACCACGGATCGCGGCCTTTGCGGCGGCCTCAATGTCAATCTCTTCCGCAAGACCGTGAAGGACCTGCGGGAGTGGGACGAGAAGGGCATCGGCCTCGACCACGCCGTGATCGGCAGCAAGGGGCTGCAGTTCTACAACCGGCTCGGCGCCAACATCGTCGCCGAGGCCACCGGGCTGGGCGACAAGCCGGGGCTCTCCGACATCATCGGCACCGTGAAGGTGATGCTGGATGCCTACAACGAGGGCCGGATCGACCGGCTCTATCTGGCGCAGAACCGGTTCGTGAACACCATGACCCAGCAGCCGGAGATCATCCAGCTGCTGCCGTTGCCGCCGGCCGAGGACGAGGAGCTCCAGCACCACTGGGACTACCTCTACGAGCCGGACGCGGCCACGGTTCTGGACGATCTGCTGACCCGCTACATCGAATCGCAGGTCTTCCAGGCGGTGGTGGAGAACGTCGCGTCGGAGATGGCCTCCCGGATGGTCGCCATGAAGGCCGCCTCGGACAACGCCGGGGACATCATCAACGACCTGCAGCTGGCCTACAACAAGGCCCGCCAGGCCGCCATTACGCAGGAGCTCTCCGAGATCGTCGCCGGCGCCGCCGCGGTCTGACCGCCGGGCCACCGAATCGGAGCGGAATTCAAGGGGTACCCAACATGAGTACTGGTAAGGTCGTACAAATCATCGGCGCCGTGGTCGACATCGAGTTCGAGCGCGGCTCCGTCCCGAAGGTCTTCGACGCCCTCAAGCTGGCGGAGACCGGGCTGACCCTCGAGGTCCAGCAGCAGCTCGGTGACGGTGTGGTCCGCACCATCGCCCTGGGCACCACCGAGGGCCTCAAGCGCGGCATGGAAGTGACCAACACCGGCGAGGCCATCCAGGTCCCGGTCGGGACCGGCACGCTGGGCCGCGTCATGGACGTCCTGGGCGAGCCCGTGGACGAGGAAGGCCCGGTGGAGGCCCAGGAGCGCTGGGGCATCCACCGCGAGCCGCCGGCTTACGACGAGCAGTCCGGTTCCACCGAGCTGCTGGAGACCGGCATCAAGGTCATCGACCTCCTCTGCCCCTTCGCCAAGGGCGGCAAGGTCGGCCTCTTCGGGGGCGCCGGCGTGGGCAAGACCGTCAACATGATGGAGCTCATCCGCAACATCGCCATTGAGCACTCCGGCTACTCCGTCTTCGCCGGCGTCGGCGAGCGGACCCGCGAGGGCAACGACTTCTACCACGAGATGAAGGAGTCCAACGTCCTCGACAAGGTGGCGCTGGTCTACGGCCAGATGAACGAGCCGCCGGGCAACCGCCTGCGCGTGGCGCTGACCGGCCTGACCATGGCGGAGTACTTCCGTGACGAGGGCCGTGACGTGCTGATGTTCATCGACAACATCTACCGTTACACCCTCGCCGGCACCGAGGTCTCGGCCCTTCTCGGCCGCATGCCCTCCGCGGTGGGCTACCAGCCGACCCTGGCGGAGGAGATGGGCATGCTCCAGGAGCGCATCACCTCCACCCAGAAGGGTTCCATTACCTCCGTGCAGGCGGTCTACGTCCCGGCGGACGACCTCACCGACCCGGCCCCGGCCACGGTGTTCGCCCACCTGGACGCCACCGTCGTGCTCTCCCGCCAGATCGCGGAGCTGGGCATCTACCCGGCGGTGGACCCGCTGGACTCCACCAGCCGTCAGCTCGACCCGCAGGTGGTGGGCCAGGAGCACTACGATACCGCCCGCGAGGTGCAGAACGTCCTGCAGCGGTACAAGGAGCTCAAGGACATCATCGCCATCCTCGGCATGGACGAGCTCTCCGAGGATGACAAGCTGGCGGTGTCCCGGGCGCGCAAGATCCAGCGCTACCTCTCCCAGCCCTTCTTCGTGGCGGAGGTCTTCACCGGCGCGCCCGGGAAGTACGTCTCCCTCGCCGAGAGCATCCGGGGCTTCAAGGGCATCGTCGAGGGCGAGCACGACGATCTGCCCGAGCAGGCCTTCTACATGGTGGGCTCCATCGACGAGGCCATCGAGAAGGCCAAGAACCTCTAAGGGAGGCCGGAAATGGCCATGACCATGCACGTCGACATCGTCAGCGCCGAGGAATCCATCTACGCCGGTACGGTGGAGATGGTGACGGCGCCAGCAGACGGGGGGGACGTCGGCATCATGCCGCGCCACACCCCGCTGCTCACGCGGCTGCGGCCGGGCGAGGTCACCGTGGAGAAGGGGGGCGAAAAGCAGGCCTTCTTCGTCTCCGGCGGTGTCCTCGAGGTCCAGCCGCACGTCACCACCGTCCTGGCCGATTCGGCCGTCCGGGCCCGCGACCTCGACGAGGCCGAGGCCCAGAAGGCGAAGGATCGGGCCGAACGGGCCATGGCGGATCAGAAGGCGGAGCTGGACTACGCCTCGGCCCAGGCCGAACTGGCCGAAGCGGTGGCGAAGCTCCAGACCATTCAACGGCTGCGGCAGCGCACCGGCATCTAGACGCGTATGCTGCAAGCAGATGGTCAGAACAAGGGCAGGTAACTGCCCTTGTTCTGTTTCCGGCCCCCGGAAATATTGCCCTCATCCCTCCGCTGGATTACAAACGCGGTATGACCATGTCCCAGAAGCTCTCCGTAATCATTCTCGCTGCTGGCCAGGGTACCCGCATGCGGTCATCCTTGCCCAAGGTCCTCCACCCGGTGGGGCCGGCCTCCATGCTG
Source organism: Thiohalospira halophila DSM 15071 (assembly GCF_900112605.1). Classification (NCBI taxonomy): domain Bacteria; kingdom Pseudomonadati; phylum Pseudomonadota; class Gammaproteobacteria; order Thiohalospirales; family Thiohalospiraceae; genus Thiohalospira; species Thiohalospira halophila. Next base: position 74,300 of record NZ_FOMJ01000004.1, read on the forward strand.
GGCCATGCCATCGATGCTGCCGCCGGCCTGGATCCGGTCGGGATCCATGTCGTCCACGGCCACGGCGGGGAGGCGGTCCGGGAGGCCTTTGAAGGGCGCGATATCAGCTGGGTCGAACAGGCCGAACAGCTGGGGACCGGCCATGCAGTCGGTTGCGCCCTGCCCGGGATCCCGGATGACCACACCGTCCTGGTCCTCTACGGCGACGTGCCCCTGGTAACGGCGGCGACCCTGGAGCGGCTGGCCGGCGCGGCGGAGGGGCGGCTCGCCGTGCTCACCACCCAGCTCGCCCACCCCGGCGGCTACGGGCGGATCCTGCGGGATGACCACGGTGCGGTGGTCGGGGTCGTGGAGGAGAAGGACGCCACGGAGACCCAGCGCGCCATCGGTGAGGTGAATACCGGCATGCTGGCCGGTCCGGCGGAGGCTCTCCGTCGTTGGCTCGCGGCGACCTCCCGGGACAACGCCCAGGGGGAGTACTACCTCACCGACGTGGTGGCGCTGGCTGCCGACGAGGGCCAGGCAGCGGCCGGGATCGTCACCCACGACCCGGACGAGGTGGCCGGGGTGAACAACCGGGTCCAGCTCGCGGCTGCCGAGGCGGCCTACCGGCGGCGGCGGGCCGAAGCCCTGATGCTTGCCGGGGTGACGCTGCGCGACCCCGCGCGGGTCGACATCCGGGGCGAGGTGACCACCCCGGGCGATGTCGAGATCGATATCGATGTTGTCCTCGAGGGAGAGGTGGCGCTGGGCCGGGATGTCTACATCGGGCCGGGGGCGGTGCTGCGGAACTGCCGTCTGGGCGATGGCGTTCGAGTCGAGCCCCATACCATTATCGAGGGGGCCAGCCTGGGGGCCGGGGCCAGTGTCGGCCCCTTCGCCCGCATCCGCCCGGGCAGCGAACTGGCCGAGGGCGCAAAAGTGGGCAACTTTGTCGAGACCAAGGCCAGCCGAATCGGGCGCGGCTCCAAGGTGAACCACCTCGCCTACATCGGGGATACCGAGATGGGGGCGGGAGTGAATATTGGCGCCGGGACGATTACCTGCAACTACGACGGCGCCCACAAGCACACCACCACCATCGGCGACGACGCCTTCATCGGGTCGGACTGCCAGCTAGTGGCACCGGTCACCATCGGTGCCGGAGCGACCCTGGGTGCAGGGACCACCCTGACCCGGGATGCCCCGGCCGGGCAGCTCACCATTACGCGGGTGCGCCAGCGGACCATCGAGGACTGGCGCCGCCCTTGCAAGGACGACGGCCGGGAGGGCTGAATCGATGTGCGGGATCGTGGGTGCGGTAGCGGAGCGTGATGTGGTCTCCATCCTCATGGAGGGGCTCCGTAGGCTGGAATATCGCGGCTACGACTCCGCCGGGCTGGTCGCCCTGGACCGGGAGCACGGCCTGGGCCGGCGGCGGGCCGTGGGCAAGGTCGCCGCCCTGGCCGAGCGTCTGGAGGACGAGCCCCTCACCGGTCATGTCGGGATTGCCCATACCCGCTGGGCGACCCACGGCGCCCCCTCCGAGGCCAACGCCCACCCGCATATCTGCGAGGGCCGGGTGGCGGTGGTCCACAACGGCATCATCGAGAACCACGCCGAACTCCGCCGGCAGCAGGAGGTGGACGGCTACCGGTTTACCTCCCAGACCGATACCGAGGTCATCGCCCACCAGGTCCATCGCCACCTGGCGGTCTGCAACGACCTGGCCGAGGCGGTCCGTCGGACTACGGCGGACCTGGAGGGCGCCTACGCCCTGGGGGTGGTCAGCGCCGACGAGCCCGGCCGCCTGGTGGCCGCGCGGCGCGGCAGCCCCCTGGTCATCGGTGTCGGTATCGGCGAGCACTTCATCGCCTCCGACGTCGCCGCCCTGCTCCCGGTGACCCGCCGCTTCGTCTACCTCGAGGAGGGCGACCTCGCGGATATCACCCGGGAGGCCTATCGCCTCTTCGATGTCGAGGGCCAAGGGGTGAGCCGGCCGGAGCAGGAGTCGTCGCTGACCCCTGGTGCCGTGGAGCGCGGCAACTACCGCCACTTCATGCTCAAGGAGATCTTCGAACAGCCCCGGGCGGTGGCCGACACCCTGGAGGGCCGCCTGGCCGGCGGCCGGGTGCTGGAGGAGGCCTTCGGCTACGGCGCGGCGGAGGTCCTCGACGGCGTGCGCGAGGTCCAGATCCTCGCCTGCGGTACCAGCTACCACGCCGGCATGGTCGCCCGGTACTGGCTGGAGGCGGTGGCCGGCGTGCCCTGCAGCGTGGAGGTAGCCAACGAGTTCCGCTACCGGCGGCCGGTGGTCCGGCCGGACACCCTGGTGGTGACCATCTCCCAGTCCGGGGAGACCGCCGACACCCTCGCCGCCCTGCGGGACATCAAGGCGCGGGTGGGAAGCCGGGCGCTGGCCATCTGCAACGTCCCGGAGAGCTCCCTGGTACGGGAGTCGGAGCTGGTGCTCATGACCCGGGCGGGCCCGGAGATCGGCGTCGCCTCCACCAAGGCCTTCACCACCCAGCTCACCGCCCTGCTCCTGCTGACCCTTGCCCTCGCCCGGCGCAACGGGCTACCGGCCGAGCGCGAGGCGGAGTACGTCGCCGCGCTGGAGGAGCTGCCGCGCCGGATCGAGCGGGCCCTGGAGCTCAACGACGCCATCGATGCCCTGGCCGCCGATTTCGCGGACAAGCACCACTCCCTCTTCCTGGGTCGCGGGCCGCTCTACCCGGTGGCCATGGAGGGGGCGCTGAAGCTCAAGGAGATCTCCTACATCCACGCCGAGGCCTACCCCGCCGGAGAGCTCAAGCACGGGCCCCTGGCCCTGGTGGACGGCGAGATGCCGGTCATTGCCATCGCCCCCAACGACGACCTGCTGGAGAAGCTCAAGTCCAACCTCCAGGAGGTCCGCGCCCGGGGCGGCCGGCTGGTGGTCTTCGCCGATACCGCCGCCGGCATGGATGATGGTGAGGGGGTGCGGACCTTCCCCCTGGAGCACAGCCACGAACTCATCGCCCCGGTGGTCTACACCGTGCCGCTGCAGCTGCTCGCCTACCACGTGGCGGTGATCAAGGGCACCGACGTGGATCAGCCGCGCAACCTGGCCAAGTCGGTCACGGTGGAGTGATCGCGGCCCGCAGATCCTGCAGCGCCGCGGCGACGGCATCGGCGTCGCCCTCCCGGGCCGCCCGTTCCAGCGCCCCCGCCGTCCGGCTCAACGCCTCCAGGCCGTAGGAGGCCCCGGAGCCCTTGAGTCGGTGGGCCTCGGCCCGGATCTCCCCTCGCGCGCCCTCCTCCCCAGCGGCCAGTCGGCGGGCTGCCTCCTCCAGCGCCGCTACCCGTCCGGGCAGGCGTGCCCGGTAGTCGGCCACCAGCGCCTCCAGCCGCTCACTCATGGCCGGCCAGGTCCCGGAGCCGGTCGGCGAGCCCCATGGGGTCGAAGGGCTTGTCGATGATCCCGAGCACCCCCGGGCCGCTCAGGCGGTCGGTATCGCCGGTATTGGCGGTGAGGTAGACCGCCCGCAGCCCCTCCAGGCCCGGGACCTCGCGCAGGGCCGCCAGGGTGCCGGGGCCATCGCCGTCGGGGAGCATGTCATCGAGAACCGCGAGGTCCGGCGCCGCCTCCCGGGCGACCTCCACCCCGGAACGGCCATCGGCAGCCACGGTGACCGCCAGGCCGCCGACCTCTTCCAGGGCCATGCGGGCGATGGCGGCGATGTCCGGGTCGTCCTCCACCAGAAGGATGTGCATGCGCGTTTCGACGGGCCTCGGCAGGGTTGGCCGACCATTCTCGTCCGCCACCGGCGTGGCGGCAAGGCCGTTCTCCGGTATCATGCCGGCATGGATGTAACCGCCCTACTCGACCCCCTCAACGACGCCCAGCGCGAGGCCGTGGGCGGCCCCCCGGGACATACCCTGGTGGTGGCCGGCGCCGGCAGCGGCAAGACCCGGGTGCTGGTCCACCGCATCGCCTGGCTCATCCAGGCGGAAGGGGTGAGCCCCTTCGGGATCCTGGCCGTCACCTTCACCAACAAGGCCGCCGGCGAGATGCGCGAGCGCATCGAGGCGCTGGTGGGCCTGCCGGCCACCGGGATGTGGGTGGGGACCTTCCACGGCCTCGCTCACCGCCTGCTACGCCAGCACCACGCCGAGGCGGACCTGCCGAAGAACTTCCAGATCCTGGATTCCGCCGACCAGCAGCGGCTGGTCAAGCGCGTCCTCCAGGAGCAGGGGCTGGACGAGTCCAGCTGGCCCGTCCGCCAGGTCCAGGGCTTCATCAACGCCCGTAAGGACGATGGCCAGCGCCCGGCGGATATCGACCACCGCGGCGACCCCTACCACCGCACCCTCCTGGAGCTCTACCGCGCCTACGAGGAGGCCTGCCGGCGCGCCGGCGTGGTGGACTTCGCCGAGCTGCTGCTGCGTGCCTGGGAGCTCTGGCGCGACAACCCGGGGATCCTCGACCACTACCGGCGCCGCTTTCGCCACATCCTGGTGGACGAGTTCCAGGACACCAACGCCATCCAGTACGCCTGGCTGCGGCTGCTCGCCGGCGACTCCGGCACCGTCTTCGCGGTGGGCGACGACGACCAGTCCATCTACGGCTGGCGCGGCGCCCGGGTGGAGAACATCCGCCGCTACAGCCAGGAGTTCCCGGACGTGGTCACCGTCCGCCTGGAGCAGAACTACCGCTCCACCGGCCATATCCTGGGCGCCTCCAACCAGCTCATCGCCCGCAATCCCGAGCGGCTGGGCAAGGAGCTGTGGACGGAGACCGGCCACGGCGAGCCGGTGCGGATCTACGACGCCTTCAACGAGAACGAGGAGGCGCGCTTCATCGGCCGCCGGATCCAGCAGTGGGTAGAGGGCGGCGGCCGCCGGGACGAGTGCGCCATCCTCTATCGCTCCAACGCCCTCTCCCGGGTGCTGGAGGAGGTCCTGGTCCACAGCGGGATCCCCTACCGCATCCACGGCGGGCCGCGCTTCTTCGAACGGGCCGAGATCAAGGACCTGCTCGCCTATCTGCGCCTGGTGGCCAGTCGCGACGACGACCCCTCCTTCGAGCGGGTGGTGAACACCCCCAGCCGCGGGATCGGCGAGCGCACCGTGGACAACCTGCGCCAGATCGCCCGGGAACGCGGCCTCACCCTCTGGGCCACGGCCTGGGAGGCCGCCGGCAACGGGCAGTTGGGCGCCCGGGCCACCAAGGCCATCCAGCGCTTCCTCACCACCATCGAGGAGCTGGAGCAGGCCATCGACGGCCTCTCCCTCGCCGAGCAGGTGGAGACCGCCCGCCAGCACAGCGGCCTGGCCGATCACTACCTGCAGAAGGAGAAGGGCGAGCGCGGCCAGGCCCGGGTGGACAACCTGGACGAGCTGGTCAGCGCCGCCCGCGCCTTCGAACTGGACCCCGGGGACGTGGACACCGAAGACCTGCTGGGCGCCTTCCTCACCCATGCCTCCCTGGAGGCCGGCGAGGCCCAGGCCGCCGCCGGGGAGGACTGCGTCCACCTCATGACCCTCCACGGCGCCAAGGGGCTGGAGTTCCCGCTGGTCTTCATCGCCGGCATGGAGGAGGGGCTCTTCCCCCACCGCATGGCGCTGGAGGACGGTAACCGTCTGGAGGAAGAGCGGCGCCTCTGCTACGTCGGCATGACCCGCGCCATGTCCGAACTCTACCTCACTCGGGCCGAGAGCCGCCGCCTCCACGGCCGCGAGGGCCATACCCGGCCGTCGCGCTTTCTCACCGAGCTGCCGGAGGAGCACGTGGAGTCGGTGCGCCCGGGGCGCGCCCCCAGCGCCCCGGCGGCCGCACCCGCGCCGGACACCGAGGTGGGCGAGGGCGTGACCCTGGGCCAGCGCGTCCACCATCCCACCTTCGGCGAGGGGGTGATCATCGACTGCGAGGGCGATGGCCCCCGGGCGCGCCTGCACGTGAACTTCGACGACGCCGGCCTGAAGTGGCTGGTGGCCAGCCATGCCAACCTCACCCCGGCGGGGTGAGTGACCACCAACGGAGAGGCACCATGGATCGACGCGCATTCGTCCGCAATCTCGGGATCTCGGCCCTGGCCGGCGGCGGTCTCGCCGCCTGCGGCCGGGAGGAGCAGGGCAGCGCCGCCCCCGCGGCGCAGACCCGGCAGACCCACGAGTGGCGCATGGTCACTACCTGGCCGGAGAACTTCCCCGGCATGGGGACCGGGGCCGAACACCTGGCGCGCCGGATCCAGGAGATGAGCGGTGGCCGCATCCAGGTGACCGTCTACGCCGCCGGGGAGCTGGTCCCCGCCTTCGAGATCTTCGAGGCGGTCTCGAATAATACCGCCCAGATGGGCCACGGCGCCGCCTACTACTGGAAGGGCAAGAGCGAGGCGGCCCAGTTCTTCTCCGCCGTCCCCTTCGGCTTCACCGCCCAGGAGATGAACGCCTGGCTCTACCACGGCGGCGGCATGGAGCTCTGGGAGGAGACCTACGCTCCCTTTGGCCTCGTCCCCATGGCGGCGGCGAACACCGGCGTCCAGATGGCCGGCTGGTTCAACCACCCCATCAACGACCTCTCCGACCTGAAGGGACTGAAGATGCGGATCCCCGGCCTCGGCGGCGAGGTCCTGGAGCGGGTGGGCGGCAGCCCGGTGAACCTCCCCGGCGGCGAGATCTTCACCGCCCTGCAGAGCGGGACCATCGACGCCACCGAATGGGTCGGCCCCTGGAACGACCTCGCCTTCGGCCTGCACAAGGCCGCCGACTACTACTACTACCCCGGCTGGCACGAGCCGGGGACCACCCTGGAGGCCTTCGTGAACCAGGAGGCCTTCGCGGCGCTCTCCGACGACCTCAAGGCCATCGTCCGCGCCGCCTGCCAGGCGGCCAACCTGGATCTGCTCTCCGAGTTCACCGCGCGCAACCATCAGGCCCTGGAGACCCTGCGCGACGAGGGGGTGGATATCCGGCGCCTGCCCGACGACGCCCTGACGGCGCTGCGGCAGACCAGCGAGGAGGTGGTGGGGGATATCGCCGCCGCCAGCGACCTCGCCGGCCGGATCCACGACTCCTACCGCCAGTTCCGGGACCGGGTGGTGGCCTGGCACGACGTCTCCGAGCGCGCCTACCTCAACGCCCGTTCCGGCTGAGGCGCCCGGGGCCTCAAAGACCCTTCCTGAACAGGCCCGGCGGACGGCCCGGCACCCTGCTGCCAGGTCGTCGGCAGCAGGGATGCTGCCGTCGAGCCGACAGGGATGTCTTCACGGCGTACCTGGCAGCAGGGTGCCGGGCCGTCCGTCCCCTCTGGATTCCCGGGGCGGCGCCTCAGCCGTAGATCTGCTCCGGGAGCCAGGTAGCCAGCTCCGGCCAGCCGGCGAGGATAGCCAGGGCAACGAGCTGCAGGGCGATGAAGGGCAGCGCCCCGCGGTAGAGGGCGCCGGTGGGCACCGACTCCGGCGCCACCCCGCGCAGGTAGAACAGGGCGAAGCCGAAGGGCGGCGTGAGGAACGAGGTCTGCAGGTTCATGGCGATGAGGACCCCCAGCCAGACCGGGTCCACGCCCATCATGAGCAGGGCCGGCGCCACCACCGGGACCACCACGTAGGTGATCTCGATGAAATCCAGGATGAAGCCCAGCAGGAACATCACCACCATCACCAGCAGCACTGCCGTGGCCGTGCCGCCGGGGAGGTTGGTGAGGAAGGACTCCACCGCCTCGTCACCGCCCAGCCCCCGGAAGACCAGGGAGAAGACCGAGGCGGCGATGAAGATGAGGAAGACCATGGCGGTCACCTGCAGGGTGGAGCGTGCCGATCCCCGAAGGAGCTCGACCCCCAGCCGCCGCCGCGCCGCCGCCAGGATCAGCGCCCCGATGGCGCCTACCCCGGCCGCCTCGGTGGGGGTGGCGATGCCGCCGAGGATGGAGCCCAGGACGGCCACGATGAGCGCCAGCGGCGGCACCAGGACCCGTAGCACCCGGCCGATCCCCGGTCGCGCCTCGGAACCGGCGGCGGGCACCCGCTCCGGCCGGCGCCACGCCAGCCACAGCACATAGCCGATATAGAGCCCCACCAGCAGCAGCCCCGGCAGCAGCGCGCCGGCGAACAGATCACCCACCGAGACCGTGTCGGGGCTGTAGTTGCCCTGGGCGAGCTGAGCCTTCTGGTAGGCCGAGCCCAGCACGTCCCCCAGCAGGACCAGGATGATGGAGGGCGGCAGGATCTGGCCCAGGGTGCCCGAGGCGCAGATGGTGCCGGTGGCGGTGCGCGGGTCGTGGCCGCGGTCGAGCATGGTGGGCAGGGCCAGCAGCCCCATGGTCACCACCGTGGCGCCGATGATGCCGGTGCTCGCCCCCATGAGCGCCCCCACCAGGACTACCGCGATGGCCATGCCGCCGCGCAGGTTGCCGAACAATCCCGCCATGGTGTCCAGCAGGTCCTCGGCCAGGCGCGAGCGCTCCAGCACCACCCCCATGAAGACGAACAGCGGCACCGCCATGAGGGTCTGGTTGGTCATCACCCCGTAGATCCGGCTGGGCAGGGTATCCAGCAGGACGGGGTCGAAGTGGCCGGTGAGCGTGGCGATGCCGGCCACCAGCAGCGCCCCGCCGCCCAGGGCGAAGGCCACCGGGTAGCCGGTGAGCAGGATGGCGGCCACCGCCGCGAAGAGGACCAGCGCACCCACGGCCTACAGCTCCCGCGGTGCCGGTTCGGCATCCGCCATCCGGCCGCCGGCCAGCAGGATGGCGCTGCGCAGGGCCAGGGCGGCCCCCTGCAGCAGCATCAGCAGCGCCATGGCGGGGATGGCCGATTTCAGGAGGAAGACCAGGGGCAGCCCGCCGGGTTCCGGGGAGCCCTCCAGCCGCGCCCAGCTACCGGCGGCGTAGCCCCAGGAGGCGATCAGGATGAAGCCCATGAGCGGCAGCAGCAGGAGCAGCGTCCCGCCCATTTCGACGGCGGCCCGGCCGCGCGGGGAGAGGCGGCGGTAGAAGATGTCCACGCGGACGTGGCCGTCGTGGCGCAGGGTGTAGGCGACCCCGAGCATGAAGGCGAAGGCGTGGAGGTAGAGGGCGGCCTCCTGCAGGGCGATGGAGCCGATATCGAAGCCGTAGCGCAGCGCCACCACCAGGACGACCACGCCCACCAGGGCCACCAGCAGCCAGGCCACGGCCCGGCCCACGGCCTCGTTCACCGCCTCCAGGGCGGCGACCAGCCGCTCCGCCCGCGGGAAGTGTCGCCTCTCGCCGGTCATCGTGCCCCCTTCAGGCCCGCTTGGCCCCCGGCCAGAGGCGCCGCAGGGCGCGTTCCTCGCGGATCCGGCGCTGAAGGATGCGCTTGAAGGTGTCCGGGTCCTTGGTGTGGGTGAGCTCCCCCGCCCGCGGGAAGTGGAGGTCATTGAGGCGGGAGAGCCAGAAGCGTAGCGCCGCCGCCCGCAGCATTACCGGCCAGGCGCCCCGCTCGATGGGGCTGAAGGGACGCTGCTCGCCGTAGGCCGTCAGCAGGGCCTCCACCCGCTCCGGGTCCAGGGCGCCCTCGCCGTCGGAGCACCAGTCATTCACGGTGATGGCGACGTCGTAGAGGAGGACGTCGCTGCAGGCGTAGTAGAAGTCGATGATCCCGGTGAGTTCGGTCCCCTCGAACAGGGCGTTGTCCCGGAAGAGATCGGCGTGGACGATGCCCGAGGGCATATCCTGGAAGCGGAACAGCGACTGGAAGTGGAGCTCCGCGTCCAGCAGCTGGCGATCCTCGTCGGAGAGCTTCCCCTCCAGGCGCCGCGAGGTCTCCCGCCACCAGTGGGGGCCGCGGGGATTGGGCCGCTCCCGGGGGAAGTCCCGCCCGGCGGTGTGGAGGTGGCCCAGGGCGGCGCCGATGGCGCGGCAGTGCTCTACGCCGGGGTGGTCGACGCTGGCCCCGTGGAGGCGCCGGACCAGGGCCGCCGGCCGGTCCTTGAAGCGCTGCAGCAGCGCCCCCTCGCGGTCGGCCAGGGGCGCCGGCGCCGGCACGCCGCGCCCGGCGAGGAAGTCCAGCAGCTCCAGGAACCAGGGCAGCTCCTCCTCCTCGAACTGCTCGAACAGCGTCAGCACCAGCTCCTGATGGCTGGTGGTCACGTAGTAGTTGGTGTTCTCGATGCCGGCGGAGATGCCGCGAAAATCCTCCAGCTCCCCGAGGTCGTAGCGCCCCAGGAATGCCGCCAGCTCTTCCGTTTCCACGCGGGTGTAGACCGACATGCCCTGCCCCTCTACCAGCGAAAGAGGATCCACTGGTTGATGTTGATGCCGTCCAGCTCGTTGCGCCGGGTATCCACGGCGCCGTCGCCGTCGTTGTCCAGGAGGTAGTACGGGGGGCCGTTGCGCGGCACGATCCGGATCATCCGGACCTCCCCGCCCATACGGTACTCCTCCACCCGCGCGCCCTGCCCGTCCGGGGAGATGGTGACCTCCGGCTCCGGTAGCGGCCCGGGTTCGACCCGGGGCATGGGCAGGGGGTCCTCCTCCTGTCCCGAGGCCGGCAGGGCGAGGCCGCCCAGCAGGAGTATGGCGAGGATGCGCAGCATGGGATCCCTAGAGGTCCAGGAGCCGTTCGCGTTCTTCGGCCGAGGGCTCGAAGCCGCGGTGCTCGTAATGGGTGAAGATAGCATCCACCACCTCCTCGGGCTTGTCCAGAACGTGCACCAGCTCCATGTCCTCGGGGTTGATCATCCCCTCCCCCACCAGGGTGGCGCGGAACCACTCCAGCAGCCCCTCCCAGAAGGGCCGATGGACCAGGATGATGGGGATGCGCCGGGTCTTGCCGGTCTGCACCAGGGTCAGGATCTCCGCCAGCTCGTCCAGGGTGCCGAAGCCGCCGGGCAGCACCACGTAGGCGGCGGCGTACTTCACGAACATCACCTTGCGCGAGAAGAAGTGGCGGAAGGAGAGGTTGATATCCTGATAGCCGTTGCCCGAGGGCTCGTGAGGCAGCTGGATGTTGAGCCCGATGGAGGGGGACTTGCCCTCGTAGGCGCCCTTGTTGGCCGCCTCCATGATCCCGGGTCCGCCGCCGCTGACCACGGAGAAGCCGGCCTGGGAGAGGGCGTGGGCGATGGCCTCCGCCGACTGGTAGTAGGGGTGATCGGTGCTCGCCCGGGCGGAGCCGAAGATGCTCACCGAGGGCTTGATCTGGGCCAGCCGCTCGAAGCCCTCCACGAACTCCGCCATGATCTGGAAGATCTTCCAGGACTCGCGGTTGAGCAGGGTATCGTCCACCGGCGCCATGCCGGGGTGGGCCATCTTGTGGAGCTTGTCCGCCGCCATCGTTCGGGTCCCTCGGTTCGGGCCCGCCATTCTGGCACAGGTGGGCCGGGCGGCGGTATCGGGGGGAGCGCTTCTGTCGGGGCTCGGCTGCGGTGGCGGGCAGGGGTGGGCCAGGGATGCCGTGAATACATCCGTGTAGGCTTGCGCGCGGCGTCCCTGCCGCGCGACACCTTGGCCCACCCCTGCCCGCCACCGCAGCCGAGCGGGGATCCCGGGCCGAGATGGCAACCCCCGGCCCGTCGGCGGTATCCTCGCCGGGGAATCCCTCGAGTCCACCATCCGGAGTCGCCATGGCCGCTAAGCCCCTCGTCCTCGTGGACGGGTCGTCCTATCTCTATCGCGCCTTCCACGCCATGCCGGCGCTGACCAGCTCCGCCGGCGAGCCCACCGGGGCCACCTACGGGGTCATCAACATGCTCCGGCGGCTGCTGCGTGAGTACGAGCCCGAGCGGATGGCCGTGGTCTTCGATGCCCCCGGGAAGACCTTCCGGGACGACCTCTACGCCGACTACAAGGCCAACCGGCCGCCCATGCCCGATGAACTCTCCCGCCAGGTGGAGGCCATCCACCAGCTGGTGGACGCCCTGGGTCTGCCCCGGCTGGTGGAAGACGGCGTGGAGGCCGACGACGTCATCGCCACCCTGGCGCGGCGGGCCGCGGCCAACGGCACCGAGGTGCTGATCTCCACCGGGGACAAGGACCTGGCCCAGCTGGTGAATGACCACATCACCCTGGTCAATACCATGAACGACACCGTCCTCGACCGCGAGGCGGTGCTGGAGAAGTTCGGCGTGCCGCCGGAGCGCATCGTCGACTATCTCGCCCTGGTGGGGGATACCTCCGACAACATCCCCGGCGTGGAGAAGGTCGGCCCCAAGACGGCGGTGAAGTGGCTCAACGAGTACGGTGACCTGGACGGCGTCATCGCCGCCGCCCCGGAGATGAAGGGCAAGATCGGCGAGAACCTGCGCGACGCCCTGGAGCGGCTGCCGCGCAATCGCGAGCTGGTCACCGTCCGGGATGACGTGGCGCTCGACCGCGCTCCCGCCGACCTGGAGCGCGCCAGCCCCGATCCCGATGCCCTGGAGAGCTGGTATCGCCGCCTGGAGTTCCAGGGCTGGCTCTCCGACCTGCTGAGCGGGCGCGGTCCGGAAGCCGACGGCGACGGTGATCCGGCCGGGGAGCCGGAGTCCGGGGAGCGGGCGGCGACCGAGGTGGTGCGCGACCGCGAGGCGCTGGATGCCTGGGTGGAACGGCTGCGGACCGCCCGGGTGGTGACCCTGGATACCGAGACCACCAGCCTGGAGGTCATGCGCGCGGCGCTGGTGGGGATCGCGGTGGCCGACGGCGACGGCGCCGCCTACATCCCGGTGGCCCACGCCGACCCGGGCCCCGAGGGCCAGCTGGATCGGGCGACCGTCCTGGACGCCCTGCGCCCGGTGCTCACCGACCCGGACCGACCCAAGCTGGGCCACAACCTCAAGTACGACCTCTCCATCCTCGCCCGCGCCGGGGTGGAGCTCGCCGGCGTCGATCACGACACCATGCTGGAGTCCTACGTCCTGGACAGCACCGGCAGTCGCCACGACCTGGACACCCTGGCGCTGAAGCACCTGGGGCGGCGGACCACCTCCTTCGAGGCGGTCGCCGGCAAGGGGGCGAAGCAGGTCACCTTCGACCAGGTGCCGCTGGAGACCGCCGCCCCCTACGCCGCCGAGGATGTGGAGGTTACCCGCGACCTCCACGCCCGCCTGTGGCCGGAGCTCCAGGGGGATAAGGGGCTGGCGGCCCTCTACCGCGACATCGAGATGCCGCTGGTTCCGGTGCTCGCCCGCATGGAGCGCCGGGGGGTGCGCATCGACCGCGACCTGCTGGGGACCATCTCCGCCGAGCTGGCCGAGCGCATGGGCGAGCTGGAGCGTGCCGCCCACGACGCCGCCGGCCAGTCCTTCAACCTCGCCTCGCCCAAGCAGATCCAGACCATCCTGTTCGAGGAGCAGGGCCTGCCGGTGAAGCAGCGCACCCCCAAGGGGCAGCCCTCCACCGCCGAGGCCGTGCTCCAGGAGCTGGCCGACGACGGCTGGGAGCTGCCGCGGCTCATCCTGGAGCACCGCGGCTACGCCAAGCTCAAGTCCACCTACACCGACAAGCTGCCGGAGCTCATCAATCCGGAGACCGGGCGGATCCACACCTCCCTGCACCAGGCCGTGACCGCCACCGGCCGCCTCTCCTCCGCCGACCCCAACCTGCAGAACATCCCGGTGCGCTCCGAGACCGGCAAGCGCATCCGCCAGGCCTTCATCGCCGCGGAGGGCTGCCGCCTGGTGGCCGCCGATTACTCCCAGATCGAGCTGCGGATCATGGCCCACCTCTCCGGGGACGAGGGGCTCAAGCGCGCCTTCGCCGCCGGCGAGGACATCCACCGCGCCACCGCCGCCGAGGTCTTCGACACCCCCCCCGACCAGGTGGGCGAGGACCAGCGCCGCGCCGCCAAGGCCATCAACTTCGGCCTCATCTACGGCATGTCTGCCTGGGGGCTGGCGCGCCAGCTGGGGATCGAGCGCGACGAGGCGCAGTCCTACGTGGATCGCTACTTCGAGCGCTACCCCGGCGTCCGGACCTACATGGACGAGACCCGCGAGCGGGCGCGCAGCCAGGGCTGGGTGGAGACCGTCTTCGGCCGCCGCCTGCACCTGCCGGAGATCCACGCCGGCAACGCCCAGCGCCGCCAGTACGCCGAGCGCACCGCCATCAACGCCCCCATGCAGGGCACCGCCGCTGACATCATCAAGCGCGCCATGATCGAGGTGGAGGCGTGGCTGCAGGGGCCCGATGCTCCCGTGGCCCGGATGGTCCTCCAGGTCCACGACGAACTCATCCTGGAGGTGGCCGAGGGCGCCGAGTCGGCGCTCACCGACGGTCTGCGCGAGCGCATGACCGCCGCCGCCGACCTGGCCGTTCCGCTGGAGGTGGAGGTGGGCATCGGCGCCAACTGGGGCGAGGCGCACTGATTCGCGGGTCCGCGGAACTCCCGTCACCGGCGGTGGTCCCACCCTGCAAGGTGGCAAGCACCGATGACGGGAAGTCCTCCCCACCGCCCCTGCGGGCGGTCCTTACCCCGCCTTCCTCCTCCCCGGAAGGCGGGGTTCTTTTTGTCCGGCCCTCAGCCGCCGGGGGCGCGATCCATGTCCAGGTCCAGCCACTCCCCCACCGTCGCCCGGGCCTCCTCCGCGCCCAGGCCGTGGGTGGCGGAGAAGGGCAGCGCCATGGTCTCCGGCCAGTCCGCCAGGACCCGCTCCATGGCGGCGCGGGCCTGGCCCTGCTTGCCGCGGCCGAGCTTGTCCGCCTTGTTCAGTAGCACCAGTACGGGGAGTTCGGCGCCGGCGGCCCAGTCCAGGAGCTGGCGCTCCTCATCGGCCAGGTCGCGGCGGATATCCATGACCAGGACCAGGCCGACGAGGGAGGCTCGCTCCGCGAGATAGCGGCCCAGGGTCTGGTTCCAGTGGGCCCGGAGCTTCTCCGGCACCTTGGCGTAGCCGTAGCCGGGGAGGTCGGCCAGGCGCCGTTCGGGGTCCCAGGCGAAGATGTTGATCTGCTGGGTCCGCCCCGGCGCCTTGGAGACCCGGGCGATATCCCGGCGACCGGTGAGGCGATTGAGGGCGCTGGACTTGCCGGCATTGGAGCGCCCGGCCACCACCACCTCGTGGCCCTCGTCGGGGGGAAGCTGGTTCAGGCGGTGGGCGCTGACCACGAAGTGGAGCGGCTGCGGTGGCTGACTCATGGGGCGATTCTTCCCTTGCGCTGGATCAATTTCCACTCGGGGGGCTCGGTTGACCCGTTCCCGGGGGTGGGATAAGGTTTCGGCGGTTTTGACCCGCCCGGAGGAGTCGCGGCCGCCCATCATAGCCGGGCTGGTCCGTTGGCGGGAAGCGCTTCCGGGGTGCCGGGAACAGGTTTCAACGTTGGGGACAGATCATGAAAAACACAGCGATTGCAGCACTCTTCCTCATGGGGGCCGCGACCAGCGCCCAGGCCATTGACGGCGACCCCGAGGCCGGCAAGGAGAAGTCCTCCACCTGTGTCGCCTGCCACCAGGCGGATGGCAACAGTGCCAGCGATCAGTATCCCAAGATCGCCGGCCAGCATGCCGATTACCTCTACAAGCAGCTGAAGGAGTTCAAGGCGGGCGAGGTGCGGTACAACGCCCAGATGGCCGGCATGGTCGCCGGCCTGAACGACCAGGACATGAAGGACCTGGCCGCCTACTTCTCCGGCAACGAGATGACCATCGGCGAGGCGGACGAGGAGCTGGTGGACCTCGGCCGGCAGATCTACCGCGCCGGCGCCGAGGCCGACGGCGTGCCCGCCTGCATGGCCTGCCACGGCCCGTCCGGCAAGGGCAACCCGGCGGCCAACTTCCCGCGCCTGGGCGGCCAGCACGCCGCCTACACCGTCACCCAGCTTCAGGACTTCAAGGCGGGTGAGCGGCGCAATGATGCCGGGCAGATGATGCGGAACATCGCCGACAAGATGTCCACCCAGCAGATGGAGGCCGTGGCCTCCTACATCGAGGGCCTGAGCGAATAGGACCCTCGCTGCCGCACCGGTGGTAGGGAAAGGGGCGGCCCCGCTGGGGTCGCCCCTTTTTTCGATCCCCTTCCCCCGGCGAATGCAACTCCGTATCGTCGGCACTGTCTGACGAGATCTGACACAAGAACCCAAACGGCTATCCGGATGTCCTCGACCAACCGACCCCGCAAGTCGCTCTCCACCGTCTGGCTGGAGTTCCTCGGCTCCATGAACCTCGCCGTTACCCTGCTCATGGTGGTGGCCATCGCCTCCGTGATCGGGACGGTGCTCCAGCAGGGTCAGCCCTGGCAGGACTATCAGATCAAGTTCGGCCCCTTCTGGTTCGACGTCTTCCGGGTGATGGGCCTCTACGATGTCTACAGCTCCCTCTGGTTCCTGGCCATCATGGGCTTTTTGCTGGTCTCGGTGAGCGTCTGCGTCATCCGCAACGCCCCGCAGATGGTGCGCGACATGCGCAACTTCCGGATGGACGTCCAGGGCAAGTCCCTGCGGCTGATGCACAACAGCCGGACCTTTGACGAGGACGAGTCCCCCGAGGCGGTCACCGAGCGGGCCCGGGGAATCCTCCAGGCCTCCGGCTACCGGGCCCGGACCAAGGACCACGGCGACCACGTGGTGGTGGCCGCCATGCGCGGCTCCTGGAACCGGCTGGGCTACATCCTCTCCCACGTCTCCATCGTCATCATCTGCGTGGGCGCCCTGGTTGACGGCAACCTGCCCCTGAAGCTGGCCGACATGACCGGACGGGTGGAGCTGGAGACCCGGGATATCCCCGCCTCCCAGGTGCCGGATGCCGCCACCCTGGGGCCGGACAACCTCTCCTTCCGCGGCAACGTCACCATCCCCGAGGGGGCATCGGCGGACCTGGTCTTCCTGAACATGCGCAACGGCTACTTCGTCCAGAAGCTGCCCTTTGACGTGGAGCTGGAGCAGTTCCGGGTGGAGCACTACGAGTCGGGCCAGCCCAAGGCCTTCGAGAGCGACCTGGTCCTCCACGACCCGGAGCTGGAGGAGCCCATCCGCAAGACCATCTCGGTGAACGACCCGCTCATCCACAAGGGCTACGCCATCTACCAGTCGAGCTTCACCGACGGCGGCTCCCAACTGGAGCTGGACGGCTATCCGCTCATGGGGGGCGACGGCGAGCCCTTCGACGTGAACGTGAAGGTCAACAATACTGCGACCATCACCGCCGGGGAGCAGCGGTGGACCCTGGAGGTCGACGACTTCTCCCTCTACAACGTGGAGCCGGCCCCCGAGGACAGCGACAGCAAGTTCCGCAACTTCGGGCCCAGCGTCACCTACCGCGTCCGCGATGAATCGGGCAATGCGCGGGAGTACGAGACCTACATGGCGCCGGCGGAATTCAACGGCCGCTCCTACTACATGACCGGGGTCCGCACCCGCGCCGGCGAGCCCATGCGCTGGCTCCACGTCCCGGTGGACCCCGAGACCGGCGGCCTGGAGCGCTTCGTGGAGCTGCGCAACCGCCTCCAGGACGACCAGCGCGTGCGCGCCGCCGCCGAGACCTTCCTGGACCGGAACATGGGGGATGCCCTGGGCGACCGGCGCGAGAACATCGTCCGCAGCACCGTGGGTATGGTCGACGCCTTCGTCCGTGGCGGCCTGGATGGGATGCTCGCCGACGTCGAGGAGATGGCCGGCAGCGAGGCGGAGGCGCGGCGCATGGGGCAGCTCTATCAGCGGGTCCTCGACGGTGTCGTCCGCGAGCTCTACAACGACCTCCTGGCGGAGCGGGGTCGCCCCACGCGCCAGGACATGACCGAGGCCGATGCCGCCTTCTACGCGGATGCCCTGGACGCCATGACCGCCCTGCCCTTCTTCGGCTCGCCCTTCCTGCTCAAGCTGGAGGACTTCGATCACCTACAGGCGTCCGGGTTGCAGATCGCGCGAAGCCCCGGCAAGAATACCGTCTATCTGGGCAGTGCGCTGCTGACCGCTGGTATCTTCCTGCTCTTCTACGTGGCCCATCGCCGCGTCTGGGTACGGGTGGAGGCCGCCGAGGGCGGTAGTCAGGTCACCGTGGCCGGCAGCACCAATCGAAACGCGCGGGACTTCACAGGGGAGTTCCGGCAACTGGCCGACCGGATCCAGGGGGTCGAGAACCCCGGATCCGACGACCGCACCTGAGGGGGCCAACCATGTCCGTGAGCCAAGAAGCTGCCATCCACCCCGGCCGGGAGCCGTCGCCCTGGCGGCCCGAGGGCCTGTTCGACTGGGTCTGGCTGGCGCTGGTCATCGCCGGCGCCGTCACCGCCTTCTACGCGCTGGGCGAGTACATGAACGGCTACGAGGTGGCGATCCTCATCGGGACCGCCATCGCTCTGGTGCCGCTGGGCTGGTACTGGCCCGCCTTCGGCCTCCTGATGGTGGCGGTAGCCGCCCTCTCCTTGTCCGCCGTGGGACTCTACGGTCGCGACCTGGGGGCGGCGGAGGAGAACTTCTTCCTCGTCTACCTCATCAGCAGCCAGTCGGCCATCATGTGGATGAGCGCCCTCTACGTGCTGGCCACGGCGACCTACTTCATCGGGCTCTTTGCCAAGTCGCCCTTCACCGAGAAGACCGGCTCCGCCATGGTCTGGTCCGGCACCGCCATGGGCCTCACCGGCCTGATGGTGCGCTGGCGGGAGTCCCACCTCATGGGGCCGGACATCGGGTACATCCCGGTCTCCAACCTCTACGAGGTCTTCATCCTCTTTGCGGTGATCACCGCCATCATCTACCTGCACTACGAGCGGCGCTACGCCACCCGTGCCCTGGGCGGCTTCGTGATGCTGGTGGTCTCGGCGGCCATCGCCTTCCTGCTCTGGTACCACTTCGACAAGGGCGCCCACGAGATCGAGCCGCTGGTGCCGGCCCTGCAGAGCTACTGGATGAAGATCCACGTGCCGGCGAACTTCATCGGCTACGGCGCCTTCGCCCTGGCGGCCATGGTGGGCGTGGCCTACCTCATCGTGGACAGTCTGCGCCAGCGCGGCGGGCAGGGGCCCATCCTCTCCCAGATGCCGTCGCTGGAGATGATGGACGACGTCATGTACAAGTCCATCGCCCTGGGCTTCGCCTTCTTCACCATCGCCACCATCCTCGGCGCCGTCTGGGCGGCGGAAGCGTGGGGCGGCTACTGGTCGTGGGACCCCAAGGAGACCTGGGCGCTCATCGTCTGGCTCAACTACGCCGCCTGGCTCCACATGCGCTTTACCAAGGGCTGGCGGGGCCGGCCGCTGGCGTGGTGGTCCATCATCGGCCTGTTCATCACCCTCTTCGCCTTCCTGGGAGTGAACATGTTCCTGGCCGGCCTCCACTCCTACGGCGAGCTGTAGCCCGGGCGGCGGGGCGGGCGCCCCGCCGCCGCTCGGGCCGCCTCAACGGCGGCCGATACCGTAGAAGTACTCGTTGAAGGTGGCGACGTCGGTGGAGACCTGGCGGAAGAGGTGGTCCAGGCTGACGATGGCGTGCTCCAGGAGGTTCACGGCGATGAAGGGGTGCTCCAGCCGCAGGCGGGAGTACATCACCCGGGGCAGGCGCAGCACGCGAGTCCCCTCGGCGCGAGCCTCCATGCGGATGGAGCGGGGCTGGCGGTCGAAGAAGGACATCTCCCCCATCATCTCGCCCTCGCCGATGCGGCCCACTTCGAAGCTCTCGGTCCCGGAGACGGAGAGCAGCGCCGCCTCGCCCTGGACGATGAAGTAGAGGGCCTCGCCCACCTCGCCGACGTCGGCGATGACCTCGTCCCGCTGCAGCGTCACCAGTTCGGTGTACTCCAGCAGCGTCTGGACCTCCTTGATGGTCATGGACTCGCACAGGGCCTGCTGGTTGAGGAACTCGGCGAGCTCCACGGGGTTCTGCTGGGTCATGGCGCCTCCGGCGGGTTAATGAACGGCGCTCAGCATACCCCACGCCGCGGGCGGAAAAAACGGCCGTGGAAACGCGACGCGAGCTGGGGCACCATGAAGCCGGCAGTCCGCGTCCACCCCGAGGAGGTTGTTGCATGGAGTCATTCACCCGCATCGCCGCTACGCTGATCCTGGCGCTGGCCGGCCTGGTCCTTGCCCTGCCGGTGGCGGCCGAGCCCGCCGAGGGCATCGACTACGTCGTCCTGGACGAGCCGGTCACCGACGGTGGCGGCGAGCGCGTGGAGGTGCTGGAGCTCTTCTGGTACGGCTGCCCCCACTGCTACCACCTGGAGGAGCCGCTGCAGGCCTGGCTGGATCGCAAGGGCGAGGCCGTGCGCTTCGAGCGCATCCCCGCCCCCTTCAACGAGGAGTGGGCCCGCCACGCCCGCGCCTACTATGCCGCCGAGCTTTACGGCGTCGCGGACGAGGCCCACGCCGCCTTCTTCCGTCGCGTCCACGAGCAGGGGGATCACCTCCACGGGCGGGACGACCTCGCCGCCTTCTACGCCGATTACGGGGTGGAGCCGGCCGAGTTCCGGCGGACCATGGGGGGCTTCGGCGTGAACACCAAGATGCGCCGGGCCCAGCGCATTGCCCGGGGTTCCGGGGCCGACGGAGTCCCGGCCATCATCATCGATGGCCGCTACCGCACCAGCCCCTCGCGCGCCGGCAGCCGGGAGGCCATGCTGGAGGTGATGGACTACCTCATCGAGAAGAGTCGCCCGTAGGGCGGGGAGGAAGGGAACCGTGAAGACCGCCGAGCTGTTCGTTCGCTGCCTCGAGAACGAGGGGGTCGAGTACATCTTCGGCCTCCCCGGCGAGGAGAACCTGGACGTCATGGACGCCCTGGTGGACTCCGACATCCAGTTCATCACCGTCCGCCACGAGCAGGGCGCGGCCTTCATGGCCGATGTGTACGGCCGGCTCACCGGTCGCGCCGGGGTCTGCCTGGCCACCCTGGGGCCGGGGGCTACCAACCTCATCACCGGTGTTGCCGACGCCAACATGGACCACGCGCCGCTGGTGGCCATTGCCGGCCAGGCCTCCACCAACCGGCTGCACAAGGAGTCCCACCAGGTCCTGGACCTCCAGAACCTCTTCCGCCCGGTCACCAAGTACAGCTCGCGGCTGCTAACCCCGGCCATTACCACCGAGGTGGTGCGCAAGGCCTTCAAGCTGGCCCAGTCGGAGAAGACCGGCGCCTGCTTCATCGAGTTCCCCGAGAACATTGCCGAGATGCCCATCGAGGACGAGCCCCTGACCGTGCGCCAGCCGGTGGCGCCGGAGCCGCCGGGGGACCGGGTGGAGGCCGCGGCGGCCGCCATCTCGGCGGCGAACAATCCCATCATCCTGGCCGGCAACGGCGTCATCCGTTCCGGCGCCTGCGAGGCGCTGGCGGAGTTCGCCGAGGCCATGAACATCCCGGTGGCGAACACCTTCATGGCCAAGGGGGCCATCCCCTTCAAGCACCCCATGGCGCTGGGCTCCGCCGGGCTGCAGGCCAAGGACTACGTCTCCTGCGGCTTCGACCAGGCTGATCTGGTGCTCTGCATCGGCTACGACCTGGTGGAGTACCACCCCTACCTGTGGAATCCCACGCGCAGCAACCGCCTCGTCCACATCGACAACACCCCGGCGGAGGTGGACGCCTTCTATTCCGTGGATGTCGGCGTGGTGGGCGATATCACCCACAGCCTCCAGCGCATCGCCGAGGCCGCCACGCCGCGTGCCGGCCAGTTCGCCCGCCCCCTGCGGCGCGCCCTCATCGAGGACATGAACGAGCACGCCGAGGACAGCCGTTTCCCGGTGAAACCGCAGAAAATCATCTGGGACCTGCGCACCGCCATGCAGCTCGACGACATCGCCATCTGCGACGTCGGCGCCCACAAGATGTGGATGGCCCGGATGTTCCGCGCCGAGCGGCCCAATACCTGCCTCATCTCCAACGGTTTCGCCGCCATGGGCATCGCCCTGCCCGGCGCCGTGGGGGCCCGCCTGGCCCGCCCCGGGGTCAACGTGGTGGCGGTCACCGGGGATGCCGGCTTCCTCATGAACGCCCAGGAGCTGGAGACCGCCGTGCGCCAGGGGATCTCCATGGTGGTCCTGGTCTGGAACGATGCCGGCTACGGCCTCATCGAGTGGAAGCAGCTGAACGCCTACGGTCGGACCTCGGCGGTGGACTTCAACAACCCGGATCTCGTCACCTTCGCCCAGTCCTTCGGCGCCCACGGCTACCGCATCGAGCGCACCGAGGACCTGCTGCCCACCCTGCGCGAGGCCCTGGCGGATGGCGGCGTCAGCGTCATCGACTGCCCGGTGGACTACTCGGAGAACCTCAAGCTCACCGAGAAGCTCGGGGAGATGGTCTGCCCCCTCTAGCCCGATCGGGGCGCGATTCCCGTCTCCGGAAACCGGGTGTAGGATGGAGTGATATCCACGCGGGCACAGGGGCATCATGAGCGACACCGCGGTCACGCTGGGCGGCGCGCGGGAGACGGCATCCGGTGGCAGCATCCTACGGCTGCTCTCCTACAACATCCAGGTGGGGATCCGGACGCGGCGCGCCCGGCAGTACCTGACCAACTCCTGGAAGCACGTCCTGCCCCACGCCAACCGGTTCGAGAACCTGGATCGGGTGGCGCAGGTGCTGCGCGGCTACGACATCGTCGGCCTCCAGGAGGTGGATGCCGGCAGCCTGCGGTCGAACTTCGTCAACCTCACCGAGTACCTGGCGACCCAGGCCGGCTTCCCCTACTGGCACCACCGCGTGAACCGTCGCATCGGCCGCTTCGCCCAGCACGCCTCCGGCCTCCTCTCCCGGGTCGCCCCCGCCGAGCTGCGCGAGTACGGCCTGCCCGGCCTCATCCCCGGGCGCGGGGTCACCCTGGCGCGCTACGGCCGGCGTGAGCACGCCCTGGTGGTCCTGAACATCCACCTCTCCCTCTCCCGGCGGGCGCGCCAGAGCCAGCTCGCCCGGGTGGCCGAGATCATCGCCGAGTATCCCCACGCCGTGGTCATGGGGGACATGAACTGCGCCCCGGACAGCCCGGAACTGCGCGAGCTCTTCCGGCGCACGAATCTGCGCGAGCCCCTGGAGGCCTTCGCCACCTTCCCCAGCTGGCAGCCCCAGCGCAATATCGACCACATCCTCGTTACCGAGGAGCTGGCCGTAACCCGGGCCGAGGTTCTGAGTCATTCCTACTCCGACCACCTCCCCATCAGCATGGACGTGCGCGTCCCCGAAGAGATCGGACTGGTGAGCCTATGAGCGATGAGCGCCGCGCCGCCCCCGAGGAGCTGCCGGAGGATGTGCGCACCCTCCAGCAGCGCTACAGTCGCGCCCTGCAGCAGCTGGAGGCACAGGACGCGGAGCATGCCGAGACGGAAAAACAGCTGCGCCACGCCCTGGTCCGGCTGACCCACGCCGGCGATACGCGCCACCCCGAGCTGGCCCGCCAGTTGGAACGGCTGCGCGGGGCGGTGCTCGACGGCACCGCACCGGAGGATCTCGAACCCATACTCAAGGAGATCGCCGGGGCCATCACCGCTCTGGAGGATCTTCGCCGGGAGAACGCCACCATCCCGCTTCCCCTCCGGGCCCTGGAGCGCCTGTTGCGCGCCCTGGATCTCCCCAGCGGCCTGCGGCGTCGCGCGCGCAACGTGACCCGGCGGCTGGAGGAGGCCGGCCCGGAGGGGAACGTGGACGAACAGCTGGCGGAGCTGGTGGGGCTGCTGGACGAGATCGCCGCCGCCCTGGGGCAGGAGCGCGGGGGCTGGCTGCCCCGCCTGTTCCGCGGCCGTGATGCTGGAGACAACCAGGCCGTCCAGGAGGCCCTGAGCCGACTGGTGGCGGAACTCACCCTGCCGGCGGATCTGGCCCGGCGGGCCGCCAACCTCCAGGAGGACGTGGGCGAGGGATCGGTGGATGCCGCCGCCGTTCTGGAGGAGCTGGCCGACCTGGCCGCTACCGCCCGCGCCCGCCTCAGCGAGGAGCAGGAGGAGATGGCCGGCTTCCTCCAGGAGGTGAGCGACCACCTCCAGGAGCTGGACAGCCACATCCGCGAGGCGGCCGGGCGCGAGGAGGAGGCCGCTGCCGCCGAGCAGGAGCTGGACGCCGCCGTCTCCGACCGGGTCCGCCAGATGCAGACCAGCGTCCAGGAGGCGGAAGACCTGCCGACCCTCAAGACCACCGTCAGCGACCAGCTCAGTGCCATCAATGACCATCTGGAGGAGTACCGAAGCCGCGCCGATGCGCGCCGCTCCGAGATGGAACGGGAGATGGAGCGGGTCCACGCCCGCATGGAGTCCCTGGAGGTGGTCACCGGGGTGCTGCGCGAGCGGCTGGCCAGCGAGCGCGAACAGGCCCTGCGGGATCCCCTCACCGGCGTCTACAACCGCCTGGCCTGGGACGAGCGGCTGAACCAGGAGCTCGCCCGCTTCCAGCGCCAGGGCCACGAGGTTGCCGTGGCGGTCTGGGACCTCGACAGCTTCAAGGCCATCAACGACACCTACGGCCACACCGCCGGCGACAAGGTCATTCGCGCCGTTGCCGATCTGCTGGTCCGGCGCCTGCGCGCCACCGATTTCGTGGCCCGCTACGGCGGTGAGGAGTTCGTGATCCTGATGCCCGATACGCCGCTGGCCGACGCCACCGACCTGGCCGAGGAACTGCGTCGGTCGGTGGCCGCCCTCCAGTTCGTCTACCGCGGCGAGCGGGTGCCCATCACCATCTCCGGCGGCCTCACCGCCCTGGCCACCGGGGATACCGCCGAGGCGGCCTTCCAGCGAGCGGATACCGTCCTCTACCGCGCCAAGGAAGCGGGACGGGATCGAGTGCTCGTGGCCGACCCCCCGGGGTAGCAGCGCGTTAACCCCCGGCCTCAGCGGCGCCAGAACCAGGGGGTGAAGAGGATCAGGAGGCTGAAGATCTCCAGCCGTCCCAGGACCATGGCGAAGGCCAGGATGAGCTTGGCAGTATCGCTAATGGAGCCGAAGTTGGCACTCACATCGCCCAGGCCGGGGCCAAGGTTGTTCAGCGTCGCCGCCACGGCGGAGAAGGCGGTGACCTGGTCCAGCCCCGTGGCCATGAGCGCGAGCATGATGAGGACGAAGCTGGCCACGTAGGCGGAGAAGAAGCCCCACACCGCGTTGACCACCTGGGGTGAGACCCGCCGCCCGCCGAGCTTTACCGGGAGCTGGGCGTTGGGGTGGGCGAGCTGCTTGAGCTCCCGCATCCCCTGCACCAGCAGCAGCAGGAAGCGCATCACCTTCATGCCGCCGGCGGTGGAGCCGCCGCTGCCGCCGATGAAGCTGGCGAAGATGAGCAGCACCGGCAGGAAGCTCGGCCAGTAGGCGAAGTCGGCGGTGGCAAACCCGGCGGTGCTGCCGATGGAGACCGCCTGGAAGAGGCCGTGGTGGAAGGCGGCGAAGCCGCTGCCGAAGGTCCCGTCCAGGTAGAGGTAGCCGATGGTGATGGTCGCCAGCAGCCCCATGTAGCCCATGAAGCCGCGGAACTCCGGGTCCTGCAGGTAGCCTGCCGGCGACCGGCTGCGCCAGGCGGTGAAGTGGAGGGCGAAGTTCACCCCGGCCAGGAGCATGAAGACCACGGCGATGAGCTCGATGGCGGGGCTGTTGAAATACCCGATGCTGGCGTCGTGGGTGGAGAAGCCGCCGATGGCGACGGTGGAGAAGCTGTGCGCCACGGCATCGAAGCCCGACATCCCGGCGGCCCAGTAGGCCAGCGCGCAGGCCACGGTGAGGCCCAGGTAGATGTACCACAGCGCCTTGGCCGTCTCGGTGATCCGCGGGGTGAGCTTGGTGTCCTTCATGGGACCGGGGAGCTCGGCGCGGTAGAGCTGCATCCCGCCGATGCCGAGCATGGGCAGGATGGCCACCGCCAGGACGATGATCCCCATGCCCCCCAGCCACTGGAGCTGCTGACGATAGAAGAGCAGCGACAGCGCCAGGTCGTCCAGGCCGGTCAGGACCGTGGAGCCGGTGGTGGTCAGCCCCGAGGTGGCCTCGAAGATGGCGTCGGCCACCGGGATGGCCGGCTCGTCCCAGAGGATGAAGGGGACGGCGCCGAAGAGCGACAGCACCAGCCAGAAGAGCGAGACCACCATGAAGCCGTCGCGAGTGCGCAGCTCCCGCCGCTGATGGCGTACCGGGAGCCAGAGGAGAATACCCAGCCCGAGGATGATGCCGAAGGAGGCGGCGAACGGCATGACCCCCCGGCCGCCGTCCAGTAACCCCACCGCCAGTGGCGGGAGCTGGGTGACGCTGAACAGGGCGACCAGCAGGCCCAGGATGCGCAGGATGGCGGGTAGCTGCATGGCGGCGTCAGAGGAAGGTGACCGGGACCTGGAACATCCGCTCCACCTCGGGGATGTTGCGCTTGTCCACCAGGAAGAGGATGACGTGGTCGCCGGACTCGATGACGGTGTCGTGGTGGGCCACCAGGACCTGCTCCCCGCGGACCATGGCGCCGATGGTGGTCCCCGGCGGCAGCTTCAGCTCGCCCACCTGGCGGCCCACCACCTTGGAGGAGCGCGGGTCGCCGTGGGCGACCGCCTCGATGGCCTCCGCCGCGCCGCGCCGCAGGCTGTGGACCACCACCACGTCGCCGCGGCGCACATGGGCCAGAAGGCTGCCGATGGTCGCCTGCTGGGGAGAGATGGCGATGTCGATCTCGCCGGACTCCACCAGGTCGACGTAGGAGGCGCGGTTGATGAGCGCCATGACCTTGCGTGCCCCCAGCCGCTTGGCGAGCATCGCCGAGAGGATGTTGGCCTCGTCGTCGTTGGTCAGGGCGCAGAAGACGTCGGTGTACTCGATGTTCTCCTCGAGCAGCAGCTCCTCGTCGGCGGCATCGCCCAGCAGGACGATGGAGCGGCCCAGCTCCTCGGCGAGGTCGCTGGAGCGGCGCCGATTGTGGTCGATGAGCTTGACCTGGTAGCGGTCCTCCAGCGCCCCGGCCAGCCGCCGGCCGATGTTGCCGCCTCCGGCGATGACCACCCGCTTGTTGGGCTTGTCCAGCCGGCGCATCTCCCCCATCACGGAGCGGATGTCGCCCCGGGCGGCGATGAAGAAGACCTCGTCGTCCGCCTCGATGACGGTGGTGCCCTCAGGGATGATGGGCTGCCCACGGCGGAAGATCGCCGCCACCCGGGTCTCCACGCCCGGCATGTGCTGCTTGAGGGTGGAGAGCTCGTGGCCCACCAGGGGGCCGCCGTAGTAGGCCTTCACCGCCACCAGCTGCACCTTGCCACCGGCGAAGTCCAGGACCTGCAGCGCCCCGGGGTGCTCGATGAGCCGCTGGACGTACTCGGTGACCAGCTGCTCGGGGCTGATCCGGACGTCGATGGGCAGGGCCTCGTTGCCGAAGAGGGCGGGGTGGGCGAGGTATTCCGCCTCGCGCACCCGGCCGATCTTGGTGGGGGTGCGGAAGAGGGTCCAGGTCACCTGGCAGGCGACCATGTTGGTCTCGTCGGAGTTGGTCACGGCGATGACCATGTCGGCATCCTCCGCCCCGGCGCGGCGCAGAACGTGGGGATGGGAGGCGCGGCCGATGATGGTCCGGATGTCCAGCCGGTCCTGGAGCTGGGCCAGCGCCAGGTCGTCGGTATCCACCACGGTGATGTCGTTGGCCTCGGAGGCCAGGTTCTGGGCCAGGGAGGA
Source organism: Thiohalospira halophila DSM 15071 (assembly GCF_900112605.1). Classification (NCBI taxonomy): domain Bacteria; kingdom Pseudomonadati; phylum Pseudomonadota; class Gammaproteobacteria; order Thiohalospirales; family Thiohalospiraceae; genus Thiohalospira; species Thiohalospira halophila. The sequence goes on from NZ_FOMJ01000004.1 coordinate 101,738, forward strand.
GCCGACCTGGCCGGCACCCAGGATGAGGATCTTCATGGTGCTCCGCCGCCTGCGAGGGGTGCGCAAATGGTACGCCGGGGGCGGGGGCTTGCAAAGGTTCGCCCGGCTCCGTCCACGAGCATGCGCCTATCCCTTGCGCGATCCTTGCAGCCCCAGGGCCCGAAGCTTGCGGTAGAGGTGGGTCCGCTCCAGGCCGGCCACCCGGGCCACCTCCCCCACGCGGCCCCCCTGCTGTTTCAGGTGGTGCTCCAGGTAGGCGCGCTCGAAGGCCTCCCGGGCGGCGCGCAGGGGCTGGTCGAAGTCGATGCCCGTCGGCGTATTCGTCTCGCCGCCCAGCGCGGCCTCCACCTCGGCGGCGGTAACCGCCGTCTCGCCCCCGGCGATGGCCAGGCGCTGCACCAGGTTGCGCAGTTCGCGCAGGTTGCCCGGCCAGGGATGCTGGCGCAGCCGGTTCTGGGCGGCGACATCGAATTCGCGGAAGGGCAGCCCCTCCACGGCGGCCATGTGGTCGGCGAAGAAGGCGGTGAGTTCCGGGAGGTCCTCGGCGCGTTCCCGCAGGGGCGGCAGATGGAGCGGCAGGCCGGCCAGGTGGTCGTAGAGGTCGCGGCGCAGGTAGCCCCCGCGGGCGAGGTCGTGTTCACCCAGCTGACTGCCGGCGATGATCCGGACATTCAGGGGCTGTTCCCCCTGGCCGTCCACGCGGCGGAAACGGCCGGTCTCCAGCGCAGCCAGGAGCTGCGCCTGGGCGTCGGCGCTGAGTTCATCCACGTGGGCCAGGAAGAGGGTGCCACCGGCGGCCCGTTCCAGGAGGCCGTAGTGCGGACCCTCCGCCGTCTCGCGGCCGAAGATGGTCTCCGCGGCCGTTGCCCCGCCCACCGTGGCCGCGGAGATCTCCACGAAGGGGCCCGCCGCTCGCGGTCCCTGGCCGTGGATGTAGCGCGCCAGGGTCCGCTTGCCGGTCCCCGGCTCGCCGGTGAGCAGGACCGGCGCCTCCACGGCCGCCACCCGGCGGCCCTCTTCCCGCAGGGCCTCACCGGCGGAGCCGCGCCCCACCGGCTCCTCCAGGGGCTCGCCGTAGCGGCGCAGGCGCTGGTTCTCGTGGCGCAGGCTCGCCGCCTCCAGGGCGCGCCGGACGGTGAGCAGGAGCTTGGCCAGGGAGAGGGGCTTTTCCAGGAAATCCCAGGCCCCCAGCCGGGTCGCCTCCACCGCCGACTCCACCGTGGCGTGGCCGGAGATCATGATCACCGGCGGCGGCTCCGCCTCCTCGGCGGCCCATTCCCGCAGCAGGGTGATGCCGTCAACATCGGGCATCCAGATGTCCAGCAGGATGAGCCCCGGTCGCCGGCGCTGGCGGCTGGCCCGGGCCTCGGCCCCGCTGGCGGCGGTGTTCACCTCGAAGCCCTCGTCGGTGAGGATGTCGCGGACGAGTTCGCGGATGTCGGGCTCGTCGTCCACCACCAGGATGTAGGGGGTGCTCATGGGTTCTCATCCTCCGTAGCGGCGGAGGGCATGCCGCCGTCCGCCGGCAGGGTGACCACCACGCAGGCCCCGCCGAGGGGCGAGCCCTCCATGTGGATGCGCCCGCCGTTCTCCTCCACCAGCTTCTTGGCAATGGCCAGCCCCAGCCCGGTCCCGCCCTCGCGGCTGGTGTGGTAGGGCTCGAACACCGCTACCCGGTCCTCGGCAGGGACGCCGGGGCCGCTGTCCTGGATACGCAACTCGACCTGGCGACAGCGGTCGGTGTCACTCAGGCAGCGGGTGGTTACTGACAGCCGGCGCAACCCCTCGGCGGTCTCCAGCGCCGTGCGGGCGTTCTCCAGGAGGTTGGTCAGCACCCGGCGCAGACGGTCGGGGTCGGCGTGGACCCGGGGCCGACCGGGGTCGAGGTTGACCAGGACCTGGATCTCGCCGCCGCGGAAGAGCTCCAGGACCTCCCGGACCAGCTCGTTGAGATCCAGGGCCTGCGGGGCCAGCGGCGGCGTGCGGGCGTAGTCGGCGAAGGCGCGGACCATCTCCTCCAGCCCCTCCACCTGATGGATGATGGTACTGGCCGAGCGCTCCACCAGTTCCGCCTGGGGCCCCTCGGCGCACTTCATCCGCAGCCGGTCGGCGGCCAGCCGGATGGGGGTGAGGGGATTCTTGATCTCGTGGGCCAGGCGGCGGGCCACCTCGCCCCAGGCCGCCTCCTTCTGGGCCTGGACCAGGGCGGTGACGTCGTCGAAGACCAGGATGTGGCCGGGGGTTTCCGTGGGCGCCGGCAGCCGGCTGCCGTGGAGGGTGAGGATGCGCCGGCCCCGCGGCGTGAACAGCGTGACCGCGTCCGACCACTCGTCCCGGTCGCCGGCGAGGATGGCCGCCAGCCGTTCGGCCAGCGGCTCCAGATGGGGATGGCGGCCGGCGATGGCGGTGATGGTCTGCCCCCGGGCGGGGCGGAGGGCGGTCTCCAGCAGGTTGGTGGCGGCCCGGTTGGCGGTGAGCAGCCGGCCCTCGCGATCCAGGGTGATGACGCCGGAGGAGAGCCGCCCGAGGACCGCCTCCAGGTAGGCGCGCTCGGTCTCCGCCCGCCGCTGGCTGCGCCGGGCGCTGTCCCGGGACTCCGCTACCCGGTGGGTCATCTCGTTGAAGGACTCCACCAGGCCGGCGATCTCGTCGCCGTGGCGGGGGATGGGCAGCTGCTTGGTGTAGTCCCCGGCGGCTACCGCGCGCGTCCCCGCGGCCAGGTCGCGAATGGGGGCCACCAGCCGCCGCGCCAGCAGCAGGGCCGCCCAGAGGGCGGCCAGCCCCGCCAGGAGGACCACCAGGGTCAGGGTCGTGACGAAGCTGGTGCGCAGGGGCTCCCGCAGGAAGGTCGCCCCGCGGTAGTGGCGCCACGCCGTCTGGACCCGGTCGGCCAGCTCCCCCAGACGGCCGGAGAGGGGGAAGAGCGCCTGGAGGACCTCCTCCCCCGGACCCGGCAGTGCGTGGACCAGCCGGACCTGCAGACCCCCGCCACTGCGCGGCTCCAGCGCCAGGTAGGGGATCCCCGCGCGGGCCTGGGCGGCCGCACCCCGGGGGATCGGTTCCGGGTAGAGGCCGTCCCGCGCGGGCAGGGCGACAGCGGCCAGGCGGCCGTCCCCGGCGAGCAGGGAGAGCTCCCGCGCGCGCATGCGGCGGCGCAGTTCATCCAGGCGCTGGGCGCGCCGGGCGCCGGGGGTCAGGGCCAGGATCCGTGCGGCGCGGTTGCCGGCACGCAGATGGCGCGCGGTGCGGGCGGTGAGCGCCGCGCGGGAGACGTCCAGCGCCTCCTCGAGGGCGGTATCCACCCGCGGCTCCATCCAGCTGCCCAGGGCGCGGTCGATGAATCCCAAGGAGAAGAAGAAGACCACCACCACCGGGGTAACCGCCAGCAGGCCCAGCAGGGCAGCCAGGCGCAGGGTGAGCCGGGAGCCGGGCTCGCCCCGGCGGACGTGGAGTACCAGTCGGGTCGCACCGGCGGTCAGTACCGCCAGCAGGACCACCGCGGCCAGGGCGTTGACCGCCAGTAGCAGGGCGCTGAGCCGATCCGGGTGGGCGCCCTCCCCGGTGTGCCGGGCGACCAGCAGCAGCGCCCCCAGGGAGAGGAGCAGGGCGAGCGCGATGATCAGCGGCGGCGAGAGGAGCCGCCGCAGCGGGGTCAGGTCCCGATGGGCCAGTGATACCATGGGCTCTCGATGCGCCAGTGGTCGGTGAACCAGTGGACCGGCTGCAGCAGCAGGGGGACCGAGGCCACGCCGAGCTGCACCCGGAGCCGGCCGTAGCAGGGGTCGCAGTCGGCCAGCAGGGCGTGGTCGAGGAGCGGAAGGCGCTGCAGGCGGCCCAGGGCGCGCAGGGCATCCTCCAGGTCGGCGTAGCTGCGCCGGATGCCGCTGTTGTGCGCCGTGGTGACCACCCGGCGCGTGAGGGGGTGATAGCGCAGGGTGTAGCGCTGGGTCAGCTCCGCCACGGCGCTGTCCGGCCACCAGCCGCGCTCCTGGTAGACCTCGATGGCGAGCCGCAGCTCCAGGCGGGCCCCGTTGTCCACGGCCTGGCGCATGGTCTTCGACGGGACCAGGTGGAGGTCCGCATCCAGCAGCCAGACGCCCCCCTCCAGTTCCGCGTGCGCCTCCTCGACCCCGACCAGGGGCTCGGCGAGCACGGCCGGGGGCGCCAGCGAGAGCAGCGCGGCCAGTAGCAGCCTACCCAGGGGTGTGTTCGATAACCGCATAGTAGAACCCGTCCATGTCCGCCTCGCCGGGGCGGATGCGGCGCCCGGCCACCGCGGTTTCCCCCCAGGCGGCCGCCGGGGTTGCCTCCCGCGCCTCGGGATGGGCCGCCAGGAAGGCCGAGACGCGGTCGCTGTTCTCCTGGGTGAGCACCGAACAGGTGGCGTAGACCAGCCTGCCACCGGGACGGAGCAGGGGCCAGAGGCCGGCCAGGAGGGCCTCCTGGCGCGCGGCCAGAGTGGCGATGTCGGTCTCCCGGCGCAGGAGCTTGATGTCCGGGTGGCGGCGGATGACGCCGGTGCCGGAGCAGGGGGCGTCGATGAGGATGGTGTCGAAGGGGGTGCCGTCCCACCAGGCGCCCGGGTCGGCGCCGTCGCCCACGCGGGTCTCCGCGGTCAGGCCCAGCCGTGCCAGCCCCTCGGGGACGCGCTCCAGGCGCTCGGCGTGCTGGTCCAGCGCCAGTACTTCGGCCTCCGGGCAGCGCTCCAGCAGGTGGGCGGTCTTGCCGCCGGGGGCGGCGCAGGCATCCAGGATCCGCTGCCCGGGCTGCGGGTCCACCAGGTCGGCGGCGAGCTGGGGAGCGGCATCCTGGACCGAGAGGCGGCCCTCGGTGAAGCCGGGGAGATCGGTGACCTCCGCCGGCTCTGCCAGGACCAGGGCATCCGCGGCATGGGGATGCGGGCTGGTGGCGAAGCCGGCGGCGTCCAGCTCGGCGGCGCAGGTGTCACGGTCGGTGCGCCGGCGGTTCACCCGCAGGGTCATGGGCGCCGGGGTGTTGTTGGCGGCGATGACCGCCGCGGCCGCCTCCCCCCAGTCCCGGTTGAAGCGATCCAGCAGCCAGGCGGGGTGGAGGCTGGCGGCCTCGCGATCGGCGGCGGCCGCCGCCTCCAGCTCGCCCCGTTCGCGCTGGAAGCGGCGCAGGATGGCGTTGACCAGGCCCCGGCTGCGGGCCCGGCCCAGGGGCTTTACCGCCGCGACGGTGGCGCCCACGGCGGCGTGGTCGGGGATGCGCATGTGGGCGATCTGGTAGAGGCCGGCCAGAAGCAGGCCGTCCACGTCGGCCTCCTTGCGGCGCAGGGGTTTGTCCAGCAGCCGATCGCGGTAGAGGGCCAGCTCCGGGTAGTGGCGCAGGGCGCCGTAGGCGATGGCGCGGGCCAGGCCGCGGTCCCGGGGATCCGCCGGCAGGGCCTCGGGGGCCGCCAGGGCGTCGTCCAGGGAGCGGCCGTGGTGGATCACCGCGGCGATGGCGCGGGCCGCTGCCGCCCGCGCATCCTTCATGAGGCCCCCAGGCGGCTGCCGTGGGGGACCAGCTCCCGCCGGCCGTTGAGGAAGTCGGCCGCGGCCATGGGTCGGGCGCCGGCGGCCTGGAGCCGGGTCAGGCGCAGCACGCCGTCGCCGGTGGCCACATCGATCCCCTCCGGGCCGACGGCGAGGACGGTCCCCGGTTCCGCCGTGGTCGCCTCGGCCACCGGCTCGGCGGCGTGGACCTTGAGGGAGGAGCCGTCGGTGGCGGTGGTCCGGGCCACCGGCCAGGGGTGGAAGGCGCGCACCAGCCGGTCCAGCTCGACGGCGGGGCGCTGCCAGTCCAGGGTCGCCTGGCCGGGGTCGATGCGCTCGGCGTAGGTGACCCCCGCCTCCGGCTGGGGCATCGCCGCCAGGCGGCCGGCGGCCAGGTCGTCCAGGTGGGTGCGCAGCAGTTCGGCGCCGGCGGCGGCCAGGCGGTCGTGGAGCTCGCCGCCGGTCTCCCGGGGGCCGATGGGCAGGACGGTCTCCGCCAGGACCGGGCCGGTGTCCAGGCCCGGGCCCATCTGCATGAGGTCCACCCCGGTCTCGCGGTCGCCGGCGAGGATGGCGCGCTGGATGGGGGCGGCCCCGCGCCAGCGCGGCAGGCGCGAGGCGTGGAGGTTCACCCAGCCCAGGGGCAGGAGTTCCAGCACCGCGCGCGGCAGGATCAGGCCGTAGGCGGCCACCACGCCGAGGTCGGCGCCCAGCTCGGCCAGTCGTTGCTGCTCGTCGGCATCGCGCAGGCTCTCGGGCTGGTGGACCGGGAGCCCCGCCTCTTCGGCGCGGACCTTCACCGGCGGCGGTGTCGGCCGCCGGCCGCGGCCGGCGGGGCGATCCGGCTGGGTGTAGACCGCCACCACCTCGTGGTCGCTGGCGAGCAGGGCGTCCAGGGCGGCGACGGCGAAGTCGGGGGTTCCGGCGAAGAGGATGCGCATCGGCTAGAGCGTCTGCCGGGCGTGCTTCTCGAGCTTCTTGCGGATGCGGTTGCGCTTGAGTTCGGAGAGGTAGTCGACGAAGAGCTTCCCCTCCAGGTGGTCCATCTCGTGCTGGAGACAGACCGCCGTCAGCCCCTCCAGGTCCTCCTCCCGGGTCTGGCCGTCGCGATCCAGGGTGCGCACGCGCACGTGGTCGGCCCGCTCCACCTTCTCGTAGATCCCCGGTACGGAGAGGCAGCCCTCCTCCATGGTTTCGATACCGTCGCGCTGGATGATCTCGGGATTGATGAAGGCCTTCGGGTCATCCCGGCTCTCGGAGGTATCGATGACCAGGACCCGCTTGTGGACATCCACCTGGGTGGCCGCCAGGCCGATCCCGGGGGCCTCGTACATGGTCTCGAAGAGGTCGTCGATGAGCTGGCGGATGGCGTCATCCACCTCCGTCACGGGTTCAGCGACCGTGCGCAGGCGGGGATCGGGGAAGTGGAGTACGGGTAACAGGGCCATGAGTGCGTTGCGTTGAGCCACCGGGTTGCGATATGAGTATTGGTCCCGATCATACTGGATTCAAGCCAACCGCGGCCACTGCCGCGGGGTCACGGAGGACCCATGGCGCCCCTTTCTACCCCCCTTCTCGGCCTGCTGGCCGCCCTTCTGCTGACTGCCTGCGGCCACACGCCGCCCGACCCGGACGCCGGAGCCGACCCCGAGCCGTCGACGGACGTCACCGGGAAGAGTTCGCCGCGACCGGCGGCCGATGCGCCCCGGCGCTATACCGTTCGTCGGGGCGACACCCTCTGGGACATCGCCAGCCGCTTCTTCGAGGATCCCTGGCGCTGGCCCGGGATCTGGGCGAAGAACGAGCAGGTCGCCAACCCCCACCTCATCTTTCCCGGGGATACGCTGGTCCTGCGCGACGGCCAGCTGGCGATCGAGCGCGGACTGCCGGTGACCCGGCTCTCGCCTCGCGTGCGAGAGGAGCCGCTGCCGGCGGCCATCCCGGCGGTGGACCCCGACCGCCTCGAGCCCTTCCTCCGCCACGCCCGCCTGGTGCGCCCGGACGAGTGGGCCCGTGCCCCCCGGGTCGTGGCCACGGAGGGCGAGCGGCTCATGGTCGGGACGCCGGGCCAGCGGGTCTTCGTCCGCGGCGGGACGCCGGCCGGTCGCCTCCGTCTGGCCGCACGCGGCCAGGCGGTGACCCATCCGGGGAGCGACCGGACCCTGGCCCACTGGCTCCAGCCGGTGGCGGAGGGCCGGCGGGTAGCCGACGGCGATCCGGCCACCGTGCGCCTGAACCGGGTCCGGCGCCCGGTGCGGGGTGGCGAGCGGGTGCTGGCGGTCACCGAGCCGGAGCCCCCACGCCGTCTGCGCGCTGCCCCGGCCGGCGCCGATTTTACGGTGGTCGCCATTCCGGGCCGGCTGGCCCACGCGGGGACTCACGATACGGTGGTTCTCCACGGCGAGGGGGCGCGTCGAGGTTCGATCTACCGCCTCCGCCGCGAGGGCGGAACGACGCGGGACCCGGAGAGTGGCGAGGAGGTGGTGCTGCCCGGGCGTTCCATCGCCTGGGCGGTGGTCTACCGGACCGACGAGGACCTCGCCCTGGCCCTGCTGGTCCGGGCCGAGGAGGCGGTGGTCGCCGGCGATCGCGCGGTGGCCCCCGCACGGGGCGCGGACTCATGAACGCCGGGGCCTGGCTGGAACTGGCCCTGCGCCCGGCGGCCGGGCCCGGCACGGTGATGGCGATGGTACGGGAGCTGGGCTCGCCGACGGCGGCGGCCGGGGCCGATATCCCCACCCTCATGGAGGCCGGTCTCTCCCGGCACCGGGCCCAGCGCTTCGTGGAGCCGGTCCCCCTGGAGCTGCGCCAGCGGACGGAGGCGTGGCTGGAGCGCTCCGACCACCTCGTGGTGACCCCGGCGGACGATGTCTATCCCCCGGCCCTGCTTCAGACCACCGACCCGCCCCTGGCGCTCTTCGTCGTCGGCGACCCCGATTATCTCGCCTGGCCCGGGGTGGCCGTCGTGGGCAGTCGCCGTCCCTCGCCGTCGGGGCGGGAGCTGGCCGAGGAACTCGGCCGGGAGCTGGCCCGGGCGGGGCTGGTGGTGGTCTCCGGCCTGGCCCTGGGGACCGACGGCGCCGCCCACCGCGGGGCCGTGGCCGCCGGCGGGCCCACCGTCGGCGTCCTGGGCTGCGGGCCCGATCGGATCTACCCCCGCCGCAATGTCGAGCTGGCGGAGGCGGTGGCCGGCGCCGGGGCGGTGATCACCGAATTCCCGCCCGGGACCGGGGTGGCGCGGGGCCACTTTCCCCGGCGCAATCGCATCATCGCCGGCATGACCCTGGGCACCACGGTGGTGGAGGCGGCGACTCGCAGCGGCTCGCTCATCACCGCCCGCCTGGCGGCGGAGGCCGGCCGCGAGGTGCTGGCGGTCCCCGGGCCGGTGCGCAGCCCCACCAGCCGCGGCTGCCACCGCCTCATCCGCGAGGGGGCCCGGCTGGTGGAGGGGGTGGAGGACATCCTGGAGGAGGTCGCCCCGGGGGTGGCGGCCGCGCGGCCGACCAGCGGGGCTGCCGAGCCGACGAGCGCCGCCGAGGCCGAACCGGAGGGGCTGGAGCCGGAGGCCCGGAAGTTGCTGGGCTGCCTCGGTTTCGAGCCGGAATCGGTGGATAACCTCGTGGAACGGTCCGGTTTGACGGCCGATACGGTTTCCGCCATGCTAATTCGACTTGAACTCCAGGGCGTGGTGGAGTCGGCCCCTGGCGGGCGCTTCAGCCGCGTCGCCACCGGTGCGAGGCCATGAAAGAGAACGTGCTTGACGTCCTCATGTATCTGTTCGAGAACTACCTCTACGACGAAGAGATGGAGGTGGAGCCGGACGAGGACTCCCTGCGCACCGAGCTCAGTGCCGCCGGTTTCCGGCGCGCCGAGATCGACAAGGCGCTCTCCTGGCTGGAGGGGCTGGTGGATCTCCAGGACAACCTGGGGGACCAGCCGCGCCACCAGAGCATCCGGCTGTTCACCGAGGCGGAGTGCGAGAAGCTGGATACCGAGGCGCGCGGCTTCCTCCTCTACCTGGAGCAGGCCGGCGTCCTGGACCAGGCCTCCCGGGAGATGGTCATCGACCGGGTGATGGCGCTGGACGCGGGGGAGATCGATCTGGACCAGCTCAAGTGGGTGGTCCTCATGGTCCTGTTCAACCTCCCCGGCCAGGAGGCCGCCTTCGCCTGGATGGAGGACCTGGTCTTCAACGAGATGGCGGGCAGCCTCCACTAGGAGTGCCGGCCGGCCTCGCAGGAACCCGTCGAGTTATCCAGACCCGCCCGCGCTCGCGCGGGCTTCGTTTTTTCCGGGGTTGCCCATGCCGAACAACGTCGTGGTGGTGGAGTCGCCGGCCAAGGCGAAGACCATCGAGAAATACCTGGGGGGGGACTACAAGGTCCTCGCCTCCTACGGCCACGTGCGTGACCTCCGGCCCAAGGAGGGCGCGGTGGACCCCGATGCCGACTTCTCGATGCACTACGAGGCCATCGAGCGGAACCACCGGCATGTGGACGCCATCGCCAAGGCGCTGAAGAAGGCGGACAACCTCTACCTCGCCACTGACCCCGACCGCGAGGGGGAGGCCATCTCCTGGCACCTCTACGAGCTGCTGCAGGAGCGCGGCGCCCTGGAGGGCAAGCACGTGGGCCGGGTGGTCTTCCACGAGATCACCAAGGGCGCCATCCAGGAGGCCATCGCCGAGCCGCGGACCCTCTCCGACGACCTGGTCCATGCCCAGCAGGCGCGCCGCGCCCTGGACTACCTGGTGGGCTTCAACCTCTCCCCGCTGCTGTGGAAGAAGATCCGCCGCGGCCTCTCCGCCGGTCGGGTCCAGTCGCCGGCGCTGCGGCTCATCGTCGAGCGCGAGGAGGCCATCGAGGCCTTCCAGCCCCGGGAGTACTGGAGCGTCGAGGCCGATCTCACCGCCCAGGAGCAGGGCATCGCCGCGCGGCTGACCCACTTCGCCGGGGAGAAGCTGGAGCAGTTCTCCATCACCGACGAGGCGCGCGCCACCGAGGTCCGCGAGACGCTGGAGAAGGCCGCCAGCGGCCAGCTTACCGTCCACCAGGTGGAGAAGAAGCAGCGCCGGCGCAACCCCTCGGCGCCCTTTACCACCTCCACCCTGCAGCAGGAGGCCTCGCGCAAGCTCGGCTTCTCCGCCTCCAAGACCATGACCGTCGCCCAGCAGCTCTACGAGGGCGTGGACATCGGCGGCGAGACGGTGGGCCTGATCACCTACATGCGGACCGACTCGGTGAACCTCGCCGACGAGGCGGTGGGGGAGCTGCGCTCGACCATCGAGCAGCGCTACGGCAAGGACAAGGTCCCGGGCAAGCCGCGTAGCTTCAAGACCAAGTCCAAGAACGCCCAGGAGGCCCACGAGGCCATCCGCCCCACCGGCGCCGAGCGGGCGCCGGATACCCTGCAGGGGCTGACCAAGGACCAGCAGCGCCTTTACGACCTCATCTGGAAGCGGGCCGTGGCCTCCCAGATGACCCACGCCACCATTAACACCGTGGCGGTGGACCTCATCCCTGACGGGGAGCCGGGCCACACCTTCCGCGCCACCGGCTCCACCATCGAGGACCCCGGTTTCATGGCGGTCTACCGCGAGGGCCAGGACGATGGCGAGGACAAGGATGCCGAACGCATCCTCCCGCCGCTGGCGGAGGGGGAGACGGTGACCCTGGACGCGGTGCGCCCCGAGCAGCACTTCACCGAGCCGCCGCCGCGCTACACCGAGGCGACCCTGGTGCGGACCCTGGAGGAGCACGGCATCGGCCGCCCCTCCACCTACGCCAGCATCATCGCCACCCTGCAGCAGCGCGAGTACGTGGAGATGGACCGCAAGCGTTTCATCCCCACCGACGTCGGCCGGGTGGTGAATCGCTTCCTCACCAACCACTTCCCCCAGTACGTGGACTACGACTTCACCGCGCGCCTGGAGGACGAGCTCGACGAGATCGCCCGGGGCGAGCGCGACTGGGTGCCGGTGATGCGGGAGTTCTGGGAGCCCTTCCACCAGCAGGTGGAGGAGAAGGAGCAGAGCGTCTCCCGATCCGAGGTGACCCAGGAGGACATCGGCGAGGCCTGCCCCGAGTGCGGCAAGCCCCTGGTCAAGCGGCTGGGTCGGCGCGGCGCCTTCATCGGCTGCACCGGCTACCCCGAGTGCCGGTATACCCGCAACGTCGACGAGGATCCCAACGCCCCCCGGGAGCCGGAGAAGGTGGAGGGCCGCTCCTGCCCCGAGTGCGGCGGCGACCTCATCATCCGCCAGGGCCGCTACGGCAAGTTCATCGGCTGTAACAACTACCCCGAGTGCCGCCACGTGGAGCCGCTGGAGAAGCCGGAGCCCACCGGCGTGACCTGCCCCGAGTGCGGCGAGGGGGAGCTGAACAAGCGCAAGTCGCGCGCCGGCAAGACCTTCTACTCCTGCTCGCGCTACCCCGACTGCAAGTACGCGGTCTTCGACCCGCCCATCCAGGAACCCTGCCCGCGCTGTGAATGGCCCATCCTCACGGTGAAGACCACTAAGAAGCGGGGCCGCGAGAAGGCCTGTCCGCGCAAGGAGTGTCGCTACAGCGAGCCCTACCCCGAGGAGGAGGGCGAGGAGGAGACCGGGGAGTAGGGCCATGACCCGGACCATTCCCCGACCCCGTTCCACTCCCTTCGCTGCCCCGGTGGCCGCCGCCCGCGCCCTGAGAGCCGGCGGCGTGGTCGCCTACCCCACCGAGGGGGTCTGGGGCCTGGGCTGCGATCCGCGTAACCGGGCGGCCATGGAGCGGCTGCTGGCGCTCAAGCGGCGCGATCCGGCCAAGGGGGTCATCCTCCTGGCCGCCGACCTCGATCAGCTCACCCCCTTCGTCCGCCTCACCGCCGAGCAGCGCGCCTACCTGGGCCAGCGCTGGCCGGGGCCGGAGACCTGGGTCGTCCCCGCCCGGCTCGGTACGCCGCGCTGGCTGCGCGGTGCCCACCCCACCCTGGCGGTGCGGGTGAGCGCCCACCCCCCGGCCGCCGCCCTGGCCCGCGCCTTCGGCGGGCCGGTGGTCTCCACCTCCGCCAACCGCAGCGGCCGCCCGCCCCTGCCGGATGCCCGCGCCGTGCGCCGCGCCTTCGGCCCCGCCGTCCACGTCCTCCCCGGCGAAACCGGCGGCCGCGAACGGCCTACCCCCATCCGGGATCTGGCCAGCGGGCGGCAGCTACGACCGTGAGGGACCCGCGGGATGAGCCAGGGAGGTGGCGGGGAGTGGGTACGAGCGAACGGATCCGACTGCACCGCGTCTATGACGATGACTCTGCCGACGACCCGGGGACGCGCGTCCTCGTCGACCGCGTCTGGCCGCGCGGCATCCGCAAGGCGGACGCCCGGCTGGATCACTGGTACAAGGAGCTTGCCCCCTCCACCGAGCTGCGCAAGTGGTTCGGCCACGACCCCGAGCGGTGGGACGCCTTCCGCGAGCGCTATCGGGCGGAGCTACAGGCCCCGGAGTCGCAGGCCCGGCTCGACGAACTGGCCGCCATCGCCCGGCAAGGACCCCTCACCCTCCTCTTCGGGGCGAAGGACACCGAGCACAACCAGGCCGTGGTCCTGCGGGAGCTGCTGCGGGAGCGGCTCCAGGAGCGGCTCGGCCAGGGGGGCTAGCCGGCGGCTGCCCTCAGTCGGGCCAGACGCGGCGGGAGGGCATGCGCGGCAGCGGTTCCTCTTCCCGGCTCTTCTTCGGGACCTCTTTCTTCGTCGCTTCCGTGGAATCCTCGGTGGTCGTGACCTCCGCCGGTTCCTCGGCCTGTTCGGTGCCCTGGCTTCCCTTGGCCTGGCGCACGCTGTTGGTCAGTTTCGATGCGGTTCGACTCATGATGGGAACACCTCCCCGATGAGGTTCGTGATTTCCGCGCGGGCGGTTTCACCCTGCCTGCCCAGGCAGAAGACGCTTCGGCCCTCCATGGCCGCATTCCGGTAGACGGCACGGCGGCGGATGTTGCTCTCCAGCGCCGGGATGTCGAACTCCGCCAGGGCCGACTGCATGGCCCGGGAGAGGGCGCTGCGCGGTTCGAGCTGATTCACGACGAAGTACGCCTCGAGCCCTGGCCGCTGCTGCTGGATGGAGGCCACGGTGTCGGCCAGGTTCATGCTGGCCCAGAGGTCCACGGGCGAGGGCAGCACCGGGATCAGTACCGTGTCCGAGGCGAGCATGGCCTTGTGGGTGTGATCGGTCTCCAGTGAGGGCGGACAGTCGATGAGGATGTAGTCGTAGTCCGCGCGGAAGTGCTCGACCTCCCGGCCGGGGTGGCCGCCCACCGCGATGACCGGCACCGGGAAGGGCCGGCTCTCCGGGGCCAGGCCGCTCCACTGCACCGCCGAGCCCTGGGGGTCGGCGTCGATGACCAGGGTCCGCCCGCGCTGGCCCAGGCCGGCGGCCAGGTTCATGGTGAGCGTGGTCTTGCCGCTGCCGCCCTTCTGGTTGGCAATGGCGAATACGGTCGCTGTCATGGTCCTTTTCCTCACCCCGCTCCCCGTACCGGGAGCCTATCGGAAGGTCGCTGCCGGTTCCCGACCGGCACCTTAGGTCATGGTAGCGCGACCGGGCCGCCAAGGGGGAATCTTCCGGGGCCGCCTGCAACCCTGGGTTCCTTCTGGTTACCGGCCCCGGCCCGCCGGCCTGTTAGACTGTCCGCCGAACGCATCGAGGAGTCTGCCCCGTGTCCACCATCGACATCGACGCCGTCAAGAACTACCTGCTCGGTCTCCAGGACCGGATCTGCGACGAGCTGGCCGCCGAGGACGGGGCCGGCTCCTTCCACGAGGATGCCTGGGACCGCGAGGGCGGCGGGGGCGGCCGGACCCGGGTGCTCGCCGGCGGCGACGTCCTGGAGCAGGGCGGGGTGAACTTCTCCCACGTCCACGGCGACAGCCTGCCGGCGGCGGCCAGCGAGCGGCGGCCGGAGCTGGCGGGGCGCTCCTTCCAGGCGCTGGGGGTCTCCCTGGTCATCCACCCCTGGAATCCCTACGTGCCCACCTCCCACGCCAACGTGCGCTTCTTCGTGGCGGAAAAGCCCGGGGAGGACCCGGTCTGGTGGTTCGGTGGCGGCTTCGACCTCACCCCCTTCTACCCCTTCCACGAGGATGTCCTCCACTGGCACCGCACGGCCCGCTCGGCCTGCGCCCCCTGGGGCGAGGACGTCTACCCCGCCTACAAGCAGTGGTGCGACGACTACTTCTACCTCAAGCACCGGGAGGAGACCCGGGGCGTGGGCGGCCTCTTCTTCGACGACCTCAACGCCTGGGACTTCGATACCACCTTCGCCTTCCTGAAGAGCGTGGGGGATTCCTACATCCCGGCCTACCGGCCCATCGTCGCCGCCCGCAAGGCCACGCCCTACGGCGAGCGGGAGCGGGACTTCCAGCTCTACCGCCGCGGCCGCTACGTGGAGTTCAACCTGGTCTACGACCGCGGCACCCTCTTCGGCCTGCAGAGCGGCGGGCGCACCGAGTCCATCCTCATGTCCCTGCCGCCCCTGGTGCGCTGGCAGTACGACTGGCGCCCGGACCCGGGCACGCCGGAGGCCGCGCTCTACGAGGGCTACCTCCACCCGCGGGACTGGCTGGGCGAGGCCGGCGAGTAACGGTCCTCAGTCCACCGGCCGGTCGAGCTGGCGGTAGCCCAGCGCCTCGGTGAGGTGGGCGGCGGTGACCGCCTCCGCTCCGGCCAGGTCGGCGGCGGTGCGCGCCATGCGCAGGATCCGGTGGTAGCCGCGGGTGGAGAGGTCCAGCCGGCGGATGGCCTGCTCCAGTAGCTGCCGGCCCGCGGTGTCCAGCCGGCAGGCGGCCTCAACCTCCCCCGGCTCCAGCTCGGCGTTCACCCGGCCGGCGCGCCGGCGCTGACGCTCCCGCGCCGCCTCCACCCGCTCCCGGGCGGCCGGGGTTTCCGGCTCCGGCGCGGGCTGCTCGGCGGTGAGGGTATCCACCGGCACCGGCGGCACCTCCAGGTGGAGGTCGATGCGGTCCAGCAGCGGCCCGGAGAGCTTGGCGCGGTAGCGCCGGATCTGGTCCGGCGTGCAGTGGCAGCGGCCGGAGGGGTCGCCCAGGTAGCCGCAGGGGCAGGGGTTCATGGCGGCGATTAGCTGGAAGGTCGCCGGGAACTCGGTGCGCCGGGTCGCCCGGGCGATGGCGACCTTCCCCGTCTCCAGCGGCTCGCGCAGGACCTCCAGTACCCGGCGATCGAACTCGGGCAGTTCATCGAGGAAGAGGACCCCGCGGTGGGCCAGGGAGATCTCCCCGGGCCGGGGGTGGCTGCCGCCGCCCACCAGCGCGGCGGCGGAGGCGGTGTGGTGGGGCGAGCGGAAGGCGCGACGGTACCACGCCTCGGTGGACTCCTCCGCCCCGCCGGCCACCGAGCGGATGGCGGCGGCCTCCAGCGCCTCGTCCTCGTCCAGGGGCGGGAGCAGGTCGGGGAGCCGGCGGGCGAGCATGGACTTGCCGGTCCCCGGCGGGCCCAGCAGCAGGAGGCTGTGGCCGCCGGCGGCGGCCAGCTCCAGGGCGCGCTTGGCCTGGTGCTGGCCGCGCACCTCGGCGAGATCGGCGGTAATGGCTGGTGGGCCGGGGTCCTCCGGCGGGGCGATCCGGTCCAGCGGGGCGTTGCCGGCCAGGGCGGCGCAGACCCCGGCAAGGTCGTCGGCGGCGAGGATCCGGGCGTCGCGCACTCGGGCGGCCTCGGCGGCGTTGGCCCGGGGCAGGATCAGGGTGCGCCCGGCGGCCGCCGCCTTCACCGCTGCCGGTAGCGCCCCGCGTACCGGGCGGAGGCCGCCGCCCAGGGCCAGCTCGCCCAGGAATTCGTAGTGCGGGAGTTCGTCGGCCGGGAGCTGTTCCGAGGCGGCCAGCAGTCCCACGGCGATGGGCAGATCGAAGCGGCCGCCCTCCTTGGGCAGGTCCGCCGGGGCGAGGTTGATGGTGATCCGCCGGGCGGGGAACTCCAGCCCGGTGGTGGCGATGGCCCCGCGGACGCGGTCCTTGCTCTCGCGGACCCCGGCCTCGGGCAGGCCCACCACCGAGAGCGAGGGCAGGCCGTTGCCCAGATGGACCTCCACCTCCACGGGTGGGGCGGTAACGCCCTCCTGGGCGCGGCTGTGAACGGTCGCCAGTGACATTGCCCCTCCCTGGGCCTGTGGTTCCGCGGCGCGCTCCCTGCGCGCCGATTCCTGTCTCTCCGGCCCCGGCCTACCGGGCCGGGTCGGCCTCGTCGGAGCCCGTGCCCTCCAGCTCCGCCACGCGCCGCTCCAGCTCTTCCAGCTTGGCGCGGGTGCGGGCGAGGACCTCCGCCTGGGCGTCGAACTCCTCCCGGGTCACCAGCTCCATGCGCTCGAAGGCGGTGTCGAGGACGCCGCGCAGGTTGCGCTCGGCATCGTCGCGCAGGGTGCGGGCGGAGTCCGGCAGGGCGGCGGCCAGCCGGCGGCTGAGATCCTGGATGAAGTCGCGGTTTTCCATGAGGGGCCTCCCGGCGCCGGAACGGTGTCGGGCGCCATTGTAGTGCACCGACCCGGATGGGGGCAGGGGGCGGCCTGCACCGGGTTGGTGCACGCATTCGGTGGATGGAGCCGTGCCGGCTCGATGGATGGGTCGCAACTTATTGTTTTTTCGATGTTTGAAGAAAGTGGCACGGCTTCTGCTGTAACGGGGGTGCAGGCAGTTGCTGACAACGACCCACGTAACGGAGAACGCACCATGACGACCCTTCGCAGCAAGTTCCTCCTGGGCTCCACCCTCGGCATGACCGCCCTCGGCGGGCTGACCGTCGCCGCCCCCGCGGCGGCCGAGGTCACCGGCAACATCGGGGTGGTCTCCCAGTACATCTTCCGCGGCTACGCCGAGGACGATCGCACCTCGCTTCAGGGCGGTCTGGACTACGCCCACGACTCCGGCTTCTACGCCGGGACCTGGTGGTCGACGCTCAACTACACCGAGACCGACGCAAACGGTGACGGGGGTGCCTCCAACAACAACGAGGTGGACGTCTACGCGGGCTACGCCGGCTCGGCCGGGGACTTCGGCTACGACGTCGGCCTCCTCTACTTCTACTACACCGGCGACGGTGAGGGGACTCGCGACATCGACGGCGAGACCGTTGCGACCGAGGACGGCGACAGCAACACGCCGGAACTCTATGTCTCCGGCAGCTACGGCCCCTTCGGCCTCTCCGCCAACTACGCCATGGACGACTCCCTGTGGGCCAACGAGGGCGATATCTACCTCAATGCCAGCTACAGCGCGGATCTGCCCAACGACTTCGGTCTGGGCGTGAGTGTCGGCTACTACAGCTACGAGGAGGAAGGCGAGTTCATCGTCGAGGACGAGAGCGGCGCGGTGCGCGACACCACCATCTCCCTGACCCACCCGCTGGGCCCGGCCGAGATGTCGGTGAACTACATGATCGGCGGCGAGGACCGCGACGGTAGCGATATCGACGACGCCCTCTGGTACGGCGCCACCTGGTCCTTCTAGTCACCCGGCGCATCAACAAGGGAGAGCTCCCATGAAACTCATTACGGCCATCATCAAGCCCTTCAAGCTCGATGACGTGCGCGAGGCCCTGTCGGATATCGGCGTGGCCGGGGTGACCGTCACCGAGGTCAAGGGATTCGGACGGCAGAAGGGCCACACCGAGCTCTATCGGGGCGCGGAGTACGTGGTCGATTTCCTGCCCAAGGTGAAGGTGGAGGTCGCCGTGGACGACGGCCTCGCCGACCAGGTCATCGAGGCCGTCTCGAAGGCGGCGCACACCGGCAAGATCGGCGACGGCAAGATCTTCGTCGCCGCTCTGGAACAGGCCATCCGCATCCGTACCGGCGAGTCCGGTGCGGGTGCCCTGTAGGCCGGAACCCACTCGGTGCAATAAGCGAGGACACAACGATGGAAGCCATCGATCAGGTCACCCAGGTCGCCTACGCCCTGGATACGTTCTACTTCCTCATGGCCGGCGTGCTGGTCATGTGGATGGCGGCCGGCTTCGCCATGCTCGAGGCGGGGCTGGTCCGCTCCAAGAACACCGTGGAGATCCTCACCAAGAACGTCGCGCTCTTCGCCGTCGCCTCGGTGATGTATCTCCTGGTGGGTTACAACATCATGTACGAGGGCTCCTCCAGCTCGGTGATCCCGGGCCTGGCCTTCCTGCTGGGGCCGGACAACAGCGTGGAGTCGGTCCTCGCCGGCGGTGAGGGCGCACCCTACTACTCCGGGATCTCCGACTTCTTCTTCCAGCTGGTCTTTGCCGGCGCGGCGATGTCCATCGTCTCCGGTGCCGTGGCCGAGCGGATGAAGCTGTGGGCCTTCCTCGCCTTCGCGGTGGTGATGACGGCCGTCATCTACCCGGTGCAGGGCTACTGGAGCTGGGGGGGCGGTTTCCTGGCGGAGATCGGCTACTCCGACTACGCCGGTTCCGGCATCGTCCACATGACCGGTGCCGTCGCCGCCCTGGCCGGCGTCCTCCTGCTGGGCCCCCGCAAGGGCAAGTACGGCAAGAACGGTGAGGTGAACGCCCTCCCCGGTGCCAACATGCCCCTGGCCGCCCTGGGTACCTTCATCCTCTGGATGGGCTGGTTCGGCTTCAACGGCGGTTCGGAGCTGAAGGTCGCCGATATCGCCTCCGCCAACAACGTCGCCGCGGTGTTCGTGAACACCAACATGGGGGCGGCCGGCGGGGTCATCGCCGCGCTCATCACCTCCAAGGTGCTCTTCGGCAAGGCCGACCTCTCCATGGCCCTCAACGGCGCCATCGCGGGCCTGGTCTCTGTCACGGCGGATCCGCTCTCCCCCAGCGCCGGTCTGGCGGTCCTGGTCGGCGGTATCGGCGGGGTCATCGTGGTCTTCTCCATCGTCGGCCTGGACAAGCTGAAGATCGACGACCCGGTGGGCGCCATCTCGGCCCACGGTGTCGGCGGCATCTGGGGTGTGCTGGCGGTCCTGCTCTCCAACCCGGATGCCACCCTGGTGGGGCAGCTCGCCGGCCTGGTCGCCATCTTCGCCTGGGTCTTCCTGGCCAGCCTGGCGGTCTGGGGCATCCTCAAGGTGGTGATGGGGATCCGCGTGGACGAGGAGGCCGAGTACGAGGGCCTGGACTACGTCGACTGCGGCATGGAGGCCTATCCGGAGTTCACCGGCTCCAAGAAGTAGCCACTGACCGGGCCCCGCACGGGGCCCTCCCACCGGCGGGGCCGGTCCTTCGGGGCCGGCCCCGTTTTCTTGGGTGTCAGTGCCTGGCCTGGGTCCGGATCCGGCCCCCGTCGGCCAGCAGCTCGCCGAAGGCCTCGGCCGTCAGGGGGCGGGCGAAGAGGAAGCCCTGCAGGGCGCGGCAGCCGTGGTGCTCCAGGAAGTCCGCCTGGTCCGCCTCCTCGACCCCCTCGGCCACCGTCTCCACGCCCAGGCTCTCCCCCAGACCGAGGATGGCCCGGATGAGGGCACCGCCGCCGTTGCCCAGGTCGTTGATGAAGGCGCGGTCGATCTTCAGGCAGTCCATGGGGAACTGGCGCAGATAGGCCAGGGAGGAGTAGCCGGTGCCGAAGTCGTCCAGGGCCAGCTTGATGCCCATCTCCCGGAACTGGCCCAGGGTGCGGATAACGCCGGGGATGTCGGTCATGAGCATGCGCTCGGTGACTTCCAGCTCCAGGTCGCCGGCGGCCAGGCCGGTCTCGGCGAGGACCGATTCCAGGGTGGCGGCCATGGCCGGGTCGTGGAACTGGGGGGCGGCCAGGTTCACCGCCATGCGGACCGGCGGCAGCCCCGCCTCCTGCCAGGACCGGCACTGGGCGCAGGCGGTGGCGAGGATCCAGCGGCCCAGCTCGGCGATGAGGCCGGTCTGCTCCAGGGCGGGGATGAAGGTCGCCGGGGAGTGGATCTCGCCGTCGCCGTCCTGCCAGCGCAGCAGCGCCTCGGCGCCCAGGATGCGGCCGGTGCCGGCCTCCACCTTGGGCTGGTAGTGGAGGAAGAAGCCCTCCCGGTTCATTACCGCTCGGCGCAGCTTGCCCTCCAGGGCGACCCGGCTGCGGGCGCGCTCGTTCATCTCCTCGGCGTGGTAGCGCACGCCGTTGCCGCCCTCGGCCTTGCATTGCGCCATGGCCGCCGCGGCGCGCTGGAGCAGGCCGTCGGCCTCGTCGGCGTCCCGTGGATAGAGGGCGACTCCGGCGGAGGCGGGCAGGAAGAACTCCCCGCCTTCCTGCTGGAAGAGTTCCCGGAAGGGGGCCAGCAGTCGTTCGGTGGTGGCCGTGATCCCGGCCTCACCCTCTTCGGCAGTGGCCAGGACGGCGAACTCGTCGCCCCCCACCCGGGCCAGGTACTCCCCGCCCTGCAGGCTGTTCTCCAGTCGCCGGGCCGCCTGCTGGAGCAGGGCATCGCCGGTGGCGTGGCCCAGGCCCTCGTTGACGCTGCGGAAGCGGTCCAGCCCCAGGTGGATGACCGCCCAGACCTTGTCCGCGCCCTCTTCGATGGTGGTGATCAGTCGTTCGCGCAGGGCGTTGCGGTTGGGCAGCTCGGTGAGGGCATCGTGGTGGGCGAGATGGTCCAGGGCCTGCTCGGCGCGGCGGCGCTCGGTGATGTCCAGGACCGTGCCGACCATGCGCAGGGGACGGCCCTCGGCATCGAAATCCACGGTCCCGCGCTGGTAGACGTGGCGCACCTCGCCGTCGGGGCGGACGATGCGGTGCTCGATGTCGTAGCGCGGCCCGCCGGGGTCGAGCGCGGTCTCCACCGCCCGCTGGACCCGTTCCCGATCCTCGGGGTGCACGGCCTGCATGAAGGCCTCGTGGGTGGCCCCCCACTCGTCCCGCTGCAGGCCGAAGATCCGGTAGACCTCGTCGGACCAGCGGATCTCGTCGGCCACGAAGTCGGAGGTCCAGCTCCCCAGGTGGGCGATGCGCTGCGCCTCGGCCAGCTCCGCCTCGCTCTTCTCCAGCGCCTCCCGGGCGGCGCGGCGCTCGGTGACGTCGGCGCCGACGCTCTGCAGGTGGGTGAGCCGGTCGTCGGCGTCGAACAGCGCGCGGGTGGTCCACTCGATCCAGCGCGGGTCGCCGTTGGCATCCACCGCCGGGTTCTCGATGGTGCGGACCGGCGCCTCCGGCCTGTAGGTGGCCAGCTCCCGGCGGTTGGTCGCCCGATCCTCCTCGGGGAGGTAGTCCAGCCACCGCTGACCCTCCAGCTCGCTCCCGAAGAACTCCCGGGCCGTGGTGTTGGCGAACAGGATGGTGCTGTCCGGCAGGTAGCAGACCACCAGGTAGGGGTGGTTCTCCACCAGGTCGCGGTAGTGGATGGCGATACCTGCCGCCTCGTCGCCGCCAGCCCTCTCCATCCTGCCTCCGTCCCGGCAGTGCCGGTCCTGAAAATGCCGGTGTTGAGTGTGGCAAAGCCCCCCGGCTTCGGCAACTCGGGAGAGGGCCGCGCCGGTGAGTGCCGGCCGGGGAACGCTTCCCGGCTGGGGCCGGCCCTTTGCTATACTCCGCGCTCACGCCAAGGGGGCCGACCATGACCGACGAGACCGCCAAGCCCTGGGGAGGGCGCTTCGACGAGCCCACCGATGCCTTCGTGGAGGCCTTTACCGCCTCCGTGGGCTTCGACCGGCGCCTCTACCGCGAGGACATCGCCGGCTCCATCGCCCATGCGCGCATGCTCGCTGACCAGGGCGTCATCGCCGCCGACGAGGCGGAGACCATCGTCGGCGGCCTGGAGGCCATCCGCGAGCGCATCGAGGCCGGCGAGTTCGAGTGGCGGGTGGACCTGGAAGATGTCCACATGAACATCGAGGCGGCGCTCACCCAGGAGGTGGGGGACGTCGGCAAGAAGCTCCATACCGGCCGTTCGCGCAACGACCAGGTGGCCACCGATCTGCGGCTGTGGCTGCGCGGCCAGGTGGACGCCATCGCCGGCGAGCTGGCCCGGCTCCAGCGCGGCCTCATCGAGGTGGCCGAGCGCGAGGCGGAGACCATCCTCCCCGGCTTCACCCACCTGCAGTCGGCCCAGCCGGTGACCTTCGGCCACCACATGCTGGCCTGGTTCGAGATGCTCCACCGCGACCACCAGCGGCTGCTGGACGCCCGGGAGCGGCTCAACGTCTCGCCCCTGGGCGTTGCGGCGCTGGCGGGGACCACCTACCCGGTGGACCGCGAGGCGACGGCCCGCGCCCTGGGCTTCGACGGCGTGGCGGCCAACTCCCTGGACGCCGTCTCGGATCGCGACTTCGCCCTGGAGTTCTGCTCCGTGGCCGCCATCTGCATGACCCATCTCTCCCGCATGGCCGAGGAGATGGTCCTGTGGAGCTCCGCCCAGTTCGACTTCGTCGACCTCGGCGACGCCTTCTGCACCGGCTCCTCCATCATGCCGCAGAAGAAGAACCCCGATGTCCCCGAGCTGGTGCGCGGCAAGACCGGCCGGGTCAACGGCCACCTCTTCGCCCTGCTCACCCTGATGAAGTCCCAGCCGCTGGCCTACAACAAGGACAACCAGGAGGACAAGGAGCCGCTGTTCGACGCCGTGGACACCCTGGCCGGCAGCCTGCGCGCCTTCGCCGACCTGGTTCCGCGCATGACCGTGAAGGCGGAGAACATGCGCGAGGCGGCCCGGCGCGGCTACGCCACCGCCACCGACCTGGCCGACTACCTGGTCCGCAAGGGGGTCGCCTTCCGCGACGCCCACGAGGTGGTGGGCCGCGCCGTCCGCCACGGGATCAGTACCGGCCGGGACCTCGGCGAGATGGAGCTCACCGAGCTGCAGCAGTTCTCCGATGCCATCGGCGCCGACGTCTTCGAGGTCCTCACCCTGGAGGGCTCGGTGGCGGCCCGGGACCACATCGGCGGGACGGCCCCGGCGCGGGTGCGCACCGCCGCTGGCGAGGCGCGGCAGCGGCTGGAGCGGCTCACTGACGGCTGAGGACTTCCCCCCGCCGGTGAACCCGGCCGGCGCCCGGGTTGTTGGAGGAGTCGCTTGCGCTACGAGCCCGGGGCAGGGACCGCGGACCGGCTGACCTGCTACGGTTTGAATCATATTCATGTATCGGTATATCCTTAAATAAATGGCGCCGACCCGCGCTCCGGGACCATCCGAGGAGGAACCCCATGCCGTCACGCCTCCTGCCCCTGCTCGCCCTCTTCGCCCTGCTCCCCGTCGCCTGCGGCGGCGAGGGCCAGGAGACGCCCGCCGACGGGGGAAGCGAAGAGAAGACCGAAGCGGCGGCGGATGAGTCCCCGCGGGTGGTTCGGACCGTCACTGTGGAGGCCGGCGAACGGGCGGTCTGGTCGCTGGTGGGCACCGTCCATGCGCGCCACGAGGCCGAGCGCGGCTTCCGCGTCGGCGGCGAACTCGCCGAGCGGCCGGCCGACGCCGGTGACCGCGTGGCGGCGGGCGAGGTCCTGGCCCGGCTGGACGACCGTGACCTGCAGCGCGAGTACGACGCGGCCGCCGCACGGGTCGCCGAGGCCGAGGCGCGAGCACTCTTCGCCCGCTCGGAGGTGGCGCGGCTGGCGGATCTCGTCGCCGACGAGAATGTCTCCCAGCGGGAGTACGACCGCGCCGAGTCCGAGGCCGAGGCCGCCCATCGGGCCGTCGAGGCCGCCCGGGCCGAGCGGGCGCTGGCGGAGAACCGCCTGGACTACGCCACCCTGCGCGCCCCGGCCGACGGCACCGTCATGGAGGTCCTGGCCGAGCCGGGCGAGGTGCTGGGCACCGGTGAGCCGGTGGTCCGGTTCGCCCGCGGCCCGCGCGAGGTGGAGGTGGCCATCCCCGCCGGCCGCCGGGAGGCCGCGCTGGAACAGGCCCGGCTCCCCGGCGGCGGACGGGCCGAACTGCGCGACCTCGCCGCCGGCGCCGACCCCGCCACCCGCACCTGGCGCGCCCGCTACACCCTCCCCGAGGGCGCCGCCGACCACCCCCTGGGCAGTACCCTGCGCCTGACCTTCCAGCCCGCCGAGCCGGTGGTCCGCGTCCCCGCCGGGGCGGTGGCCGACGACGGCCAGGGTACCGCCGTCTGGGCCGTGGTGGACGGCGCCGTGGAGCGCCGGTCGGTGGAGGTGGTCGCCCTGGGGCAGGAGAGCGCCGAGGTCCGTGGTCTGGAGCCCGGGGTCGAGGTGGTCGCGGCCGGCACGCATACCCTGCAGCCGGGCCAGGCGGTCCGCGTCCGCACGGGGCGCTAGGCCATGGGCGGTTTCAACCTCTCGGCGCTCGCCGTCCGCCAGCGCGCCGTTACCCTCTACTTCCTCCTGGTGGCCGCCGTCACCGGCGTCTGGGCCTTCGTCGATCTGGGTCGGGCGGAGGACCCCGCCTTCACGGTGAAGGTCATGGTGGTCCAGGCGAGCTGGCCCGGGGCCACCGCCGAGGAGATGCAGGACCAGGTGGCCGACAAGCTGGAGCGGCGGATCATGGAGGTCGCCTGGCTGGACCGGGTGGAGACCACCACCCGGCCGGGCCAGGCCATCCTCAAGGTCGCCTTCGCCGAGGATACCCCCTCGGAGGCGGTCGACGACCTCTTCTACCAGGTGCGCAAACGGGCCGGCGACGAGGCGGTGAATCTCCCGGAGGGGGTTCGCGGCCCCTTCTTCGACGACGACTTCTCCGACGTCTACTTCTCCCTCTACGCCATCAAGTCCCCGGACCTGCCGCTGCGCCAGCTCACCCGGGAGGCGGAGGAGATCCGCGGCCACCTGCGCCGCGTCGAGGGGGTGAAGAAGGTCGACCTCATCGGCGAGCGCGAGCAGCAGATCTTCGTGGAGTTCGACCACGACCGCCTGGCCACCCTGGGCCTCTCCGCGGCGCAGTTCCGCGATGCCCTGGCGGCGGATAACGCCGTGGTCCCCGGCGGCCTCATCGAGACCGCGGGCCCCCGGATCCATCTCCGCCCCCGGGCCGACCTGGCCAGCCTGGACGCCATCCGCGATACCGCCGTTGCCACCGAGGCCGGCCGCCTGGTCCGGGTGGGCGATGTCGCCGACGTCCGCCGGGGCCACGCCGAGCCGCCCGCCTTCATCGCCCGCAGCGACGGCGAGGAGGCGGTCCTGCTGGGCGTGGTCATGGAGGCCGGTTTCAATGGCCTGGACCTGGCCGAGGAGCTGGATGCCTTCGAGGCGGAGCAGCGCAACCACCTGGCCGCCGGCGTGGCCATGGAGCAGGTCTCCAACCAGGCCAACGCCATCCGCCTGGCGGTGAACGAGTTCGAGCTGAAGTTCCTGGTGGCGGTGGTGGTGATCACCCTGGTGGGCTTCGTCGCCCTGGGGCTGCGCGCCGGGCTGGTGGTGGCGCTGGCGGTGCCGCTGACCCTGGGGATCACCTTCCTCATCATGCAGCTCACCGGCCGCAACCTGGACCGGATCACCCTGGGCGCGCTCATCCTCTCCCTGGGCCTGCTGGTGGACGATGCCATCATCGCCATCGAGATGATGCTGGTGAAGCTGGAGGAGGGCTTCGACCGCGTCGCCGCCGCCGCCCAGGCCTGGAACATTACCGCCGGCCCCATGCTGGCGGGCACGCTGGTCACCGCCGCCGGCTTCATCCCCATCGGCTTCGCCGAGTCCCGGGTGGGTGAGTACGCCGGGAACATCTTCTGGATCCTCGCCTTCACCCTCCTCACCTCCTGGGTGGTGGCGGTGGTCTTCACCCCCTACCTGGGCGTGAAGCTGTTGCCGAAGATCGAGCCCCACCCCGGCGGCGCGGATGAGCTCTACGACACCCCCACCTACCAGCGCCTGCGCCGGCTGGTCACCTGGTGCGTGGACCACCGCCTGGTGGTCGGCGGCCTCACCACCCTGCTGATGGTAGCCGCCATCCTGGGGATGCGCTTCGGCGTGGAACAGCAGTTCTTCCCCACCTCCGACCGGCCGGAGCTGCAGGTGGACGTCCAGCTGCCTCAGGGGAGTTCCATCGGCGCCACCCGCGAGGTGGCCAATCGGGTGGAGGAGTACCTGCGCCAGGCGGAGGAGAGCGAGCACGTGGCCACCTACATCGGCCGCGGCTCGCCGCGCTTCTTCCTCGCCCTGGACCCGGAGCTGCCCGACCCGGCCTTCGCCAAGCTCATCGTCCGGACCCACGGCAAGGAGGCGCGCCAGCGTCTGCGCGAGAAGGTCCAGGCGCGCATCGCCGCCGGCGACTTCAGCGAGGCCCGGGTGCGCGCCCACCCCCTGCTCTACGGTCCGCCGGTGCCGTGGCCGGTGACCTTCCGGGTCATGGGCCCCGACGTGGACGAGCTGCGCGGGATCGCCGAGCAGGTACGCCAGCGCATCGCCGATCACCCGAATACCGCCCAGGCCCACGCCGAGTGGGGGGAGCGGGTCTCCGCCCTGCGGCTGACCTGGGACCGCCAGCGGCTGCGCCTGCTGGGGCTCACCCCGCAGGCGGTGGCCCAGCAGGTCCAGGCCGCCACCGACGGCGTGCGCGCCGCCGAGATCCGCGAGGACATCCGTACCGTGGACCTGGTCACCCGCGCCGACCCGGCGAGCCGCCCGGACCTCGACAGCCTCGGCAGCCTGGTCATCGAGACCGGCACCGGCCAGCGGCTGCCCCTGGAGCAGGTGGCCGAGCTGGAGGTGATCCAGGAGGAGCCGGTGCTCAAGCGGCGCAACCGCACCCCGGTCATGGAGGTGAACGCCGAGATCCGGGGAGACGTGCAGCCGCCCGATGTCACCGCCGAGATCGACCCCACCCTGGATCCCATCCGGGCCGAGCTGCCCCGGGGCTACCGCGTGGAGGTGGGCGGCGCCGTGGAAGAGAGCGGCAAGGCGCGCGCCTCCATCGCCGGTATGCTGCCGGTGATGGTCGGGGTCATGGTCACCATCATCATGCTCTCCATGCGCAGCTTCCCCGGCACCATCATGACCCTGCTCACCGCGCCCCTGGGCCTCATCGGTGCCGTGGCCGGGCTGTTGCTGGCGGACCGACCCTTCGGCTTCGTCGCCATGCTCGGCCTCATCGGCCTGGCCGGGATCCTCATGCGCAATACCCTGATCCTCGCCGGCCAGATACAGGCCAACCAGGGCGCCGGCATGGACGACTACACCGCCGTCATCGAGGCGACCCTGCGCCGCGCGCGACCGGTGGTCCTTACTGCCCTGGCCGCGGTGCTGGCCTTCCTGCCCCTGACCACCTCCACCTTCTGGGGCCCGCTGGCGGTGGTCCTCATCGGCGGCGTCACCGTGGGCACGGCGCTCACGCTCCTCTTCCTCCCGGCCCTCTATGCCCTCTGGTTCCGCGTCCATCCGCCGGCCGGTGCCTGACGATGACCGCCACCGCCGGCGGTGCTAGCCTGAATCCAGCGAGATAGCCGGAGGTGAAGATGGCGAGTGACAAGGAGGAGACGGCGGCGCTCCTGGCACGCCTGCCGGAAGACAGCAGCTACGAGGACATCCAGTATCACCTCTACGTCCTCGAGAAGATCCGGCGCGGCGAGGAGCGTGCCGCGACGGAGGGCAGCCTGGACAGCACGCAGGCGAGGGAGCGCCTGGATGGCTGAGCTGACATGCTCACCCCCGGCCGGTTATCCTGAGCGCCATACTCACCCATTCGGAAGCCGGGAGGCGCCGTGGCCGAGATCATCAATCCCTATGCCGACGAGGGGCCGGAGTCCAAGCACATCACCCTGCGGGCGCGCAGTGGCCAGGAGGTCTCCGCCGATTACACCCTGGAGGATCGGCGGGGGCGTCAGAGTGCGGCGGAGTACCTCTTCCACCTCTACTCCACCATCAAGCAGAAGATGGACGAGCCGGTGCTGGATACCGAGGCGCCGCCGCCGGATGACCAGGGCGCCATGCAGCGGATGATCCTCTACGTCGCCGGCGCCCACGACACCATGTTCGGCACCTTCAACGCCCGTTCGGAGATGCCCGAGGACGAGCGCAACGAGTTCGTGGAGATCTTCCTGCTGGCCTGCGCCACCGTGATCGAGGGGCAGCGCATCCTCATCGACCTCCAGCGCGGCCTGATCTCCGGCGAGGCGGCGTGAACGGGGTGAGCCTGCCGTTTTGAACTGGTAGCCTGAGGGTCACTTCACTTCCCGGGACCCGTGTACATGGAAGGCATCGTCGAATTCCTCCATCAGGTCAGTAGTGTCCTCTGGACCCCGGTCCTCCTGCTCCTCCTGCTGGGGACCGGCCTCTTCCTCACCATCGGTCTGCGGTTCATGCCCCTGCGGCGCATCGGTTACGGCGTGCGCATGGTCATCGCCGGGACCCGGCACGACCAGCAGCGCGGCAGCGGCGACATCACCCCCTTCGCCGCCCTGATGACGGCGCAGTCCGCCACCATCGGCACCGGCAACATCGCCGGCGTGGCCACGGCCATCCACCTGGGCGGCCCCGGCGCCGTCTTCTGGATGTGGATGACGGCGCTGGTGGGGATGGCCACCAAGTATGCCGAGGCGGTGCTGGCGGTGAAGTACCGCGAAGTGGATGAGCGCGGCCGTTACGTGGGCGGGCCCATGTACTACATCCGCAATGGCCTGGGGCAGCGCTGGGCCTGGCTGGGCGGCGCCTTCGCGGTCTTTGCCACCATCGCCGCCTTCGGCATCGGGAACACCGTCCAGTCCAATTCCGTGGCCGACTCCCTGGAGACGGCGCTGGCCATCCCCACCTGGGTGACCGGCCTGGTCATGGCCGGCCTGGTGCTGCTGGTGATCCTCGGGGGCATCCAGCGCATCGCCCGGGTGGCGGAGAAGCTGGTCCCGGTGATGGGGCTGCTCTACATCGGCGCCGCGCTGGTGATCCTGGCGCTGAATCTGGAAGGGGTCCCGGCGGGGCTGGCGCAGATCATCACCGGCGCCTTCACCGGCCCTGCCGCCACCGGGGGTGCGGCCGGCGCCGGCATCATGCTCGCCGTGCAGTTCGGCGTGGCCCGCGGCCTCTTCTCCAACGAGGCGGGGCTGGGCTCGGCCCCTATCGCCCACGCCGCCGCGCAGACCGACGACCCGGTGCGCCAGGGCGTGGTGGGTATGCTGGGGACCTTCATCGATACCCTCATCGTCTGCACCATGACCGCCCTGGTCATCGTCACCACGGGGGTCTGGGACAGCGGCGAGACCGGGGCCGAGCTGACGACCCTCGCCTTCGGCGCCGGCCTGGGCATGGAGGGCGCCGGCCAGCTCATCGTCGCCTTCGGCATGGCGATCTTTGCCTTCTCCACCTCCCTGGCCTGGGCCTACTACGCCGAGCGTTGTGTGGAGTACCTGGGCGGGGTGCGCGGCCTGACGGTCTTCCGGCTCATCTGGGGCGTGGCCCTGTTCATCGGGGCGGTGGCCGGCCTGGAGCTCATCTGGGCTCTGGCCGACGTGACCCTGGCGCTCATGGCCATGCCCAACCTCATCGCCCTGCTGCTACTGGCGCCGGTGGTCTTCCGGATCACCCGCCAGTACTTCGAACGCGTGGGCTGATACCCGTCGATCCATTCGCAACCAGAGAGGGGACATCTCGTGAGCGATAACAACATGGAAGATCCTTACGATACTGACCACGAGCCGGGGGATCGCAATATCAATCCCTTCGGGCTCGACCTGCACAACCCCGTCTTCATCGCCAGCGGCTTTCTGGTCGTCCTGTTCGTCATCCTGACCCTGGCAGCGCCGGGCCAGGCCAAGGAGATCCTGGACGGGGCCAAGTGGTGGAGCATCGGCCAGTTCGACTGGCTCTTCCTCATCGGCGCCAACATCTTCCTGATCTTCATCGTCGCCCTGCTCTTCCTGCCGGTGGGCAAGATCCGCCTGGGCGGCCAGGATGCCAAGCCGGAGTTCTCCACCCTCTCCTGGTTCGCCATGCTCTTCGCCGCCGGCATGGGCATCGGCCTGATGTTCTGGGGCGTGGCCGAGCCGGTGGCCTACTACACCGGCTGGTACAAGACGCCGCTGGGTGTGGAGGCCAACTCGCCGGAGGCCATGCGCATGGCCATGGGCGCGACCATGTACCACTGGGGCCTGCACCCCTGGGCCATCTACGGCGTGGTCGCCCTCTCCCTGGCCTTCTTCGCCTTCAACAAGGGCATGCCGCTGACCATCCGCTCCGCCTTCTATCCCCTGTTCGGGGAGAAGGTCTGGGGCTGGCCCGGTGACGTCATCGACACCCTGGCGGTGCTGGCCACCATCTTCGGCCTGGCCACCTCCCTGGGTCTGGGGGCGCAGCAGGCGGCCTCCGGTATCGGCGTGATCTCCGGTGGCGAGGCCGGTCTGAATACCGAGATCGCCATCATCGTCGGCGTCACCGCCGCCGCCCTGGTCTCGGTGGTCCGCGGCCTGGACGGGGGCGTGAAGGTCCTCTCCAACCTCAACATGGCGCTGGCGGGGATCCTCCTGCTCTTCGTCATCCTGGTGGGGGCCACGGCGACCTTCTTCACCACCCTGTTCACCACCGCGGTGGACTACGTCACCAGCTTCGCGGCGCTGTCCAACCCCTTCGGGCGCGAGGACGAGGCCTGGTTCCACGGCTGGACGGTCTTCTACTGGGCCTGGTGGATCTCCTGGTCCCCCTTCGTCGGCATGTTCATCGCCCGCGTCTCCCGCGGCCGCACCGTGCGCGAGTTCATCACCGCGGTGCTCATCGTGCCGACCCTGGTGACCGTGGTCTGGATGGCCGCCTTCGGCGGTAACGGCCTGGAGCAGGCGAGCCAGGGCATCGGCGCACTGGCCGACGGCCTGGGTGCCGACGAGTCCATGGCCATGTTCCAGATGTTCGCCGAGATGCCGCTGTCCTTCCTGACCTCCCTGGTGGCGGTAATCCTGGTGCTGGTCTTCTTCATCACCAGCTCCGATTCCGGCTCCCTGGTCATCGACAGCATCACCGCCGGCGGCAAGATCGACGCCCCCCAGGCCCAGCGGATCTTCTGGGTGGTCATGGAGGGCCTCATCGCCGGCGTGCTGCTCTACGTGGGCGGTGACAAGGCGCTCGAGGCTCTGCAGGCGGGCGCGGTGACCACGGGTCTGCCCTTCACCGTCGTCCTGCTGCTCATGTGCATCGGCCTCTACAAGGGCCTGCACCACGAGCGCAAGCTGCTGGGGCTGTAAGACGCCCCTCGGGCTCTACGGAGCCCGGCTAGCGAGAGGACCCCCGCACTCCGGTGCGGGGGTCTTTTTGTTGGGGGTACCCGGCGCCCGGATCAGGCGGGGCCTTCCGGCCAGGCGAGCCGTTCCTGGAGGAGTTCCGCCAGTCGGGTGGCCGGCTCCGAGGGTCGGCCGGGGGCGCGATGGAGGGCGATATCCACTGCAGGCAGCGGGGGCAGCCCCTCCGCCTCTCCCAGGGCCCGCAGGCCCGGCTCGAACATGGAGGGGGTGAGGACCGTGACCGCCAGGCCGGCCCGGACCGCCGCCAGCAGCCCGGCCAGGCCGGTGCTGGTATAGGCCACCCGCCAGGGGCGGCCGGCGGACTCCAGGGCCTCCAGCGACTGCTCCCGGAAGATGCAGACCCCGCGACGGGAGAGCGCCAGGGGCAGGGGATCGCGCTCATGGGCGGCGTGGTCAGCGGCGCCGGCCCAGCGCAGGGGCTCCCGGCGCAGGGTCTCGCCCCCGGGGCTGCCGGGCTGGCGGGTGACCACGGCCAGGTCCAGCCCGCCGGTGCGGACCGCTCCCACCAGGTCCACGCTCAGACCGCACTCCACGGTGAGTTCCACGCCGGGGAAGCGTTCCTCGAACTCCGCCAGGACCGCCGGCAGGAAGGCGAGGTAGTCATCCGGGATCCCCAGTCGCAGCCGCCCCCCGAGCCGCTGGGCGCGTAGCTCCTGCCAGGCCAGGGCGTGGTGGCGGAGGATCTCCCGGGCGTGGGCCAGCAGCCGCTCCCCCTCCGGGGTCGGCGCGAGGGTGCTCCGCTCCAGCAGGCGATGCCCCGTGCGCTCCTCCAGCCGCGCCAGGTGGGCGCTCACCGTCGACTGGGCGCGATGCAGCCGCCGGCCCGCCGCCGTGAAGCCGCCGCTGTCCACCACCGCCACCAGGGACTGGAGGAGTTCCAGGTCCAGGGGGTGGCCCTGGCTCATCACGTTGCGTGATTCATCCATTACGAGAATTCGTTTCCATCATGCTCGGTCCGACCCTACCTTACGGCTGGAGAGTTCCACTGACCAGCGAGGAGGGCGATTCAGGCATGAACGCCAGCGGGAGCGTACGGGGGTTACTGGCCGGGGTTTTTACCGTGGTCCTCTGGGGGAGCCTGCCCCTGCTGCGGCGGTTGGCGGGACTGCCGCCCCTGCAGGTTGCCGCCATCGCCCTGGCCGCAGCGGCCCTGCTGGCGGGAGTGGCTGCGCTGTTCGCCCGGGAGGGGGATGCCCGACCGGCACCCATGACCCGGAAGGCCCACTGGCTGGCCGGCGTGGGCGGTCTGGTGGGCGCGCTCTGGTTCTACTTCCTCGCCCTGGGGCGGGGCGATCCGGCGGTGGTGACCCTGGTGACCTATACCTGGCCCCTGGGCTTCGTCGTCGCCGCCGATGTGCTGGCCGGTCGCCGCCCCGCGGTGGCCGCCCTGCTGGGGGCGGGGATCGCCTTTGCCGGGATCGCGCCCCTGGTGGCCGGCGGCGGAGGCGGGGAGCCCACGCCGCCGGTGGCATGGCTGGCGGGGCTGGCCAGCGGCGCCTCCTGGATCGCCTTCTCCCTCTACCTGCGCGGTGCGGGGGCGCTGCCCTTGAGCGGCTATGCGCGGCTCTTTGGCCAGGCCGGCGTTGTCGCCCTGGTCCTGCACCTGGTTACCGAGACCACTGTTACCGCGGCGGTGGGGGACTGGCTGGCCGCGGCCCTCATCGGGGTCGGCCCCTACGGGGTGGCCTTCATGGCCTGGGGCTACGCCCTGCGCCACGGCCCCGCCGGCCTGCTGGGGACGCTGACCTACGCCACTCCCGTCATCGCCACTACCGCCCTGGTGGCCGTGGGCTGGAGCGCCCCGGACCCCCGGCTGGCGCTGGCCGCCATCGGTGTGGTCGGCGGGGCGCTGGTGGCCAGTGGGCGGTTGCCGGCCCGGTGGCCGCGGCGGTCCCTGCGGCCGGGGTCAGCGGGGTGAGGGTCAGTCGTCGTCTTCCTCGTCCTCGCGCTCGACCTCCGAGGCCTGGAAGGTGTTGCCCTCCCAGGAACCTTCCACCTCCAGGCGGTCGCCAACGCTGGCCGAGGTCCCGGTTCCGGACAGGTCGACGGTAACGCCGGCGATGACCACGGTATCGCCCCCGTTCTGGACGACGGTGACGGTGCCCTCGATCTCGGCTTCGCAGCCCTCGTCGTCTTCGCGCTCGAGCTGGAGGGCCAGGGCGCCCTCGCCGTCCGGCTGATTGCTGGCCGGCCGCAGGAGGACCTCCACGCAGTCGCCGGCGGTCAGCGCGCCGCCCTCGTCGTCCAGGTCGAGCCGGGTGCGCGGGGTGACGGCCATCTCCACGCCGAAGAGGGTCAGGTGGGTGACGCGGCCGTTGGGGTCCACGGACCCAACCGCTTCCAGCGCGCCCTCGAAGGCGGTCTCGGTGGGCTCTTCGAGGAATTCGATCTCCTCGGCGGTGAGGGTCCCGTCCCGGTATTCGGCCTCCAGTTCTATCCGCTCGCTCGTTTTGAGATCGGCAGGTTTACGACTGTCCTCGAATTCGGTTCGGTCTGTGAGAGTAACCCTCGCGCCGTTGAAGCCGAAGGAGGCGGTCGATTCGTCCCAGTTCGAGGTTACGCGCCCGGTGGCCTCCACCTCGCCGTCTTCATCCGCGGGGAGTTCCAGCCCCAGGCCGGTGAGGCCGGTGATGGCGTCCGCCTGGAGCCCGCCGTTAGAGTGGTTGCCGCGGATGTGGACGACCCGTCCCGACCAGTCCTCCGGGGCCGCGGGGAGGTCGGTCAGGTCGGTTCCGGTGCCGTAGCGCACCTCCGTCTCGGATTGCAGGGTCACGGTATCTGCCGTTGCGGTCTCTACCGACCCGCTTACCGCGATGGCCCCGTCGTCGTTCAGGACTGCCAGCCGTGTTGCCCGGAAATCGTTCCCCTCCGGGTAGCCGCTGACCTCCACGGCTTGTTCGGTGGTGATCGCCTCGGGGCCGATCAGACCCTTGCCGGTGCGGTCGGCGAAGACGGTGCCCCGGTCGATGATGACGGTGCGGCCCAGGACGGTGAGGCTCCCCAGACCGTCGACGTCCAGGCTGATGTCCGCTACCGGCCCGCGCAGCAGGGGCCGGTAGCGCACGGTCTCGGCGGTGCCGGAATCGCCCTGGGCGTCCCGGTTGCCGGTGACGGTGACCACCATGCCGACGCCCAGCGCTTCCCGCTCGTCCCGGTTGGATTTCGCCCCGTCGATGTAGAGCGTGGCATCGCCGGTGGCGTAGCGGATGCCGTTGACGTAGATGCTGCCGAAGCCATCCACCGGGCCGGAGGAGTAGCCGGTGCCGCTGATCCCGCCGTCGTTCTGCTGATTACCGGCGATGGTGGTGTCCTCCTGGGGCACGCAGGCGGCCAGGAAGATCGCCAGCAGGGTCATGAACAGCGGGATGGCCGCCTTGTGGACGGCACTACGAGGCAGGCGGGGCATCATCGGGGTCCTCGAAGTAGTAGATGGCCAGGCCGGCACGGTGGCGGTCGCCTTCCTCGGCACCGTCCTGCGCGGTATCGCGGTCCCGGGCGGCGAACCACTCGTTGAGTTCCAGCAGCAGCTCGCCACTGCGGTCGGCGGTGAGCCTGCGCAGGGCGGGCAGGGCCTCGGCGGGGAGGTTGTTGTAGGCCACCTTGCGCTGGAAGCGGGGCTCGCCGCCCTCTGCATGGAGATTGTAGTCGATGGTCGCCACCAGTTCGGCGACGTCGCTGCCCAGGATGTGCAGCTTTTCAACCTCGCCGCCGGGCACGTAGCCCTCCGCGGCCAGGTAGTGGAGCCCCTCGTCGCCGGCGTGGACGGCGCCGGTGCGCTCGAGTTCGTCGAGCACCGCCCGGGGTGGCATGTCGCCGCTGTGGGCACGGACCAGCTCGGTGATGCTGGGCCCGCCCGCCTCCGCCTCGAAGGGGAGCGGGAGCGGGTGGCCGCCGTCATCGCGGAAGCGCGGATCCCGCAGCCAGCCGTTGATGACCCGGGTGGCGCGGTTGTGGCGCTGCTCGGCCACGGTGTCATCCGGCTGTTCCGTCGCCTGGAGGCGGCTGACCTCCTTGCGGTTGAGGCCGGTGAGCACCGAGACCCGCGAGACCGTCTGCTTGCGGCCGGGGATCGCGAATTCCCGGGAGGCCACATCGACGTAGGCCCAGCGCGCCAGGTCGGCGAAGGCCTGGTAGGAGACCCCGTAGCGCAGCAGCAGCCGCACCAGGGGGCGCAGGAGGCGGATGAGGGCGGCGGTCAGGGCCCGGTTGGCGGTCTCGGTCATGGCAGCCAAGGGTAGCCCGTGACGAGGGTCGGCGGCGAGGGCCGCCGGGCCCTCGTTACAGGTCCGCCTCGGTGACCTCCCCGGCGTTGACCGTGACCTCGGCCGGGTTCCCGAACGGCGGGGCATCGTCCGTCGCATCCGGCTGGTCGCCGCTGGCGTCGCAAGTGAAGGCGACGGTGTAATCGCCGGCATTCAGGAAGGCGGCGCGGTAGCGGTACTCGGCCCTCGTATCGTTGTAGCGGACCGGCGCTACGGTCACGGGGCTGTCGTTCCCCTCCGCGAGCTGGTCGCTGCTGTCGGCATCGTCGCCCTCGGAGGTGTCCTCCACGTAGACGTCGCCCAGGGTCGTGAGATCGTGGCCGGAGTAGACGTAGACGGCGGCGCCGGCCGGGTCATCACCATCGCTGAAGCCACAGCCCTCGCTACTGATGGCGTTGTCCACGGAACCGGCGATGGCGCCGGTCTCGCTGGTATCCACCAGCCGCAGGGCCGGGCGTAGGCGGTAGTCGTAACCTTGCAGTGGTCCGGCGGGGGGCTGCGCGGCGATGGTGTGCACCGCCTTGCGCAGGTCGAAGTCCACGGTGAGCGACAGCGAGTCGTTGACCGGCACGGTGAAGGGGGAGACGAGCTTGAGCCCGGTCTGCGCCCCGCTGGGGACCCAGACGTTGGGCTGGTCGATGGTCTCGCTCGCCTTCTCCAGGGTCACGGCCAGGTCGTGGAGCCGGATCCAGTTGTACTGGCCGGCCGGCAGATCGACCTCCTCCAGCAGGGCCTCCGCCCCGCCGCCGCTGAGCGTCAGCAGGTCGATACGGTCGGTCTCCTCGGGCTGGAAGGTGATAGAGGGCCCGTCCGCCGGTTTGAGTTCGATCTCGCCGAACTCCACCCAGACGTGTTCGGCCTGGTCCACCGGGGCATCGGTGACCTGGAGGCTCAGGGTGCCCTGAGTGCCTCCGCCGCCGCCATCACCGCTGTCGGTGCAGCCGGTTACGACCAGCGCCATGGCCGGGACCAGGGCGGTTGCAAGCATTGCGGAACGTTTCATGGTTTCCTCCCGATTCGGTGGGTGCCCCGTTTCGGGGCACCACCGGGGCGCTGGGGGTTAGTCGTCGTCGCCGTCCTCGTCCTCGACCTCGATCTCGGTGGCGATATTCTGCCCGTCGGCGTTCTCGTAGTATTCCACCTCTACGTTCATGCCGACTGCCAGGTCCGAGAGACGGCGGATCCCGTCGCCATCCAGCTCCGTGTTGGGCGTGATCATCAGGGTCAGGCCGTTGACCTCGATGGTGGGCGGCTGCGCCTCAAGGTCGATGGCGGTGATGGGGTAACCCTCGATTTCAAGTTCCTCGTCGTCGTCATCCCGCCCCAGGCGCTCGATCTCCTCGGCGTAGAAGCGGCGCTCGCCGTCCACGGTGCGGTAGCGGCCCTCCACCTTGACCCGGGAGGCGGTGTTGCCGGTCGTGCCGGCAGTCAGGGTCGACGGATCGACGTAGTCATCGTCGTCGTCTTCCTCGAGATCAAGGTAGATCCGGCGGTGGTTGAGCCGGAACCAGGCGGGGTCCTCCTCGAGGCCGCTGACGTCCCTGACCAGGCCGGCGAAGGTGCGCTCGCGATCGTCGTCCCGGCCGTCACCGCGCTCCTCTTCCTCTACCTCGGTAGCGATGAGCGTGTTGCTGCCGGTATCGAACTCGCTGGCCTCCACCTCGACGAAGAGGCCGTTGGCCAGTTCGAGGTCGTCATCGAGTTCGGCGTTGCTGTAGTCGACGGTGATACGGCCGTTGAGGGTGAACTCCTCATCCACGGTATTGAGGTCGCTGATGGTGCCGCGGACCTCGATATCGTCGTCATCGTCGTCCACCTCGATACGGGTGGCGGTGAGGGTCCCCTCCCCGTCGCCCCACCCGCTGACCTCCACGCGGGTGTTGGTGGTGAGCTGGTTGAGGCTGGTGATGCTGCCCTCTCCCTCGAAGCGGGTGTCGGCCGTGACCTCCACCGTGTGGCCGAGGACGGCGATGGTCCCTTCCGTCACCCCGTCGGTGCTGGTGAGGCTGACATCGGTAACCGGCCCCTCCAGGTCGGCATCGAAACGGATGGCGGTGGCGCGACCCTCGCCGGTGGCCGGGTCCACCTCGCCCTCCACGGTGACCACCATGCCGACATCCAGGGCCTGCTCGTCGGCGGCGATATCATCCACGCGGATCTCGGCCCCCCGGGTCTCGAACCGGGTCCCGTTGACGTAGACGCTGCCGAAGCGGGTGATCTCGCCGGAGCTGGTGATGGGCTCCAGGTCGCTGTTGCTGCTGCTGCCGCTATCGTTGCAGCCGGCCAGGGCGGCGGCCACGGCGAGGGCGGTGGCGCTCAGCGTGAGGGTGCGTACGGACATGGGGGATCTCCTGTCTGGGTATGGGAAATGTTTCCCAACGGATGCATTGGGATTATTTTCCCAACCAGGCTTCCTGTCAAGCGCCATCGGGCGAAGGGCAAGGCACTGACCGGTATCATGGTCGGTTGGTTACGAGGGGCCATTCATCCAGGGGGGGTACGTGGAGGCCGTGATTCTCTATATCGCCGTCGGCGCCGGGTCCGGCCTGCTGGGCGGTCTGCTGGGGCTGGGTGGGGGACTGGTGACCGTGCCGGCGCTGGCGGCCTGGTTCGCCGCAGCCGGTTACGGGGAGGCGGCGATGCATCTGGCCGTGGGGAGCTCCCTGGCGGTGATCCCCTTCACGCTGGCCTCGGCGGTGGTCGCCCACGCCCGGCGCGGGGCGGTGGCCTGGCCATTGTTGAAGGGGCTGGTGCCGGGCGCCGTGCTCGGCGGTCTGGCGGGGGCCCTGCTGGTGGGTGGTCTGGACGGGGCACGGCTGGCGGTACTCTTCGGCACCTTCCTCATCCTGGTGGCGCTATGGATGGCGCTGGGGCGCAAGCCGTCCCCGGGTCGGCAGCCACCGGGACGGGTCGGGCAGGCGATGGCGGGTGGCGTGATCGGCCTTGTCGCCGCCCCCATGGGGGTGGCCGGCGGGACGCTCACCGTCCCCTGGCTGGCGTGGCACAACATCCCGCTCCCCCGGGCCGTCGCCACCTCCGCCGCCCTGGGGCTACCCATCGCCCTGGCCGGGGTGGCCGGTTTCCTGATCACTGGCAGCGGGGTGCCGGGACGGCCGGAGGGGGCGACGGGCTGGGTCCACCTCCCGGCCGTGGCCGCCCTGGCCCCGGCCGCCATCCTCACCGCGCCGCTGGGGGCCCGTCTGGCCCACGCCCTGCCGGTTACCCTCCTCCGCCGGATCTTCGCCGGGTTCCTGGTGGTCGTGGGCCTGCGGATGATGATCGGCTGAGTATTCCCCTCAGCCCGTGAGTCGGGTGCGGGCGGCCTCGACGGCGCGCTGGAGGCGGCCCTCCTTCTGCAGTGCCTCGCCAAGGCGGCGGACGTGCTGGCTCACGGCGGAGTAGTGGATCCCGCCGAAGTGCTCGCCGATGGCGGCCAGGGTCCGGTCGGTCTCCTCCCGGCAGAGCCACATGGCCACCCGGCGCGCCTCGCGGATGGCCGGGCTGGCACCGTAGCCGCGACCGCCCAGGGCCACCGGCTCCACGCCCCACTCCGCTGCCACCGCCGCGATGACCGCCTCGGCGGTGTGGAGGGCCGGGCGTGCCGGCTTCGGGTTCTCCGGGGAGGGGGTGGTGCCGGCCAGGGCCCGTTCCCGGAAGGCCTCGTCGCCCAGGATCGGCGTGGCGCGCTGATTGGCGTAGAAGCGCTCGAGTTCCTCCTCCACGCCGGACTCCACGAAGCCCCGATAGCCGGTGGGGTCCGAAGGACCCAGGGCGTTGAGGACGGTCCCGGTCTCCAGCCAGGCGGGCGCGGTGGCTCGACCCAGATAGGCGGGGTAGCTGGACCAGGGCCAGTCGGCAAGGTTGGCCACCAGGGGTGGGTCGGCCTCCACCGGAGCGCGGTGGATGTAGCGAGAGACGGAGAGGAGCCAGGCGTCGGCATCCACCAGGATGGCCTTGTACCGGCCCCGGAAGAGGGGGCCGTCGGTCTCCTCCAGGCGGTTGTAGCGCTGGGTGTAGAGGCCGTCGATGTGGCGCATGGCCCGGCTGAGGTTGCCCAGCGGGGTCTGCACCAGCAGGTGGTAGTGGTCGGGCATGAGGCAGTAGGCGTGGATCCCGACCCGGAAGCGGTGAACCGCCTCGGCCAGGGTCTCCAGGAAGGCCTCGTAGCTGGCCCGTCCGGGGAAGATGGTCTGTCTGGCCCGGCCACGGTTCGTCACGTGGTACCAGGCGCCGTCGTATTCGATGCGTAGTGGTCGGCTCATGGCGATCATTGTGGCCGCCGACTGAGGGATTGCAAGACCTGACCCCTTGGGGCCGGGAGGCGAATGGTCCATCCTGCGCCCCTCTTGGGCTGGTCCACCCCCGGTCATGGAATGCAATGGCGCGCTGCCGCGTCCTACCCATGAGCCTCGGGATATGAGGGACCTGAACAGAGGCGCCCCAGGCGCCCGTGGGGGGAGTGATGAGTGTACTGGACTGGCTGAGGGGGACCCGCTCGGCCCGCCGGCAACTGGTGGAGAGCCGACGACGGCTCTATCGCATGGCGCTCGCCTGGAGTGGCGATCCCGCCCAGGCGGATGACCTGACCCAGGAAGCCCTGGCGCGGGCCCTGCAGAAGGCCCACCAGATCCGGGACCCGGAGCGGTTCGATAGCTGGCTCTTCGCCGTCCTCAATAATTGCTGGCGGGACCACCTGCGTCGTCGCCGGCCGGAGCCCCTGGAAGAGGGGGCCGAGGAGGAGATGGCCACCGAGGATCCGGGGCCCGAGGAGCTGGGGAGCAGCGACGAGATCGGCGCCCGGGTCCGTGCAGCGGTGGCTCAGCTACCCGCGGGACAGCGACAGGTGGTCAGCCTGGTGGACCTGGAAGGGATGAGTTACGCCGATGTGGCAAGCGCCCTGGATGTCCCGGTGGGGACGGTGATGAGCCGCCTCTACCGGGCGCGGCGTGCCCTCAAGGAGCGGCTGCTGGACCTGCATCCGGCGGAGGCGGCGGGACCCGCCCATTTACGGAGCGTGAAATGAACCACCCGAGCGAATCCGAAGAGATCCGGCTCAATGCCCTGCTGGATGATGAGCTGGATGAGGAGGAGCGCGCTGAACTCCTGCGGCGGATGTCAGCGGATCCGACCCTGCGCGAGGCCTACTGGCAGCTGGCGGTGAGCCGGGACCTGGTGGCCCATGCCTGGGACGGCATCGAGCCGCCGGAAGGGAGCGAGAGCCGGAAGAAGAGCCCGAGGGCCGGACAGCGCGCCCCCCTGCTCGCCGCCGCGGCCGTGGTCCTGCTGGCCGTGGGCTTTCTGGCCGGCCGGATGGTCGCCCTGGTGCCGGATATGGGGGGTGCCGGCCCGGTGGAAATGACCCAGGCCGCGGACGACAAGGTCGTCGTGCACATAACCGAGTCCGATCCCCGGAACCAGCGCCGGGCCCTGGACCGGGTGGACGCACTGCTGGCGGCCGGCAAGGAGCGGGTGGAGCTGGTGGCCCAGTCCCGCGGCCTCGATCTCCTCCGTACCGATCGCTCTGCCGCGGCCAAGCGGGTCCATCGCCTCCTGAGGGATCATGCCGGCCTGCGGGTCTACGCCTGCGGCAACACCCTCACCCGCCTCCAGGAGCGCGGCGAGGAGATCGAACTACTGGACGGAACCCGTCGCGCCTCCTCCGCCGAGGACCACATCGTCGACCGCCTCCAGGAGGGCTGGAGCTACATCCAGGCGTAGAAGTCAGCCGCCGTGCCGGGTCAGCCAGCGGTCCAGGGCGTTGGCGAAGGCCTGGCGCTCCTTGGGGCCGGGGGCTGCCGGCCCGCCGGTCTGGACGCCGCTGCTGCGGAGTTCGTCCATCATGTCCCGCATGCCCAGTCGCTGACGGATGGTCTCGGCGTCGAAGGCCTCGCCCCGGGGGCTGATGGCGTGGCCACCCTTTTCCAGTACTTCGGCTGCCAGCGGGATATCCCCGGTGATGACGAGATCGCCCGCGGTCATGCGGGTGACGATGGCGTGATCCGCCACATCGAAGCCGGAAGGCACCTGCACGAACCGGATATGGCGCGACGGTGGGACTGACAACCGGTGGTTGGCCACCAGCGTCAGCGACGTACCGGTCCGGTCGGCGGCCTTGAAGAGTACCGACTTGATATCGCCCGGACAGGCGTCGGCGTCGACCCAGATCGCCATCAGCCCTTCCCGCGCCGGAAGGTGATCCACTGGTCCTGAAGGGTGAAGACGCCGCCCTCCTCAATGTCCTCGTCGGTGGTCCGGCTCTTGGGGCCGAAGACGAGGGTAACGTTGGAGTAGACCTGCTTGCGAACCACCACCCGGGCGCGGCGCATGTGATCCAGGTCGGCCTCGAGCTCTTCCCGGTTGGCCTCCAGTTCCTGGCGCTCCTCCTCGGCCTGGCTCTGGGTCGCCACCAGCCGCTTCATCAGGCCGGGTTTGGCCTTTTCCGCCTGCTTGGCCTTCTCCGGGTAGGACCGGTAGTAGTTGAGCATGCGCTCCACGTCGGCGAGGAGCTTGTCCTTGTCAGCCAGGGCCTCCTGGCAGGTGCGCATGCGCTGGTGGAACTCGTGGTCGTAGCCGGCCTCTACCCGGGTGTGGGCGGAGCGCGGTGAGCCGAGGATGCTGGTCTCGACCTTGGTCGTCGCCCGGGTGAGGCCGCCGACGATCTGCGCCTTCTCGGAGCCGCCCTTGCCGCCCACCACGACCTGGTTCTCGCAGGTTACCTCGCTGTTGTTGAGCATGTCCTTGGCGATGACCGAGTCCCCGGCCTCCACCATGGTGTTCTGGACGAAGCGGGCGTGGAGCGAGCCCCCGGCCTTGATGTAGCCGGCCTCGGTGCGCGCCTCGCCGTGCTCGTCGCGGACATTGCCGCGGCCGAGGACGCCGCCGTTGACGACGATGTCGCCGTCGGCCAGGAGGCGAGCGGCCTCCACCGTCCCGCCGACGTTGATGTCGCCGGTGGCGGTGATGCGCATGGCAGCGGCCACGTCTCCCTTGACCACCACCGTGC
Organism: Thiohalospira halophila DSM 15071; assembly: GCF_900112605.1. Classification (NCBI taxonomy): domain Bacteria; kingdom Pseudomonadati; phylum Pseudomonadota; class Gammaproteobacteria; order Thiohalospirales; family Thiohalospiraceae; genus Thiohalospira; species Thiohalospira halophila. Next base: position 144,540 of record NZ_FOMJ01000004.1, read on the forward strand.
CGTCGAAGTCGATGTGGCCGGTGGAGAGATCCACGGTGTCCAGCTCCACGAGCTGCTCCACCTTGGCGCCGGTATCGGTAACCACCGGCATGCCGCCCATGGTGGCCACCAGGGTGTCAGGGTCGTCCTCGGCGATGCGGACGGAGCTGTCCGTCTTGAAGTCGATGTTCCGTCCCGGCCGGGGCTTGATGGGGTCGCCGGTGACGGTGCGCCCGGGCTCGCCCTCGGTGGGGGGCTGGCGGCGCACCAGGGGGTCGCCCTCGGCCACGGTCACCACGCCGCCGAATTCACGGTAGTCGACGACATCGTCGCCCAGGTCTCGCGGCTTGCGCTCGGGGGCGTCGGGGACGAGGCTCTCGAAGCGGGTATCCTCGCCATCCGAGGGTGGGATCCCGCGGGCGACGACCACCGGGTCGGTGAGGGTCCGGCCCTGATCCTGGATGAGCCGGTGGAACTCCTCCTCCAGCCAGCCCTCGGTGACGCCGGCGTTGGTGAGCGCCTCCCGGATCATCTCGTCATCGATGGCGCGCCCGTCCCCGCACGGGTGGCGGAGCTGGGCCTCGGCCGCGGCGCCGCGCTCGTCGATGGTCACCTCCACGGCGCCGTCCCGGTGGCCGCCGATGGCCAGGCTGAAGGGCTCCTTGCTGTCGCGCTGGCGGCGGATGAGCTCCGCCACCTTCTCACGGAACAGGCAGACCTCGCCGAATCCGGCCTCGTCGAGCATGCGCCGGAGGGCATCGCCATCCACGGCGACATTGCTCACGCTGGGGGTGAAATCGGCGTGGAGGGTGCCCTCTTCGTCCTGACGAAAGGCGAGTCCTGCCTCCGCTCCGGGTGGGCCCGCCTGCTCCCCCTCCCCGTCTGCCTCGGCGCTGCCATCCCGGGGCGCCTCGTCTTCGGGGGCGGCTTCCGTCCCCGCCGGGGCGGTTTCTGGGTTTTCTTCGTCCGCCACCTTGACTCCCTCCGACCTCTTTCTCGGCGGCAACCGTAGCACAGCCCCGGCCCGCTCGTAAGCCACTGGCCGGCCGGGGAAGTGGTGGCGATCAGCGGAGCATGAGCTCGGCGGGATAGGGGTCCAGGTAGACCTGGTCGGCCATGTAGTCGCTGGGGTGGTGGCGGAAGTGGTGCTTGAGCAGGGTCAGTGGCACGGAGAGCGGCACCAGCTCCTGGCGGAACTGTTCGAAGACCTCCAGTAGTTCGGCCTTGTCCCCCGGCTCCAGCTCGCGTTTGAGGTAGCCCATGATGTGCTGGAGGACGTTGACGTGGCGCCGCCGGGTCGCCTTGTGGCGCAGGGCGCCCATGAAGTCGTGGAAGTACTCGGCACCGGCCGTTTCGATGTCGCGGCCGGTGGCCGCCGCCACCCGCTGTCCCAGGCGCCGGTAGTGCTCCTGGCCGTGGGCCATCAGGGTCAGCTTGTGGCGGCGGTGGAAGTCCTGCAGCCGCGCCGGCGTCAGCCCCTCGGCCTGCAGCGTCTGCCAGCGGTGGTGGGCGAAGATCCGCTCCAGGAAGTTGTCGCGCAGGTCGGGGTCCCCCAGCCGGCCCTCCTCCTCCACCGGCAGATCCGGATGGGCCTCCATGAGCGCCCGGGCGAAGACCCCCTGGCCCATGCGCGGTTGCCCGCCGCCCGGGCGGTAGACCTTGACCCGCTCCATGCCGCAGGAGGGGGATTTGGCCTTGAGGATGTAACCGGAGAGGCCCTCCAGGCCGGCGGCGGTCTCCCGGCTGTAGGCCTCCAGCTCCTCGGTCACATCCAGGGTCTCGTCCCGGACGCCGACCACCTGGGGTGAAGCCGGATCGCCCTGGAGCCGGATGGGCGGCCGCGGGACGCCCAGGCCGATGGCCATCTCCGGACAGACGGGGTGGAACTCGAACCAGCGGCCCAGGGTGCCGACGATCCAGGCGTCGCGCTTGTGGTTGCCGTCGAAGCGGACCTCCTCCCCCAGCAGGCAGCTGCTGATGCCAAGGGTGAGGGAGCGAGGGTGGTCGGAGCGATTCATTTCCATGGGGTTAATCCTAGGACACGGAATCGCGACATGCGCTGCCCGGCTACTCCTCGTCGCGGTGCGCTCGCAGCTCCGCCAGGGTCTGCTGGCGCACCGGTTGCGGAACTTCCTGCCACAGCAGCAGCCAGTCGGCCAGCTCGTCCTCGCCGGCGTAGAAGAAGGCGACCGGGACCTCCAGGACCCAGGCCAGGCGGCTCAACGTCGAATAGTCCGGGGCGTGGCGACCCCGCTCGTAGTGGTTGATGCGCGGGCTGGCCGAGAGCTCGTCCAGGCCGGCATTCAGCCCCAGGCGGCGCTGGGAGAGGCCCTTGCGCTCGCGGGCCTGCCTCAGCCGCAGCGGAAGCGGGGAGTCATGGGACATGCGTCCGACGGTCCTTGTTGTTCCATTCTTGCCAAGACTGTTCGAGAATTCTGCTTCGGCTACAATGAAGTAATCCTAAATAAAGCAATCCTTAGTGGGTCGTAGGACGTGATGCAGGGCAATGGGTCCGGCGAGAGCGGTGGTCAGCTCCAGCAATTGCTCAAGGTCCTTACCGACCTGCGCGAGGCCGCGGAGGCTGCCCGGCGGGAAGGGGATCTCACTCGCGCACGGGAGCTGGGTGAACGGATCGGCGAGAGCGAGCGGCGCCTGGATGCCCTGCTGCGTGCCCGCCACGGCCTGGGCGGTCTCGACTGACGGGGGCGGTGTCCCCGGGCGGCTACGGTCGGCTATGATGGGGTCAGACTCCGGAGGCCGTCCATGTCGCAAGCGCTTCGCCCTGCCCTCTCTCTGTTGTTGCTGATGCCGGTGACCGCGCCGGCGGCCGGCTTCAACTACCACTATACCGAGGGCCGGGGTGCGCAGGTCGAGCACGAGAGCGGCGTCTCCGGCACCGCCTGGCGGATCGAGCAGTCCAAGGATACCGGCAACCGGCGGGTGGTCCTGGAGTACGGCGAGCGCAGCTGGGACAACGATATCGAGTCCAGCCGCCTGGGATTCGGCCTCGGCTGGATCAGCCGCTACGACCGCAACGCCGAGCTGCGCTTCGAGGCGCGCTACCTGCGCCTGGATGTCGATGCCCCCGCCGGTCTGCCCGCGGGCTGGAATGCCTGGGGCGGCTCCGGTAGCGGCTTCGAGTATTCCGCGGGGCTGCGCTTTGCCACCGACCGGACCGTGGAGCTGGATGCCGGCATCCACCATCAGGTCATCGGGGAGGACAACACCGGCTATCACGCCGGCCTGCTCTTCAACCTCAACCGGCGCATCACCCTCGGCGTGCAGTGGCAGACCGACGATTACACCACGGCGCGCGGCGCCCAGCTGCGGTGGCGGTACTAGGCGATGACGGCACACCGTGTAATCCCGGTCCTCCTGGCGTTCCTCCTGACCCTGTTCCCGCCCGCCGTGCTTGCCCAGGCCGGCGAGACGGCCTCGGGCTCGGCGAGCGGTCTCGACCTCGACATGGATGCTCTGGGCCTGGAAGAAGAGCGGGGACCGACCCGGGACGAGCTGACCCAGCTCGAGCGCGAGAAGCTCATCATCCGTGGTGAGGAGGGGGAGCGGATCAGCCAGGTCCGTCTGGCGCGCTACTACGAGACCGGGGAGCGCGGTTTCCCCCGGGATATCGAGGCCGCCTACCGCTGGTACCGGGCGGCGGCCAGGAACGGGGACCTGGAGTCCCAGGCCCAGGTGGCGGCCATGTACCTCACCGGCACCGGGGTCCGCCGCTCGCCCACCCACGCCTTCACCTGGTTCAAGCGGGCCGCCGAGCGGGGCCATCCGGACGCGGCCAAGGCGCTGGGGGAGATGTACTACCAGGGGGTGGGGACGGAGCAGAACTTCGACGCCGCCTATACCTGGTTCCGCCAGTCGGCGGAGGCCGGCGATCCCCTGGCCCAGCTCCGGGTGGGTCGCATGCACCGCGAGGGTCAGGGCACTCGGGAGAGCGATTTCCAGGCCTACCTCTGGCTGAATCTGGCAGCCATGGCCGAGGGCGAGCTGGCGGAGACCGCCGCCACCGAGCGCGACGCCCTGGAGGCCGAATTCAGCGAGGCCGAGAAGCTGGGGGCGAAGCTGGTCAGCCGGGAATACATCCAGCTCTACGCCGACCCCGCCCTGCGCCGGGCGCACGAGGAGGAAAAGGCGCGCGAGGAGCAGCCGGGGCCGCCGGGGGTGGAGATGACCAGCGATCCCATCGACCTCCCCGGTCCGGATGTCGAGCCTCCGGGCGAGGGCGAAGGTAGTGGCGGTGATGGTGGCGAGGATGGCGAGGGAGCGGCCGGGACCGGGAATTAGCGGCTCCCTTCCGACGCCGGGGAGGTATCGCTGACCCGGTCGCGGCCCGCCGCCTTGGCCGCGTAGAGGGCATCGTCCAGCCGCTGCAGGGTCGCCGCCACCGACTCCTCCGGTGCGAGGTGGGCAACGCCAGCGCTGATGGTGATCTGCCCCACCGGCGGGAGTTCCAGGCCGCGCACCGCGTTTCGGAGGCGATCGGCAAGGGTCGCCGCACCCGCCGGGTCGGTATCCGGCAGCAGCAGCAGGAACTCCTCGCCACCCCAGCGCCCGGCCTGGTCCACCCGGCGCAGCTGCTGCTCCAGGCACTCGGCCAGAGCGCGCAGCACCGCATCCCCGGCCGGATGGCCGTGGGTGTCGTTGACGACCTTGAAGTGGTCGATATCCAGCAGCACCAGGGCGCAGCTCCCGCCGGAGCGCCGGATCCGTTCGTGTTCGTATTCCAGCAGCTCCTCCAGCCGGGCGCGATTGAACAGGCCGGTGAGTCGGTCGTGGGTCGCCTGCTCCGATAGCGCCTCTTCCAGCCGTTTCTGCTCGGAGATGTCGTGGAAGACGGCGACGTAGTGGGTGACCTTTCCCCGGCGATCGTGCAGGGCGGTGATGGACTCCCACTGGGGGTAGAGGCTCCCGTCCCGTCGCCGGTTCCAGACCTCGCCGCTCCACCAGCCCTGCTCGTGCAGGGCCGACCACATCCCGGCGTAGAAGGCGGTGTCGTGGCAGCCGGACTGGAGCACCGCCGGCGTGCAACCGATGACCTCTCCGGCCGGATAGCCGGTGACGGCCTCGAAGGCCGGATTCACCCGCTGGATGAGGCCCTCGGCGTCGGTGATGATGATGGCGTGGGCGGACTCGAAGGCGGCAGCCAGCAGGCGCTTCTCCTCCTGGGCGCGGGAGCGCTCCCGGGCGTAGCGAACCACCCGGCCCAGTAGCGCCGGTTCCAGCTGGTTCTTGAGCAGGTAGTCCTGGGCGCCGAGCTGGATGGCGGCCACCCCCGTGTCGACGTCCTCCTCCCCGGTGAGGACGATGACCGGGACCTCCTCGACCTCGGCCAGGAAGCGCTCCACCGTGGCCAGGCCGGTGCTGTCGGGGAGCCCGAGGTCCAGGAGGACGGCGTCCACGAGGCCGTGGCGGGTGGCCTCGATGGCCGCCTCCAGCCGCGCCGCGCGTTCGATCTCCACCTCCAGTGCCTCGGCCAGGTCGAGATACTCCGCCACCAGCTCGGCATCGGCGGGGTTGTCCTCCACCAGGAGCAGGCGCAGCGCTGCCGGGTCGGCCGCTTCGGTGGTGGTAGGGTGGCACGGCGATGTACGGGAGGGTTCGGCCATGAAGACCCATCGCGTTACTGCGGAACCGCTCATTATAGGATGCTTATCCCGCGATGACCGTCTCGGCACGCGGGCGGCCGCCCTGGTTTAACAAGCGGTAGGAAGAACCCTTCAGGCGGTCCCGAACATCTCGCGAACGGCGTTCATGCGCCGGCGGCTGACCGGGATCAGGGGGCCCTCGTCGTCGCCGAGGCGTACGGCGTGGCCCCCCTCGATGGGGGTCAGGGCGGTGATCCGGCCGGCATTGACCAGGTAGCTGCGGTGGACGCGCAGGAAGGCGGCCGGGAGCTGGCGCTGGAGCGCCCCCAGCGGCAGGCTGGCCAGCACCACCTGATCCCCGGCGTGGATCCGGGTGTAGTGGCCGTCGGCGGCCAGGTAGTCGATGGCGGCCGGATCCAGGAAGCGGGTCTCCTGGTAGACCGGCACGGCCAGCCGTTCCAGGGGGGCCTCGTCGTCCGCCACCATGGTCACCGGCCCGTGGCGGGGGATCATGAGGGCCACGATCCCCTGGGAGGACTCCCGGTTGCCGCCCTCGGCGATGAGGGTGATATGGACCGGGACCGCCTCGGCCCCGCCGTCGAGGCTGACCTCGCCCTCCCACAGGCCCTCTTGCCGGGCACTGGGCAGACCCTCCTCGGTAAGGCGCTGGCGCGCCCAGGGGCGGAAGAGCTCCGTGAAGTACCGGGCCGAGTCACTACCCGGCCGCCGACAGAGGGCGGCGTTCCGGTGGATGAGGCGGTCCTGCTCGTCGAGGACGGCGATGAGGACCGGAGCCTCCTCCAGGGGGCCCAGGCTCGGGGGACGGCGGATGGGTTCGGCGGTGTCCGTCGACATGCGGCGGTTCTCCAGTGAGGACCGCCGGGATGGTGTTCCGAACCGGGTGGCTGGTCAACCGTCGATCAGTCGGCGGGGATCCCGCGGCGCAGACCGGTGGCGGTAGCCAGCAGCAGGGCAACCACCAGGACCGGGGCAAAGGGCTGGTCCAGCGCCACGGCGGCGACGAAGGCCAGCAGATAGACCGCCACGCCCACCGCCGGGCCCAGGATCAGCGCCCACCGCCAGGAGGGGGCCCGGCGGAAGGCGACCCAGGCCGGGAGGAAGGCCAGGGCGAAGGCGGCCATGAGCCCCAGGCTGGTGGCGGCCAGGGTCAGACCCGCCGCCACCAGGGCGTCGAACCCCCGGTGCCACTGCCACGCCGGCCGGCCGTTGGCGCGATCCCCCTCCGGGAAGAGGCGGGAGCGCAGCAGTCGCGGCCCCAGCCACGGTAGCGCCACCGCGGCGACGGCCGCGATCCCGGCGAGCGCCAGGAGGTGGACGGGGCCGGCGAAGTAGAGCTGGCCCTCCACCAGGGCGTGGCTGGCCGCCTCGCCCAGGCCGGTATTGGCGCCCACCAGCAGGCCCGCGGCCCAGCCGCCGAGGATGAGCACCCCCCAGCCGCTGTTGCCGGCCCGCCCCAGCACGGCCTTCAGGGCGACGGCGATCCCCGCCCCGATGAGGCCGGCGGGCAGGACCCCCAATCCCAGGGCGCCGCCCGCCATCACCGTGGCGGCCCCCACGTGGCCGATACCCAGGGCCGCCAGCCACTCCTCCCGCAGCCGCAGCCACAGGCCCAGCAGCGGCAGCAGGGCCGCCGCCACCAGGCCGGTGACAAGCGGGATGCGGAACATCGGGTCCCAGAGGGGGCTCAGGTCCAGGGGGGTCAGCTCCATGGCGCCACCTCCCGGGTCCGGTGGCAGGTCCGCGCCAGGAAGGCGGCCTCGTGGCTGACCACCACCACGCCCCGGCCGGCGGCGGCGGCGAGGTCGATGGCCTCGGCCACCCCCTCCGCCGCCGCGGGGTCGAGGTTGTTGGTGGGCTCGTCCAGCAGCACCACGGCCGCCCCCGCCCCCAGCCGCGCCTGGGCGGCCAGGAGCTGGAACTGGCCGCCGGAGAGGGCATCCACCCGGCGGTCCAGCCACGTCGCCATGCTCGCCAGGGGGCTGGCCCCGGTGAGGCCGAGATATTCCCGGGCCGTGAGGGGAACCTCCGCCGGCCGGGGCGGCTTCTGGGGCAGGAGCGCCAGCTCGCCGCCGGCCCGCCGGATGCTCCCGCCGTGGACCAGCGGTTCCCCGGCCAGGGACCGGAGCAGGGTGGACTTGCCGGCGCCGTTGGGGCCGGCCAGCCCCACCACCTCGCCGGGCTCCAGGGCCAGGTCCAGGGGGCCGGCTACCGGTCGGGCGTAGCCGGCCACCAGGCCGGTGGCCTCCAGCAGGGCCGCCACGGGCTCGCTACCGGGCCTGTTCCAGGGCCGCCACCCAGTCCTCGATGAGATCGAGGTATTCCCGGGTGCCGGCGTCGATGGCGGGCTCCAGGGGGACCTCCACCACCGGCCAGCCGAGATGGTCGGCCAGCCGGCCGGGGGCCGCACCGTCCTGGAAGTTCGTGTGGATCACCACGCCGTCACCGCCTTCGAGCTGGCGGACCAGGTCGCGGATGTGGCGGGCCGTGGGCGGGATCCCCGGCTTGGGTTCGGCGTAGCCGAGGACCGGAACCTCGAACCGCTCCAGGAGGTAGTTGCCGTCCTTGTGGTAGAGGATGGCCCCCGGGTGGTCGGCCAGGCGCCGGCGCCAGTCGGGCAGGCGCTCCTCCACGGCGTCGCGGAAGTCGCTGGCCGCCTTCCAGTAGCCATCGGCGTTGGCCGGATCCAGGCGGGCCAGGCGGTCGGCCAGCGCCCCGGCCACCCGCTGCATGCGTACCGGGTCCATGTGGACGTGGGGATTCCCGGCGGGGTGGACGTGGCCCTGGCTGCGGTCGGCCGCCTCCTGGCCGATGAGTTCCACCTGGGCGGCGGCCTCGAAGTAGCCGGTGGCACCCACCTGGATATCGGGGTTGCCGGCCCGTCGGAGGGCGGCGGGGAGCCAGCCCACCTCCAGGTCGGCGCCCTCGGCCACCAGGAGGTGGGCGTCGCGCAGGGCGCGGACCATGGTGGGCCGCGCCTCCAGGGCGTGGGCGTCCCGGTCCGGCGGGGTGAGGACGTCGACGTTCACCGTCTCGCCCCCCACGGCGCGGGTGACGGCCCCCATGCTGGCGGTGGTGGCCACGACCTCCAGGGCGGCGGCGCCGCTGGAGGCGAGGAGGAGGATCAGGGTCAGTAGTATGCGCATCATGGTTTTCTCTCCTTGAGCCCGGGCCTAGAAGCTGTGGGCGCCGTGGCTGCCCAGGCTCGCCTCGTACTGGAGGTAGAGCTGGTTGAAGGACTGGTTCTCGCCGCCGTAGGCGAGGTCGGCGCGCGCCGCCTGCAGGCGGAGCTGCGAGAACTCCGAGGGGCGGAAGGTCACCGCCGCCGTCATCCGGTCGGAGGCATCCCACTCCGAGGTGCTGCCGGGGACGGCCTTCTCGTTGGTGAGGCCAGTGACGTCATACCGGAGTCCGGCCTCCCAGCGCGGGGCGAGGCCGTAGACCCCCTGGAGGTAGGCGCCGTCCTGGGTGAACTCCCGCTTGTCACCCACCAGGGCGCTGTCGGCCTGGTGGTAGGCGATGTCCAGGTCCTTCACCTGGTAGAGGTACTCCGCCTGGAGGGTGAGGTCCCCGGCGCCGTAGTCGGCGGGGTGGTCGTACTTGTAGACGGCCTCCAGGCCGGCGGTCCAGGCATCCCCGTCCAGGAGGTGGACCGGCGGTTCGCCGGAGCTCTGGAAGTCCGGATCGCCGTGGAGCTCCTGGTGGTCCGGGGCGTACGCCAGGGAGGTGCCCAGCTGCAGGGCGTGGTCGAAGCCGAGATCCGGGCTCCACTCGGCGAAGGCGGTGTAGAGCCGGGGGCCGAAGGTCTCCTTCCAGGCGCCTTCCAGGGCCTCGCCATCGGTGAGTTTGGTGTTGTCCGCCGTTTCGTGGACGGTCTCCTCCTCCACGGTCTGGCCGATCTTGCCGGCGTTCTCCGCCTGCAGGGCCTCCACGCCCACCCGCAGGTAGGTGGGCAGCGGGGTGAGCCAGGCGAGCTGGACGCCGGTATCCATGATCCCGTGGCCGCCCAGGAGGTTGCCGTAGGCCAGGTTCTGGTCCACGAAGTCCCACTGGTGGGGGTGCTTGACGTTGTGATAGCCGAAGTCGGAGAGGAAGCGGCCGGCCTTTACCGTCAGCCCCGCCGGCAGGCGGCGGGTGGAGAGGTAGGCCTCCTCCAGCTCAACGCCGCCGCCCTCGGAGACGGTGAGGTAGGTGAAGCCGTCGAAGTAGGGGCCGATGCTGCCGGAGAGGGCGATCTCGGTCTCCCGCAGGCTGAAGCCCTGGGGCGGACCGCCGTGGTCGTGGCCCTCGTGGGCATGGTCGTGGCCGTGGGCGGCGTGGATGCCGTCCACCTGGCCGGCCCGTTCGGCGCCGTTGCCGTCGGCGGAGTCGCGATAGTAGACCCCGTCGAAGATCACCGAGATCTCGGGGTTGAAGGCCGTGCCGGCGGTCACCGTCTCCCCGGCCTGGACCGGCGAGGCGATGAGCGCGGCGGCGGCCGCGATGAGCGTGCGTCGCATGGTGTCTCTCCCTTGTGCGCGCTGGATCCGGCCCCCGCCGCGCGGGGGCCACCGTTATGGCTGTACGGACCCGGCTGCCCCGATCGGGGGCCGGGGATCAGGCGCGCGGGGGAGCCCGCGGGGGGTGGGCGTAACGCGGGGCCGGAGCCGCCGGGGTGGTTACGGCCGCGACGGCCGGTGCCTCGACCGTGGCCGTGGTGGTCGGCAGCGCCACCGGGGTGCCGGTGGGCGCCGGTTGATGCTGGGCGTGGAGGCAGAGTTCGCAGACCCCGCCGTCGTGGGCACCATCGTCGTGGGCGTGGCCGGCGTGGTGCAGGGCCAGCGCCGTCTGGCCGACGAGCAGCGCCAGCGCCAGGGCGAGGCCCAGCGAGGTCGGCAGTCGGTGAAGGCGGTGGCGCCAGGCGGTCAAGTCGGGGTCCCCTCCCGGATGAGAACGGTTCGCTTTCGCGAAGAGTTCAAAAGGCTAGCGCAAGTGATGCTATCGGACAAGCGACCCCGATCCCGGCCCGGCGGATTCATTCGTCCTCGCCGCCCTGGGCATCGGCGCCGCCATCGCCGCCCAGTTCACCCTCGACCGTGACCACTGGCTCGCTTCCCGGGCGGGGACGGGCCCAGACCGGCAGCTCCTCGTTATCCACCGCGGGTTGGTAGTAGCGAAAGCCGCTGGCGTCCCGCAGCCGAAGGGTGCAGGCGTAGGTGGCGGCAGCGGTGGGATCCTGGCCGGGGTCGGTGTCCACCTCCACGGTGACCTCCTCCTGGAAGGTGCCCCCCTCGACCCTGACTTCCCGGCGTTCGCGGCCGAGCACGACCTCGTCGGCATCCTCCACGGCGCAGGTGATCTGCAGCCGGTCGACGGCCTTCATCAGGCGGTCGGCCTCCACCGGGACGGTGAAGGTGAAGTCGGCCGCGCCCGCCATCGGGGCGGTCAGGGCCAGCCCGGCGGCGAGGAGCAGCCGCCTCACGAGCCGCTCCCGGCGGCCCGGCCGGTGAAGCGCAGGGGCTCGGTGGTCACCGTGACCGACTCCGCGCCGCGGCCGGTGAAGGTGAGCGGGTCGGTGGTCACCGCCAGGGCCGTGGCCGTGGCGGCCAGCCCGGCCAGTGCCAGGAGCCAGCGGCCCATGGCCTATTCCACCTGGTCCAGGGGGTCGTTGTGGTCCGCGGAGTGGGGTGGCTCCTCGGTGTCGCCCATGTCGTCGGCCTCCAGATCGTCGAAGGGGCCGGACCAGTCCTCGGGCGCGGCGATCTGCTCCATGCCCATCTCATCCCAGGTCTCGAAGTCCACCTCCTCGACCTCGCCGCCGAAGTACTGGATCTCGATGGTCTGTTCATCCCCGTCCACGGCGACGATCTCGAAGCGGTCGCCCTCTTCGGTGATGTACCACTCGCCCACATCGGGCAGGGGGTTGTCGGCCATGGTCCTCTCCTGATTGCGGTTTTCGATGGTGCTGCACCCGGGCCGGATTACCATCCCGGGCCTGTTCTCGAGGTTCCGTGAAAGGCCTTCGTCATTCCCGCGAAGGTGGGAATCCCGAAAGCGTAGCCCCTGGTGGCGAACCCATCACGGGGCCTGCTCCGGGAGATCCCCCGTAAGATCCCGGGTCGCCTCCAGTAGCGGCTCCAGCGCCGGCCACATATTGTCGAGCATAGTCGGTTGTGCTGCTGCCGTGGGATGGATCCCGTCGCCCTGCATGAGTTCCCGGCGTTCGCCGACCCCTTCCAGTAGTTGTGGCACCAGTGCGGCACCGGTCGTGTCGGCTACGGCCCGGTAAACCTCGGCGAAGCCCTCGACATAGCCGGGTCCGTAGTTGGGTGGCAGCCGCACGCCCAGCAGCAGGACCTCCGCCCCGGCCTCCTGGCCGCGCTCGACGATGGCGGCGAGATTCTCCCGCAACGCCGATAGCGGCTGGCCGCGCAGGCCGTCGTTGCCGCCGAGTTCTACAATGAGCACGGCCGGTTCGTGATCGGCGAGGACCCCGTCCACCCGGTCCCGGCCGCCGCGGCTGGTCTCACCGGAGATGCTGGCGTTGACCACCTCGTGGGGGAACCCCTCCGCGGCCATGCGGTCTTCCAGCAGGGCGACCCAGCTATCGTCACGGTCCATGCCGTGGGCGGCGCTGAGGCTGTCGCCCAGGACGGCGACCACCGGCGCGGCGGCGACGGGCGCGGCGAGCACCGGGAAGAGCGACAGGACCAACAGGAGACGCAGGATGAACACGACGGGGAGTTCCACGGTGGCCGCGACGGGACTGCGGCGGGAGGTTAGCAGCCCCGAGGGTCGCCTGACCATTCTCGATGGCGTGGATCTGGCTATCGCCGCCGGGGAGACGGTGGCCATCGTGGGCGCCTCCGGCTCCGGGAAGTCGACCCTGCTGGGGCTGCTGGCAGGGCTGGATCGGCCCACTGCGGGCCGGGTGGAGCTGGCCGGGACCGACATTACCGACCTGGACGAGGATGGCCGGGCGGCGGTGCGCGCCGGCCGGGTGGGCTTCGTCTTCCAGGCCTTCCATCTGCTGCCGGCGCTCACCGCGCGGGAGAACGTCCTCCTGCCCATGGAGGTGGCCGGGATCGCCGAGGCCGGCGCGCGGGCGGATTCCACCCTGGAGCGGGTGGGGCTCGCCCAGCGCGCCGAGCACCGGCCGCATCAGCTCTCCGGCGGCGAGCAGCAACGGGTGGCCATTGCCCGCGCCTTCGCCCCGGGCCCGGCGGTGCTCTTCGCCGACGAACCCACCGGCAACCTGGATCAGCTCACCGGCGAGCGGGTCATCGACCTCCTCTTCGGGATCAACGCCGAGGCCGGCACCACCCTCATCCTGGTGACCCACGACGAGGCCCTGGCGGCGCGCTGCGATCGCCGGGTCACGCTGGACGCGGGCCGTGTCTCGGAGGCGGCGTGACCGCCTCCCTGCGCATCGGGCTGCGCGCCCTGGGGCGGGAGTGGCGCGCCGGGGAACTCCGGATCATGGCCCTGGCCCTGATCCTGGCCGCCGCCGGCATGGGGGCGGTGGGGCTCTTTACCGACCGGGTGGAACGCGCCCTGGAGCGCCAGGCCGGCGAGGCCCTGGCCGCCGATCTGGTGGTGGAGTCCAGCGAACCCCTCTCCGATGCCTGGGAGCAGCGGGCCCGGGAGCGCGGGCTGGCCGTCGCCCGGACCCTGACCACGGTCACCATGCTCCCCGCCGCCGAAGGCCCGCCGAAGCTCGCGCGGCTCAAGGCGGTGGACCCCACCTACCCCCTGCGCGGCGAGATCGCCATCGCCGAGGAGCCCTGGGCCCGGGAGGAGGTCGTTGCCGGCGGCCCGCCCGCTGGGGCGGTCTGGCTGGAGTCGGGGCTGACCAACCGGCTGGGCCATTCCGTGGGCGACACCCTGCGAGTGGGTGAGGCGGCACTTACGCTGGGGGCCATCCTGGTGCGGGAGCCGGATGCGCCGGTGGGCCCCAGCGGTTTCGCGCCCCGACTGCTCATGAATCGCGCCGATCTGGCGGCTACCGGGCTGATCACCGAGGGCAGCCGGGCCGAGCGGCGGCTCCTGGTCGCGGGGGATCGGGCAGCCGTGGACGACTTCCGCGCCTGGCTGGAGCCGCGCCTGGCCAGCGGCCAGGAGGTGACCACGCCCCGGGAGGCCCAGCCGGCCCTGGACGATGCCCTGGAGCAGGCGCAGCGCTACCTCGCCCTGGCCGCCCTGCTGGCGGCCGCCCTGGGCGGCGTGGCCGTGGCCCTGGTGGCACGGCGCTACGCCGAGCGCCACCGGGACACCGCCGCCATCCTGCGCGCCATCGGCGCCAGCAGCCGACTGGTGGGCCGGGCCTTCGCCTGGCAGCTGGGCCTGCTGGGCGTTGTGGCCGCCCTGGCCGGGATGGGGCTGGCCTGGGCGGCCCAGGCGGGGCTGGCAGTCCTGGCTGCGGATCTGCTGGCGGTGGAGCTGCCCGCGCCCTCCCCGTGGCCGGCGGCCGCCGCGGCCCTGGCGGCGGCCGGGCTGCTGGTGGCCTTCGGCCTGCCGCCGTTGAGCCGGCTGGCGAAGGTCCCTCCGGCCCGGGTCCTCCAGCGCGACCTGGAGCCGCCGCCGGTAGCGAGCTGGATCCTGTGGGGGCTGCCGGCCGTCGCCCTGGTGGCGGTGGTGGGCCAGGCGGCCGGCGAGCCGGGACTGGCCCTGGCCCTGCTGGGCGGGCTGCTGGCGGCGGTGGCCCTGCTGGCGGCCGCCGGTTACGGGCTGCTCGCCCTCCTGGCGCGAGTGGGGCGGGGGCGCGGTAGCGCCTGGCGCTACGGCCTGGCCAACCTCGGCCGCCGGCCCGGGACCAGCGTGACCCAGGTGGTGGGGCTGGGAACGGGGATCGCCGCCCTGCTCATCCTCACCCTGGTGCGTACCGATCTCCTGGAGTCCTGGCAGGCCAGCCTCCCCGAGGATGCCCCGGACCACTTCCTCATCAACATCCCGCCGGCGGAGGTGCCGGCGCTCCGCGCCTTCTTGCGGGAGGGGGGCGTGGCCGAGCCGGATCTCCACCCCATGGTCCGGGGGCGGCTCACCGCCATCAACGGCGCGGAGCTGGAGCCGGCGGAGTACGAGGAGCCCCGCGCCCGGCGGCTGGCGGAGCGGGAGTGGAACCTCTCCCGGGCGGCGGAGCCGGGCGCCGGCAACCGCGTGGTCGAGGGGGAGTGGTGGTCGGCGCCCCGGGTGGCGTCGGGTCCGTGGGTCTCCCTGGAGTCGGGGATCGCCGAGACCCTGGGGATCAAGGTGGGGGATCGCCTCTCCTACCGCATCGGCGGGCGCGAGCTGGAGCTTCTGGTCACCAACCTGCGCGAGGTGAACTGGGACTCCTTCCGCGCCAACTTCTTCGCGGTGACCCCGCCGGGGGCGCTGGCCGACTACCCGGCGACCTGGATCACCTCCTTCCGCCTGCCGGACGGGGACGAGCGCCTGCTGACCCAGCTCAACCGGCAGTTCCCGGCGATCACCATCCTGGATACCGGCCGGATCCTGGAGCAGGTGCGCTCCATCACCGAGCGGGTGGCCCTTGCCGTGGAGTACGTCTTCGGCTTCACCCTTATCGCGGGGGTGCTGCTGCTCTACGCCGCCCTGGAGTCGACCCTGGACGAGCGGCGGCGGGAGGGGGCGATCCTGCGCGCCCTGGGGGCCGGTCGCGGCCTGCTCACCCGGGCCACCCTGGCGGAGTTCGCCACCCTGGGCGCCACCGCCGGGCTGGTGGCCGGGCTCACCGCCAGCGGCCTGGGCATGGCGCTGGCGGTCTTCGCCTTCGACCTCCCCTGGCAGCCGGCACCGGAAATCATCCTCATCGGCGTGGTCGCCGGGGCGGGAGGCGCCGCCCTCACCGGCTGGCTGGGTGCCCGCGGCGTGGTCCGCGAGCCCCCCCTGGCGGTCCTCCGGCGGACCGGGGAGTAGGGCCTACTCCGGAAGCGGCACGTCGAAGAAGCGGTGGGCGTTGGTCAGCCGGACCCGGCGGGCCAGGTCGTCGGGGAGCTGGTCCAGCCAGCCGCGGTGGAAGGCCATGATGTCGTCGTACATCGACCAGCCGTCGTTGGCCTCGTGCCAGCGGTAGGTCTCGTGGGCGTTGGCCACCGGGTCGGTGCCGGTCATGAAGCGATCCGGGTAGTCGGCGATGAGTTCCTCCCAGCCGTCGCGCAGGGTCTTCCCCTCCGGACCGGCGTCGGCCAGGCGGCCGTAGTGCCACGGGTCGCGGGCGGAGAATTCCACCCAGAGGTTGTCACAGGCGGCCACGGCCCGGCGGACCTCGTCGGGGCCGAGGATGCCGCCGGCATGGGCCCAGAGGAACTCCACGTCGGGATGATCGCCGCAGATCTCCATGGCGTAGTCGGCGCTGCCCGCCTCCACGTGGAGCAGTACCGGGACATCGAACTCCGCCGCCAGCGCCAGCAGGCCGGCAAAGTTCCCGTTGTCCGGGCCGAAGCCGCTCCCGCCGATGTGGACCTCGCCGATCCCCTGGTATTCCCCGGCGGCCAGACCCGCGCGGGCCTCCTCCAGCACCCGCTCGTCCAGGTGCCAGCGGGGGCGGATACCGGGGCGGATGTAGGGGCTGAACAGCGGGACCACGGTGGTGGTCTCGGTGCTCGGGATCTTCAGGGCATTCTCGCTGGGCTCGGCGACCACCACCGCCAGGGAGACGTTGTGGCGCGTGAAGGCGGCGGTGACCTCCTCGGGTTCGGTGATCTCCGCCTGGTTCCAGTTGTAGTGGGTGTGGATATCGGCGAAGGGGGGCGGGTGCTCTCCGCCACCGCCCGACCCGGCGCAGCCGGCGAGCAGCAGGGCGGCGGAGAGGAACAGGCTGGTACGGAACGGGTTCATGGTGGTCCTTCCGGTGCGGTGGGTTCCTTGTCTGAGGATAGCTCCCTTTTCAGCCCTTGCGGCGCGCCGCCTGGACCCGGCGGTAGACTTCGAGGACGGCGCGGTGGTCGCCGGCATCGGGGCTGTCCACGGCCAGCGTTCCCATCTCCCAGGGGGAGCCCGCCAGCGCTGCCTCCGCCCAGGTCAGGGCGGGGCCGCCGTGGGCCCATTCCAGGGCCGGCCGCAGCCGGGTCGAGGCGCCCTGGCGGTGCCACTCCAGCAGATCCGCCAGGGCGCGGTAGGCGCGATCCCGGCGGGCATCCCGTGGCGTCTCCCGGGCGGCCTCCAGGCTCTCTTCCAGGGCGTCGAGGTCGCCGGCGGTGGCCGCCAGGCGCAGCTTGAGCTCGCCCAGGGTCAGGCCGGACCAGCCGCTGCCCTTGTCAGCGGCGATGCCGATGAAACCGGTCACCGGCTGCAGTTCGCTGTAGCCGCCGTTCTCCAGCCGGGCCAGTAGCGCCCCCGCCTCGGCCGCCGACAGTTCGGGGCCGGCGGCGATGGCATCGCGGAAGGCGCGGCCCTCGTTATGGTTCTCGAACAGCAGGTCCTCCCGCGGGTAGACCTCGGACAGCCCCGGGACCAGCAGCCGGCAGACCGGCAGGCCCAGTTCCGGGTAGTCGGCGACCCAGACATCGAGCCCCTGGCGTTCCAGGTCGGCGCACATGGCCTGAAAGGCGGCCTCGTTGTCCCCCGGCGAGGCCCAGGGGGTGAAGTCGGGGTCCTGCTCCCCGGCCAGGTTGCTCCAGCCCAGGCGGCCGCTGCCGTCGGTGAAGTGGAGCTCCAGGTTGTGGGGCTCGGCCAGTTCGGCATCGTCGAAGGTGGGGGCCTCGAAACCGGCCAGGTGCGTGCCCCGGCCCTGGAGGAGTTCGGTGGTCGCCCGTTCCAGGGCGACGCCGAAGTCCGGGTGGGCGCCAAAGGAGGCGATGACGCCGCCGTCCCGCGGGTGGCGCACCACCACGCCGGCCACCGGGAAACGGCCGCCGGCGGAGGCATCCACCGCCCTCGGCCGGAAGCCGCGCTGGCGCAATGCCGCCAGCGCCCGGGTAACAGCTGGATAACGCTCGACGATGGCCTCCGGCAGCGGCGGCATGGGCGCCGCCTCCGCCAGCAGAGTGGCCCGGGCCGCCCGTTCCAGCACCTCGGAGAGCGCCTGGACCCGCGCCTCCGCCGGGGTGTTGCCGGCGGCCATGCCGTTACTGGCATAGAGGGAGGCGAGGATATTGGCCGGGAAGTAGCGCGTGGCCCCGTCCCGATGCCGGGTAAAGGGCAGCGCGGTAATCCGGTCGCCGTCGCTGTTGCGCTCGTGCAGCGCGGCCGCATCCAGCTCGCCGTCGGGGTCGTACCAGGCCAGCAGTTCCGGATCCAGGCACTGCTCGCGCCAGCGCGCCGGGTCCACCGAGCGCTCGTCGGGGTGGAAGAGGAAGTCGCCGGCCGCCGGGGCCAGGTAGTAGTCCGTGAAGAAGTAGCCGGTGGCCAGCCGCTCCACGAACTCCCCCAGGGCGCTGGCCAGGCAGGCGCGCCGGCCGGTCCCCTTGCCGTTACTGAACAGGCGCCCGCAGTCACGGGCACGCAGGTGCAGGGACCAGACGCCGGGCACCGGTCGTTGCCAGCCGGTGGTGCGTACGCCAATACGAAGCCCGCGCAGGCTGTGGCCCACGCGGGCGACGGTTTGTTCCGGGGCGGCGTCCTTGCCGGGGATCCGTGTTGTGTGCAAGTTACGGTCTGCCGTTGGGGTAACAGACCGTCATGCTACTCCCCGGGGCGGTCTCAGGCCATGTTGTAGCGCTTGAGCTTGGTGCGCAGGGTACCGCGGCTGATGCCGAGGATCTCCGAGGCGCGGCTCTGGTTACCGCGGGTGTAGATCATCACCGTCTCCAGCAGGGGCGGCTCCACCTGATCCAGTACCCGGCGGTAGAGTTCGTTGGGGGCGTGGCCGTCGAGTTCGGCGAAGTAACGCGACAGCGCCTTCTCCAGACAGACGTCCAGGCGCGGGGGGCGGTGGGTCCCCATCTCGGTGGTGGGGGTCGGCTGCTCGGTATTCAGTCCATGGTGAGTCTGGGTATACATCACTGATTCCTCCTGGAAGGACATTGCCGCTAGGGACGTGAGAGAAACTAGCAGCCGACCGTTAGATGACCGTTATTTCGCCTCTCGTGCCCGGTAACGGCCGATGTTCGCTCGATCGGTACCATTGCTTGCCGCCCCCCTGTGGCGGGGTTAGGGTCGGATCCAGAGACGGGTGAGGAGGGTCCATGGAACGCGAACCCGAACAGCAGTGGATAACGATACGGCGCCGGGCCGAGGAGGAGGCCAGCGCCGGCTTCGTCGCCTTCGTGGAGGCGTGCTACGCCGGCATGGCGGCGGAGGACCTGGCCGAGCGCAGCCCCGAGGATCTGGTCGGCGCCGCCCGCGCCCACTGGGCCCTGCTCCACCAGCCGCGCCGCCCCGGGGAGCGCCACCTGCGCGTCCACAACCCGGATCGGGAGGTCGATGGCTGGTGGAGCCCCCACACCGTGGTGGAGCTGGTCCAGGCCGATCGCCCCTTCCTGGTGGACTCCCTGCGCCTGGCCCTGAATCGCCACGGCCTCGCCATTCACTGGACGGTGCATCCCGTGGTCGCCGTGGAGCGGGATGCCGAGGGCGCCGTCCTCGCCACCGGCCGGGGCGAGCCGGAGGCGGTGCTGCGCCTGGAGGTGGATCGCCGCGCCGACACGGATAACGCCGCCCTGGCCGGGGAGCTGGAGGCGGTCCTGGCGACGCTGGACGCCGTGGTGGACGACTGGCAACCCATGGTGGCCCGGCTGGAGGAGGCTGCGGCCGCCATGGGAGGAGCGCCGGTGGCCGGTGCCGGGGAGGCCGCCGAGTTCCTGCGCTGGCTGGCCGGCGACCACTTTACCCTCCTGGGCTATCGCGCCCACACCCTGGAGATGGATGCCGACGGCCCGCACCTGTGCGTGGAGGCGCACTCGGGGCTGGGCATGCTGCGCGGGCCCGAGGCCCATCGGCGCTCCACCACCTTCGATGCCCTGCCCCGCGCCTACCGGGAGGAGGCCACGCGGCCGGAGCCGCTGCTCATCACCAAGAGCCGGCGCCGCTCCACCATCCACCGCCAGGGCTACCTGGACATGGTCGGCGTCCGTCGCTTCGACGAGCAGGGCCGGGTGGTCGGGGAATGGCGCTTCCTGGGCCTGTTCACCTCCAACGCCCACCACGAGCGCCCCCACCGGATCCCGCTGCTGCGGGAGAAGGTCGCGGCGGTGATGGAGCGCTCCGGCCTGGAGCCGCGCAGCCACGCCGGCAAGGCGCTCTACAACACCCTGGAGACCCTGCCCCGGGACGAACTCTTCCAGGCCGATAGCGAACAGCTCCTGGCGGCGGCGCGAGCCATCGTCCAGCTGCAGGAGCGCCAGCGGGTGCGTCTGGTGCTGCGCCCGGACCCCTTCGGCCGCTTCATGGCGGCGCTGGTCCACGTCCCCCGGGAGGACTTCGACACCCGCCTGCGCCTGGCCATCCAGTCCCTGCTTACCGCCGAACTGGGTGCCCACGGCGTGGACGTCAGCGTCTGGCTGGACGACTCGGAGCTGGCCCGGGTCTATCTCCTGCTCCATACCGACCCGGCCGCCTTCCCCGAGCCGGATGTCCGCGAGCTGGAGGAGCGGCTGGCGGCGCTGGCCCGGGGCTGGGGCAAGCGGCTGGGGGCCGAGCTCATCCAGCTCCACGGCGAGGCCCGGGGGCTGGCGCTGGAGGAGCGCTATCGCGACGCCTTCCCCGCCTCCTATCGCGACCAGCACCGGGTGGAGACCGCCGCCGCCGACATCGATCGCATGGAGCGGCTGGCCGCCTCGGGCGGCATGGCCACCGCGCTGGAGCTGGGCGGCCCCGGCGGTCTGCGGCTGCGCCTGCTGCGGACGGAGCGGCCCTTCGGCCTCTCCGATCTGCTGCCGGTGCTGGAGCACCTGGGTGTGCGGGTGGCGGACCAGCAGTCCCACGCCCTGCGCCCGGCCGAGGGCGGTGTGATCTGGCTGCAGGACCTGGGGCTGGAAGGCGGTCCGGCGGAGGATGCCAGCGGCGAGCGGGCGGATGCCTTCCGGGAGGCCTTCCAGCGGGTCTGGAACGGCGAGGCCGAGGACGACGACTTCAACCGCCTGGTCCTCCACGCCGGCCTGGACTGGCGCGAGGCGGATCTGCTGCGCGCCGCCCACCGCTGGCTCCACCAGACCGGCCTGCCCTTCGGCCAGGGTTTTACCGCCCGCGCCCTGGCGGAGCAGGGTCAGATCGCCCGGCTCCTGGTGGACCTCTTCAATACCCGCTTCGACCCGGCGCTGGACGAGGCGACCCGGACCCAGCGGACCGAGCGGCTCACCGACGGGATCGAACGCTCCCTGGAGGCGGTCCCCGGGGCCGATACCGACCGCGTCCTGCGCCGGCTGCTGGCACTGGTCCAGGCCACGGTGCGCACCAACCGCTTCCGCAGCGACGTGCCGGCCCTGGCGCTGAAGATCGAATCCCGCCGGCTGAGTGAGCTGCCGGAGCCGCGCCCCGCCCACGAGATCTTCGTCCACGCCCCCCACGTGGAGGGCGTCCACCTGCGCGGCGGTGACGTCGCCCGGGGCGGGATCCGCTGGTCCGACCGGCGGGCCGACTACCGCACCGAGGTCCTGGGACTGATGAAGACCCAGATGGTAAAGAATGCCGTCATCGTGCCGGTGGGCGCCAAGGGCGGCTTCGTGGTCAAGGGCCCGCGCCCCGGCGAGGAGGAGCCGGTGGCCGGCGAGGCCGCCTACGCCGACTGGATCCGCGCCCTCCTCTCGGTGACCGACAACCTGGATGGCGAGGATCGGGCCGTGCCGCCGGCGGAGGTAGTCCGCCACGATGGCGATGACCCCTACTTCGTGGTGGCCGCCGACAAGGGCACGGCCACCTTCTCGGACACCGCCAACGCCATCGCCACCGAGGCCGGCTTCTGGCTGGGGGACGCCTTCGCCTCCGGCGGCTCCGCCGGCTACGACCACAAGGCGCTGGGGATCACCGCCCGGGGTGCCTGGGAGTCGGTGCGCCGCCACTTCCGCGAGCTGGACCGCGACCCCGAGCGGGACCCGGTGACGGTGGTGGGGATCGGCTCCATGAACGGGGACGTCTTCGGCAACGGCCTGCTGCGCTCGCGCACCGTGCAGCTCGTCGGCGCCTTCACCCACCGCGAGATCTTCCTGGACCCGGATCCCGATCCCGAGGCCAGCTACCGCGAGCGGGAGCGCCTCTTCCACGCCGGCCGCGGCGGCTGGAGCGAGTACGACCCCGCCGTGATCTCCGAGGGCGGCGGCGTCTGGCCCCGCAGTGCCAAGGCCATCCCCCTCTCGCCCCGGTTGCGGGAGCGGCTTGGGGTCGAGGCCGAGGAGCTGCCGCCGGAGGCCGTGATCCGGGCCCTGCTCGCCGCGCCGGTGGACCTCCTGTTCAACGGGGCCGTGGGGACCTTCATCAAGGCCGTGGACGAGGGCCACGAGGCCACCGGCGATCGGGCCAACGACGCCCTGCGCGTGGACGCCACCGAGCTGCGCTGTACCGTCATCGGCGAGGGGGGCAACCTGGGGATGACCCAGCGCGCCCGGGTGGAGGCGGCTCGCCACGGCGTCCGCGTCTTCGCCGACTTCATCGACAACGCCGCCGGCGTGGACACCTCCGACCACGAGGTGAACGTGAAGATCGGGGTGGATGGCGCCGTGGCCGCCGGGGAGCTGCCGGCCGCCGAGCGCGATCCCCTCGTCGGCGGGGTCGCCGACGAGGTGGCCGAGCAGGTCCTCACCAACTGCCGGGACCAGGCCCAGGCCCTGGGCGTGGCAGCCCACACCGCCGTGGACCGGCTGGACGTCCATGCCCGGCTGGCGCGGCGCCTGGAGCGGGCCGGCTACCTGGACCGGCGCGGCTGGGCCTTCCCCGACGAGGCCGAGATCGCCGATCGTCGCCGCGACGGCGAGGCCCTGGCCGCCCCGGAGCTGGCGGTCCTCATGGCCCTGGCCCGGCAGGAGTGCCAGGACGCACTGGCCGCCGACGCCCTCTGCGGGGATCCGGACCTGGACGAGGAGGTGAGCGCCTACTTCCCTCGCGGCATCGTGGCGCGGCTGCCCGACGTCGGGGCGCGCCACCGCCTGCGCAACGCCATCGCCGCCTGCATGGTGACCAACCAGCTCATCAATCGCATGGGCCCCTCCTTCCCCCTGCGGATGGCGGAACAGACCGGTGCGAGCTACCCGGAGGTGGCGCGCGCCTTCCTGGTCGCCCGGCAGGTCTTCGATCTCTCCGCCCTGTGGCAGGAGGTGGAGGCGCTGGAGGGTGAGCTGCCGGCGGCGGTGATCTACGACCTGCTGGGCGCGCTGCGCCAGCTCGGCCGCCGCGCCACCCTCTGGCTGTTGCGCAACCGGCCCGACAGTCCCCCCATCGGCGAGACCGCCGAGCCCCTGCGAGCCACCGTTGCCGCCCTGGTCAACGAGCTGCCCGGCTGCGCCGATCCCGCCGCCGCCGACCGCATGGAGCAGGAACGCGCGGCACTCATCGAGCGTGGCGTCCCCGAGGGGCTGGCCGGACGCATCGCCGGCCTGCCCTATCTGCTGCCGGGACTGGACATCGCCGAGCTGGCCGGGGCCCACGGGCTGGCAGCGGACATCGTGGGCACCCTCTACTTCCGCCTGGGCCACTATCTGGGGCTGGACTGGCTCCGCGACCGGATTGCCGAACTCCCCGCCGAGCCCTACTGGGAGCGCATGGCCCGCAATGCCCTGCGCGACGATACCGCCCGGCTGCACCGCATGGTGACCCAGGCGGCCCTCGAAGAGGCCGGCGACGCCGGGGACGCCGAGACCATCCTGACCCGCTGGACCGAGACCCACGCCGGCCCGGTGGAACGCCTGCGCGGCCGCATGGAGGAGTTGAGTGCCACCCCCGGGGACCTCGCCCGCCTCACTGTGGCCGCGGACGCCGTGCGTCGGCTGCTAAGGGCGACCGAGGGGGGATGACGCTGAGCGGGAAGCGCCGGTATCAGGTGATCATGTTGCCGGGCGCTGAAGAGCTTCCAGCGCTGTAATCAGTGGCGCGAGGTCATCCTGGATGATGCTCCAGAGGGTGTCGTCATCAATTCCCAGGTAACCATGGATGAGGCGATTACGAGTCGCGATCACTTGTCGCCACGGGATGTCCGGATGGTTGTTTCGAACGGCCTCGGGGACATGAGTGGCGGCCTCCCCGATAAGCTCCAGATTCCGGAGCGTAGCATCATAGATAAGCTGGTTATTCACGAATCCCGCCTGGTCCAGTTCGGCAGTATAGCTCTGTGCCGCGCGGGCAAAACGCAGCATGTCATCGATATAGAAGCGCCATTCGCGCTCAGGCACGGATGGCCTCGTGCTCGATGAACGGGCGTAGCTCCGGCCGGAGGGCCTTGTCCGTCACCAGATCCACTGGCTTGCCCAGCAGGTCTTCGAGGTAGAATTGCACGCCGAAGTAGCGACTGGACGTGGCCGGGCCATCGAACCGGACCAGGATGTCGATATCGCTCCCGAGGGTCGCCTCGTTGCGGACCACGGAACCGAACAGAGCAAGGGAGTCCACGCCGAATCGGTCGTGGAGTTCGTCCCGGTGCTCGGCCAGTACTTTCAGGATCTCGTTTCGGTCCATGCCTCGGTACTCCGTCCGGTCTTCTCCTACATGACAAGCTATATTCCCCCGGCTGTCCAGTAGCCGGGATCGGGCTACCCTGAGGCCATGGATGAGGAGAGAGAAGGTCATGACTCGCTGCCGCCACGGCCGGTCCGCTGGTTGCTGCTGGGGCTGGCGCACCTCTTCGTCGGCTTAGGGATGCTCGGGGTCGCGCTGCCGGGGGTGCCCACCGTCCCCTTCCTGCTGCTGGCGGCGTGGACGGCCGGCCGCAGCTCGCCGCGCTTCCATCGCTGGCTCTACAACCACCCCCGCCTGGGCCCGCCGCTCATCCAGTGGCGGGACCGCCGCGCCATCGGCCGCCGCAGCAAGGCGCTGGCGGTGACCCTGCTGCTGGCGAGTTGGTCGATCCTCTACTGGCAGGGCCTCCACCCCTGGCTACTGGTCGGCCTGGCGGCCTTCTTCGTGGTTCTGGGAAGCTGGCTGGTGACGCGGGCGGAGCCGGGGTAGTACGAGGCAGCTACTTGCCCGGGTCAGGAGGAGCCATTGGATGGGGACTGGAATTCCCTCGCGGTCTCTGCAAGCCTTGCAGTAGAGGGGCGTGAAATCTGCACAGGGAAGTGCATGAAGACGACGCGTTACTTTGCCGAGGTCAGTAAGCGACCCGATCGCGCTACTATCCAGTGGGAGTGGATCGAGCGCGTGGTGCGAGATCCCGTCCGGGAGGTTGTGCAGGAGGATGGTCGGATACGGCGCTGGGCTCCCATCGCCGAAGCCGGTGATCGCTACTTGCGGGTCATCCTTCTGGACGACGGGGAGACGGTTCACAACGCCTTTTTCGATCGGAGCATGAGGCCATGAAGGTCCAGTATTTTCAGGATACCGACACGCTCTATATCGAGTTCAGGCCCGGCGAGATCGCCGAGAGCCGGGATCTGGATGAGAACACCCTGCTCGAGCTGGATGCGGACGGCGCGATCTGCGCCATGACCATCGAACATGCCAGCACCCGAGCCGATATGCCCCGATTCTCCTTCGAGCCGATTGCGGCTTAACGGGGCGGAGCCTCAGTAGGGTGTCCCGTCCTTGTGGGTGAAGCGCCAGGCGCTATCCACCCATTCCGCCTGCAGATCGTCATCGGGGTAGACCACCCGGTCGCCCGGGGAGCGGTCGCCCACTTCCAGGTAGACCACCTCCACGTCGGACTCATTGACCAGCTGGTGGCCGTCCCCGGTGCCGGCGGGGGAGCCGACACACATGCCCGGCTCCAGCGGGGTTCGACCCGCATCGGTCACCAGGGTGGGCCGGCCCTCGAGGATGTAGAGGAACTCGTCCTGCTCGGAGTGGGCGTGGCGCAGGGCGGAGATCGCCCCCGGCGCAAGGCGGGTGAGGTTGACCCCGAAATGGCCCAGGCCGAAGAAGTCACCGAGCGGCCGCTTCTCCCGGCCCGCCATGCGCGAGGCGAAGGGCTCGGGATAGTTGGAGGGCCGGGTGCGCGGCGGCACCTCTTCGGCGGGGATGGCGGGGCGCGAGGGGGTATCTGCCATGGGCGGCTCCTTCCAGTAGCGGTAGGCTGTCTTCCAGCGAGACCCTTTTCAGGACGGAGTACTATGCCCATCGCCCACGATCAGGTCGACGCCTTTGCCGATCGCCTCTTCACCCACAAGTCGGCCGGGACCCTGGAAAGGGGAGAAGCGACATGAAGCCGGTGGTGCAGGAAGAGGAGACCGGCTGCGGGCTGGCCTGCGTGGCCATGCTGGCCGGGGAGAGCTACCAGGCGGTACGGGAGACGGCCGTCGGCCTGGGCATCCATGCCAGCGACGAGGCCCTGTGGTCCGATACCGACTACGTGCGCCGCTTACTGGCCCACTACGGCATCGAGGCGGCCCCGGGAGAGCGGCCCTTCACTTCCTGGGCGGAGCTACCCGATTGCGCCCTGCTCGCCACCAAGCACCACTACGAGAAAGGTCGGCCCTTCTGGCACTGGACGGTGTTCACCCGGGCGCCGGAGGGCGCGGTTGCGCTCGATCCGGCCGCCTATCTCGCCGATAACCGGGGTACGGACTGGGCCGACATCGACGTGGCGTGGTTCATCCCCGTGAACCGAAAGAACGGCGGGCCCTTCCAGTAAGGGGCAGGGGCCAATTCCCCTTGACCGCTCAAGCCGCCCCCAGACTCACCAGCGCCAGGTGCATCCCCTGCACTAGCGCAATCACCAGGATGAGCGCGACCGGATAGACGGAGGAGTAGGCGACCACCGGCCGGTCGGAGCTGTCCACCTGGCGGATGATGTCCAGGCCGGGGGTGAAGGTCATGCCGCCGCAGATCACGCCGAAGCACTCGCTCACCGGGATCTTCATGAGGAAGTGGCCGACGAGGAAGCTGCCGGCCATGGGGATCACGGCGAAGAGGACGGCGTAGAAGGCGTAGTAGATGGCGTTCCAGTCCAGGGACTCGACGAAGCTCTGGCCGGTCTCCAGCCCCACCTGGACGAAGAAGAGCGCCAGTCCCAGCTCCTTGAGCACGGCGGTGGCGTTGCGCGGGAAGCGGCCGATGAAGTTGCCGATCCGCCCGAAGTGGCCGAAGAGCAGGCCGGCTACCAGGGCGCCGCCGGCGATCCCCAGGGAGAACGGCCCCAGCCCGGGGATGGGCACGACAAGCCCGCCGATGGAGAAGGCCAGGAAGAGGACGGCGGCCAGGGAGCCGATGTCCACCCGGCGCTGGACGGTGTGGTGTTCGTGGCCCAGGAAGAGCTCCAGCTGGTCGAGCTGGTAGGGGGTGCCCACGGCGATGACCACGTCACCGTGGGCCAGGGCATCGTCCTCGGCGGGGACGAACTCCACGTTGGCGCGCACCACGCGGGTGACGGTGGCGTTGAAGCGCAGCCGGATGCCGAGGTCCCGCAGGGTCCGGTTCACCACCGAGGTGTTCTCCACCACGATGGAACGGCTGTCCAGCTCCGAGCCCTCGTCGAAGGCCTCCTGCACCTCCTCGCCGAGCTGCTCCCCCACGGTGGCCACCGCCTCCGGCTCCCCCTCCAGGCGCAGGATGTCTCCCTGCTGGAGGACGGTGCTGCTGCTGGCGGTGCGCACGGAGAGATCGCGCAGGAGCCCGGAGATCACCACGTCGTGCTCCTGGAAGAGCGGCACGTCGCGTACCTGGAGACCGTGGAATTCGGGGGTGTCCAGCTTGTAGACGGCGGCGTGGAGCTGGCTGCGACCGGCCAGCTCCCGGGCCATGCGGTCGCGCAGGAGGTGGACGGAGATGCTGATGAAGAGGATGACCCCCAGCAGACCGAAGGGGTAGGCGATCCCGTAGCCGAAGATGACCTCCTCCTCCGGCGAGAACTGCATGGCGCTGATGAGGGCCGGGCTGGAGGTGAAGGAGCCGGCGAAGAGGCCCAGGCCGATGCCGGTGGCGACGCCGGTGATGGCGATAAGGCCCACCACGGTGACCCCGGCCACCGCCAGCAGCACCAGGACGTTGCTGATGTAGCGCCGGCCGTGCTGCTTGAAGGCGCGGAAGAAGCTCGGCCCCGCCTCCAGCCCCACGCAGAGCAGGAAGAGCACGATGCCCAGGTCCGCCAGGATGGGCACCGGCTCGAACCCGTAGAGGTACCCCCCGACCATGGCGGCGATGAGGACCCCGCTGGAGCCGAAGCCCACCCCCTTGATGGTGAGGTTGCCGAAGGCGATGCCCAGCAGGGTGAGGAGAAAGGTAACTACCAGATCCGAGGTCTGGAAGTAGATCTCGATGGGGACCAGCGGGTCCGTCTCCATGGGGCTTCCCGTGATCGCCTTGGGTGATTCGCAGCCTAGCAGGCCGGCGGCCCTCCGCCACACCCTTGTCTTTATCCCACCCTGCTACTAGGCAATTGGATGGAGAACGAGGATGTGAGGAGGAGTGATCATGACCACCGAGACCCTGACCGGACCCGTGGGGTCCCATCTCACCATCCGCCACGTGGGGGTTGGCGCCATCGGCCACTGGCTCGCCCGCGGGGTGGCCGATCTGCGGGCGGCGCCGGTCCCGGCCCTGTTCTGGGGGCTGCTCTTCGTCGTGGTGGGCCATCTGCTCACCGGCTGGCTGGCCGACCGGGCGCTGACCACCGTGGCCTTGCTCGGCGGCTTCCTGCTGGTCGGCCCCATCCTGGCCGCTGCCTTCTACGACATCAGCCGGCGGCTGGAGGTTGGCGAGCGCGCCGGCCTGGGGGTGGAGCTGCGCGCCTGGAGCGGCAACATCGCCAGTATCGTCGCCTTCTCCGGCCTGGTGCTCATCATGATGGCCGCCTGGCTGATGCTCTCCGGGATCCTGGCCAGCCTCTTTCTGGAGACCAGCCGGTCGCTAATGATCGGGGAGGCGGCTACCCTGGGCGAGCTGGTCGGCGGGATCCTCGACAGCCCGGGCGGGCTCGCCTTCGCCGCCGCCTACCTGGCGGCCGGGGCGGCGGTGGCCGGACTGCTCTTCGCCATCGGCGTGGTCGCCCTGCCCCTGATGGTCCACCGCCACGTTGACATCGCCACGGCCATCGTCACCAGCCTGCGCACGGTGCGCGCCAACCCTGGCCCCATGGCCCTGTGGGCGGTGACCATCGTCGCCATCACCCTGGTGGGCATGGCGCCCTACTTCGTTCTGCTCGTCGTCGCCATGCCGCTGCTGGGCCACGCCACCTGGCACGCCTACCGCGACCTGGTGGCGGAGGAGTAGTGCTTCACCGGTCGTCGGCGGTGGCGCGCAGGGCCTCTACGACGGCGGCGACGGCGCCGGCGTGGGGGGCGGCGACGGCCTGGGCGGCCTGGCCCATGGTCTGGCGGCGCTCCTTGTCCGCCAGCAGGGTGGCCGCCCCCTCTTCCAGGTAGTCGCGGCCGCCCACCACCAGTAGGGCGCCGGCGTCGTGCAATGCGGCCGCCGCCGGGGTGATGGCGGCGAGGCTGCGCCCGGAGATGAGGGCCCGGCCGGCGGCCGCCGCCGGGGCGGGGTTGTTACCGCCGTGGTGGAGGCTGCCGCCGATGAAGACCAGGTCGGCGGTGTGGCAGGCCAGGGGCCAGTCGTGGGGGCGGTCCTCCAGGTAGACGTCGGTGTCGATGCGCGGCTCGCCCCCCTTGCTGCGGTGGTAGACGCGGTAGCCGGCGTCCGTGGCCGGGGCGACGGCCTCCTCCGCCCGGCCGGGGTCGCGCGGGGCCAGGGCCAGCAGGAGGTTGTGCCAGCGCCCGCGCAGGCTCTGAAAGACCTCGAAGACCGCCTTCTCCTCCCCCGGCTCGGTGGCCAGGGCCAGCCACACCGGCCGGGCCGGGCCCCAGGTCTCGCGCAGCTCGTCCCCCTTCTGGGCCTGCTGGGTGGTGGGCGCCGGGGCGTCCAGGCGCAGGTCGCCGATGACCCGCGCCTCGCCCCCGGGGGCGAGGTCGGCGAAGGCCTCGGCGGTCTCGCCGTCGGCCACCCAGACGCCGCCGCTCTCGGCCAGGGCGGCGCGCAGGGCGCGGCGGCGCCGGGGCGGCGGGTCGTCGGGGTCGATGATGAGTGGGGCGAGGCCGGCATCGGCGGCAGCGAAGAGGAGTTCGGACCGGTTGGGCAGGCCGGCGAAGAGGGCGGCCAGGGGATCGGCCCGGCGGAGGAAGCGGCGGACCGGGCCGGGGTCGTCATCCGGGGCGAGGACGGCAGCGCCCTCCTCCTCGTCCTCGAAGAGGGCCTCGGCGCGGGCGACGGCGGCCGGCTCGCCGGTGGTAACCAGGAAGGTTGCGCCCCGCTCCGCCTCGCGCAGGGCGCGGATGACCGGCTCCACCAGCCCCAGGTCGCCGGCCTCCTCGGCGTGGAACCAGTAGGGCTGCTCGGGCAGGTCGGCCACCAGACCCAGCCGCTGGCGGGCGTCGGCGCGATGGCCCCCGCGGGCCAGCCCCGCCAGGTGGCAGAGCAGGCGGAAGGGCCGGCCCGGCATGCGGACGAGATGGTGCCACCAGCGGATCATCCTCCCTCCTCCCGGGGTGCGGCCCCGGTTTTCAGTATTGCGGCCACCTGTGCCGCCAGACGCTGGGTCGCCCCGCGATGGGCGGCCACCAGCTCGGCCCCGGCGGCGCCCATGGCCGCCCGGCTTTCAGGGTCGGTCAGCAGCTCGGTTACCGTCCGCCCAAGGGCGTCGGCATCGGCGACCTCCGTCAGGGCGCCGGCGGCCTCCAGTCCTCGAGTGATGGTAGCGAAGTTGTAGCGCGATGGCCCGGTGATTACCGCCCGGCCCACCGCCGCCGGCTCCAGGACGTTCTGCCCGCCCAGGGGGACCAGGCTGCCGCCGACGAAGGCGAGATCCGCCGCGGCGTAGAGCAGCGGCAGTTCGCCCAGGGTATCGGCCAGGTAGACCGGCTGGTCGGCGTCCGGGACCTCGCCCCGGCTGCGGCGGGCCGGTTCGCCGGTGTGATCACGGATGAGGTCGGCTACCTCGTCGAAGCGCTGGGGGTGACGCGGGGCCAGCAGCAGCAGGGCGTCGGGGTGGGTCCGGCGGACGGTCGCGTGGGCGGCCAGGATCGATTCCTCCTCCCCCTCCCGGGTGCTGGCGGCGATCCAGGCCGGGCGCGCCCCCAGGGAGGCGCGGAGTTCGGCCCCGCGCTCGGCCAGGTCGGCCGGCAGCGCCAGGTCGAACTTGAGATTGCCGGCGACCTCCACGCGCCCGGCGGGGGCCCCCAGTTCGGTGAGCCGTGAGGCGTCGTCCTCGGCCTGGGCGAGGATCCGTGTCGGCGTGGCCAGCACCGGGGCGATGAGCCGGCGCAGGCGGGCGTAGCGGCGGGCGCTCCGCGCCGACATTCGCGCGTTGGCCAGGAGGACGGGGATCTCCCGCCGCCGCAGGGCGGCGAAGAGGTTGGGCCAGAGCTCCATCTCCACGATGACCGCCAGCCGGGGGCGGGCCCGATCCAGGAAGCGGGCGACGGCGCCGGGGCAATCCAGGGGGAGGTAGGTCTGACGGTCTTCCGGGCGCAGGAGGCCGGCGGCCTGCTCCGCCCCGGCGGGGGTGGTGGTGGTCAGCAGCAGCGGGGTGTCGGGGTGGTCGGTCTGCAGTTGCCGGATGAGGGGGGCGATGGCGCGGACCTCGCCCACCGAGGCGGCGTGGACCCAGAGGGGCGGGGTCTGTGTTCGCGCGCTTGGTGGCAGCCAGCCCAGCCGCTGGCCCCAGCCGCGGCGGTAGGCCGGCTCGCGGAGGCCGCGCCGGGCCAGGTGGGCGAAGATCAGGGGCAGCGCCAGCCCCAGCAGGGCGGTGTAGAGCGCCCGCATCATGGCTGCGGCGGCGCCAGCCGCTGGTCGGCCGGGGTGGCCAGGAGTTCGTCCAGCCGGCCGGTAACGTCGGCCACGGTGATGAGATCCATGGCGGCGGGGTCGCGCACGCGCTGACCCCAGGCCACCTCGTCCACCCCCTTGCCCAGGGTCCGCTGGAGGGCGTCGGGGTAGCGGTTCACCACCCAGCGGCGGCTGAGGTAGGGCCCGGTGCGATCGGGGTTGCTGGTGGCGTAGAGGCCGATGACCGGGGTGCCGGCGGCGGTGGCCATGTGGGCCGGGCCGGAATCGGGGCAGAGGACGGCGTCGGCCCGGCCCAGCAGGCCCAGGAGCTCCTTGAGATCGGTGGCACCGATGAGGTCGGTGACCGGGGCATCCGCCAGCCGGGTGATGGCCTCGGCGTAGCGGCGCTCCTCCTCCGTGGGGCCGCCGGTGAGGACCGTCTGCAGGCCGTGGGCGCGGTGGGCGTGCTCGGCCACGGCGGCGTAGGCCTCCGGCGACCAGTTGCGGAAGTTGTTGATCCGCTGGCTGGAGCAGGGGCTGATCACCAGCGCCGGGCGGTCGTCGGGGATGACCCGGGCGGCCCGCTCGGCCGCCGGCTCGGGGACCGGGATGTCCCAGACCAGGTGGCGCTCCTCCACACCCAGGGCGCGGAGGAAGTCGAAGAAGCCCTCCAGCACGTGGGTGCGGGGGTTGGGGGCGATGCGCCGGTTGATGAAGGCGCCGTGGCCGTCGCGGCTGCGGGCCCGGTCGAAGCCCAGGCGCAGCGGGGTGCGCACGGCGGTGGAGAGGCCGCCGGCGCGCAGGGCCACCTGCATGAGTGCCAGGGCGTCGAAGCGCCGGTCGGCCAGCTGGCGGCGCAGGGCGCGGTAGCCGGCCAGGCCGCTGCCCTTCTTGAAGGGCACCATCTCCACGCCGTCGAGATCGCCGAGGAGCTTCGCCTCGGTCCCGCCGATGACCCAGGTCAGCCGCGTCTGCGGCCACGCCCGCTGCAGGGTGCGCACCATCGGCACCATGTGGGTGGTGTCGCCGATGGCGGAGAGCCGCAGGAGGCAGAGGGATTCCGGCGGTTCGGTGAAAAGCGGCGGGGTCTCGGCGGTCATGGCGCGACTCTACTAGGGGGAATGGCCATGATGCCACTGCCGCCGCGGAGGCGGGACCGGTAGACTGGGACCATGCAGATCCAGGCAAGCGACGACGAGATCTACCAGCGCGACCCGGTTCGGGATCGGGAGGGGGAGGGCGACGGGGTCATCCTCCACGATGGCCGGCTGGGTGCGGTCTTTCCCGCCGAACTCTTCCGCCCGGAGGCCGCGGCCATCCAGGGCGGCGGTACGGGGCGGGGCGAGGCGGTCTTCCTCTCGGCCACCCGGAAGACGGAGGCCGGCGAGGAGGAGGTGGCGCTGGTCCTGCGCCATTTCCGCCGGGGCGGCCTGCTGGGCCGGATGCTCGGGGATCGTTATATCCGCAACGGGTTGGCGCGTAGCCGCCCGGTGCGGGAGTGGCGGCTCATGCGGGAGCTGCGTCGGCAGGGGCTGCCGGTGCCGGCGCCGGTGGCGGTGCGGGTGGCCCCGCGGGGGCTCATCTACCGCGGGGACCTCATCACCGAGCGCCTGGAGGGGGCCGTGCCGCTGGCCGATCTGCTGGAGGCCGGTAACGCCTCCCTGACGCTGTGGGAGTGGGTGGGGGCGACCATCGCCCGCTTCCACGCCGCCGGCGCCTGGCACGCCGATCTCAACGTCCGCAACATCCTGGTGGATGACGCCTCCGGGATCTGGCTCATCGACTGGGACCGGGGGCGGCTGGGCGTGCGCCGGGCCGGTCCCCTGCGGGCGAATCTCCGCCGGCTGCGCCGCTCCCTGGACAAGGAGGTGAAGAGCCATCCGGCGGGCAGCAATACCGCCCTGCTGGAGCGCTCCATCCACGAGGGGTGGCCGGCGCTGGAGCGCGGATACTATCGAGGGGCCGGCAATGGGTGAGCCATCGACGGCGCGCCCCCGGGTCGCGGTGCTCATCGCCTACACCGGCGATGGCGGCGTGGAGAAGATGGTCAACAACCTCCTGCGCGGCTTCGTGGATGCCGGGGTGACCGTGGACCTGCTCCTCCTCAAGGCGCGTGGAGGTCATGTGGCGGGGATCCCGCCGGAGGTGAATACCCACTATCTCAACGCCCGCACCTCCCTGCTCGCCCTGCCGGCGGTGGTCCGCTACCTGCGCCGGGTGCGGCCGGATGCCCTGCTGGCGGCCAAGGACCGCGCCGCCCGGGTGGCGCTGCGCGCCCGGCGCTGGGCGGGGGTGGCGACCCGCGTGGTCCCGCGCATGGGCATGCACCTCTCCGGCTCCCTGGCGGACAAGTCGGCCCTGCGGCGCTGGTCGCGCTTTCGGCCGGTGCGCCGGCTCTATCCCGAGGCCGACGCCATCGTCGCCGTGGCCGGGCCGGTGGTCGACGACCTGGCCGCCATCGGCGGGATCCCGCGGGAGCGCTTCGCCGTCATCGCCAACCCCACGGTGACCCCGGAGCTGGCGGCCCGGAGCCGGGAGCCGGTGGACCATCCCTGGATGGGGTCTGGCCTCGGAACGGAGCGGGACCGGCCGGTGATCGTCGCCGTGGGCCGCCTCAAGGGGCAGAAGGACTTCCCCACCCTGCTGCGCGCCTTCGCCGCGCTCAAGCGGCCGGCGCGGCTCATCATCCTGGGCGAGGGGCCGGATCGCGAGGCGCTGGAGCGGCTGCGCGGTGAGCTGGGGCTCACCGACTCCGTGGACCTGCCCGGCTTCACCGACAATCCCTACGCCTGGATGCGGGCGGCGGACCTGTTCGTCCTCTCCTCCCGCTACGAGGGCTCCCCCAACGTGCTGGTGGAGGCCATGGCGGTGGGCACGCCGGTGGTGGCCACCGACTGCCCCAGCGGGCCGCGGGTTCTGCTGCGCGGTGGTGAGCTGGGGCCGCTGGTGCCGGTGGGCGACAGCGATGCGCTGGCGGCGGCCATGGATCGGGTCCTGGCGGCGCCGCCGGACGGCGAGGCGCTCAAGGCGGCGGTGGCCGACCACACCGTGGCCGAGAGCAGCCGGCGCTACCTGGACACCCTGCTGGGCCGCGATGCCCCGCCGGCTGGCGGCTGCTAGAATGGCGCCTCGCTGACAGGGTCCGTCCGCATGCTCATCTCCTATTCGCACAACTTCCTCTTCGTTCACATCGCCAAGACCGGCGGGACCAGCGTGCGCGCGGCCCTGCGCCGCTATCGCTGGGGCGGCTGGTACTCCCTCCCGCTATGGCTGGCCGCCCAGGTGGACCAGATCACCCGGCCGAGGCACAAGCTGGGGCTGAAGTTCCCCCGCCACGGCAAGGCCATCGCGGCGAAGGAGATGCTGCCGGAGCCGGTCTACCAGGGCTTTTTCAAGTTCACCATCGTGCGCAATCCCTGGGACCTGCAGGTGAGCTCCTGGCACCACATCCGCCGGGAGAAGCCCCACGTGCTGGCGGGCATCGACACCTTCGCCGACTTCCTGCGCTACAAGTTCGACCCCGAGCGCGACTACGACTACATGCTCGATATCTCTGCCGAGCGGCAGCACGAATACCTGGTGGACCTGAACGGGGAGGTCATCGTCGACTACATCGGCCGCTACGAGCGCCTGGGCGACGACTTCGCCGAGATCTGCCAGCGGATCGGGATCCGGCAGCCAGAGCTGCCCCACCTGCGCCGCGCCACCGAGCGCGAGGACTACCGCGCCTACTACACCGACGAACTGGCGGAGCGGGTGGCGGAGCACTACCGGCGGGATATCGAGATCCTGGGCTACACCTTTGACGGGGGAGCGGCATGAATACCGGGCGACCCAAGGTCCTGCTGCACATCGGTCTGCACAAGACCGGGACGCGCTTCCTGCAGCGGGAGGTCTTCGGCCAGCTCGACCCGGCCGAGTTCAACGTAAACCCCGAGCCGCTCTGGCCGGCGGTGCGCCAGGCGGTCCGCCATCCCGACGACCCGGAGCGGGTGGAGGCCGCCCGGCAGGCGGTGGCCGAGTGGCGGGCCTCCGGCGACGACCGGACCCTGGTGATCTCCGAGCCCCACATCTCCGGGGACATGTACGGCAGCCACCACGACTACGCCGACAACCTGGCGCTGATGCGGGAGTTCTTCCCCGAGGCGCGGGCGATGTTCTTCGTCCGCAAGCAGTCGGACTGGCTGCAGTCGGCCTACCGCCAGCACCTGGCCAAGGGCAGGCCGGTGCCCATTGAGGTCTTCCTGAACTTCTACGACGGCGAATTCCGTTCCCGGCTGGGGCGGGAGGTCTATGGGGCCCGCAACGTGGAGGCGCTGACCCTGCGCTTTCTGGCGATCTATCGCGCCTGGGCGGAGGCCTACGGCGAGGAGAGCGTCTACCTGCTGCGCCAGGAGGACCTGCGCCGGCGCCCGGCGGCGGTGAAGGCGCTCATCGCCCGCGCCCTGGGGCTGGAGGCGCTACCGGAGCCGCCGAAGGAGCGCGGCCACAACCGCAGCTACTCCGCCCTGGCCATCCACCTCTTCCACCCCACCGTGCTGCGCCACTACCCGGCGCCGGGGCCCGAGGACGTCCACGGCCGGCGGATCCCCCAGTGGCTCAACGACCTGCTGGGCCCCTTCCGCCGCATCCGCCGGAGTCTCATCCAGCACGCCTTCGACAAGGTGGTCTACAAGGACTGGGATCTCCTCGCCCGCCACGGCATGCGCGCGAGGATCGAGGACCACTACGCCGAGGAGAATGCCGAGCTGGAGCGGATCGCGCATCAGCAGCTGGCGGCGGTGGTCGGTAAGGCGTCGCCGGGCGGATAACCGCCGGCTCAGTATCCCTGCTCTGCCAGGGCCGCGGCGTGGCCGTCGGCGAAGCTGGCCAGCGCCGGGTCGCCGCGATGGGCGAAGGCGCGGGAGGGATCGAAGCGCGCCGCCTGCTCCCGCAGGGCGGCATCCCCCACCTCCAGGCCACAGAAGTCGACGATCCGCCGTAGACCCGGTTCCGGGTCGGCCAGCAGGTCCTCGTAGCGCAGCTCCAGGGCCTGCTCGCCCATCTCGGCCACATGGGCCCGCGCCCGAGCGGTATAGGCCGCCCAGAGGTCCAGTCCCCCCTCCAGCGTCCCTACCGACGGGGAGTGGCCGAAGCCGCCGCGCTTGGGTGCCAGCGGATTGTTCACGTAGCTCCGGCGCCGACGGCGGTAGCGGTGGATGGAGGCGGCCACCGCCCGCTCCCGCCGCACCCGCAGGCTCTCGGCGACATCCACGCCGTGGCGGGTAATATGTAACACCCGCAGATCCGGGAAGACCGCGCGCCACAGCGGCAGCGTGTAGGTGGTGCGCGGGTCCTTGAAGCCCCAGGGCTCGGCGATGCGGTGCATGGAGCGATAGCGCAGGAAGCGTTGGAGGCCCAGATAGCGGGCCGCGGCCGGACCGTCGGTAACGCCGGCCAGGTAGTCGACGACCCAGGGGCGGACCTCGTCATCCGCCAGCAGGGCGTCGATCCCCTCCGGCCGCTCCCAGGTGGCGCTGGCCTGGCCGAAGACCCAGTAGTTGAGCCGATTGGTGAAGCGGCACTCCTCGTTGCGCGTCGTCCCCCGCCCCATCCAGAGACCGAAGCCCTGCAGGGTGCGGGTGAGCATGCTGGTGCCGGAGCGGTGCATACCGATGAGGAGGATGGGGGGGCGTGGGGTCATGGGTACCTGGGTATGGTGTCGGCAGCAGGAGGGTAGCACGGCCGCGGGGTGGCGCGGATGTAACGCGTTTGTCATACTTACCGCTCAGTCAGTATATGGGGATCGGCCGCATGGAACGCCTCCTGTTGAACCTCGACCCCGCGTCCATCACTGAATACATCTCCATCCGGACGCCGGTGGAGAAGGCCCGTTTCAACCTGAGCGGCCTCTTCCTGCCCCAGCCGGTTCGGCGGGGGAGCTGGGATCGGCAAACCTACCCCATGGAGGACCACCCCACCTTCCGCCTCATCCGCCGGCTCTACGAGAGTGATTACGACCTGCCGACGGGGATGGTGGCACTGGAGCAGTACTTCGGGGAACGTGGCCTTTCACCGCTGAAGGCTCGGGACAAGGCCGAGCGCAAGGGTGCGGAAATCCTCTGGCGCTACGCCGAGCTGG
Organism: Thiohalospira halophila DSM 15071; assembly: GCF_900112605.1. NCBI lineage: Bacteria > Pseudomonadati > Pseudomonadota > Gammaproteobacteria > Thiohalospirales > Thiohalospiraceae > Thiohalospira > Thiohalospira halophila. The sequence continues at coordinate 182,010 of NZ_FOMJ01000004.1, forward strand.
CGAGAGGCATGGCCGACACCGGTTACCAGCCCGGGCTGGCCCGGGACGAGATCGGCGTGGCCATTGCTCGCGACGGGACGCTCCTCAAGGCTCCCGGGGGCCAGCACCGGTTTGCCGTCGCCCGGATGCTCGGGTTGGACTGCGTGACGGCCGAGGTCCGCTACATCCATCGAGCCTGGCAGCGTGCCTGCAAGGGCGCCGATCTCGAGAGCCTGCGCACCTGCACCCGGGAACAGATCCCGATGTATTACCCCTCCTGTGAGCCAACGGAAAAAGCCTGAGCAGTTCCCTCCGGGCGTCTAGCCCAGTGCGGCGAGATAGGCCGTTGCCGAATGGCCTGCGCGGAATGGTTCCGCCGCGGCACGCAGGGCTCCCGCCGTTGGAGGCTGGCTCAGAGCCTGCTCCAGTCCCGCTGCAATGCCCGCCTCATCGCCCATCGCGATCAGGGGGCCGATAGCACCGCCCTGAAGGATTTCGCCCGGCCCTACCGGGCAGTCGGTGGCTACCACCGGGGTGCCGCACGCCAGGGCCTCGACGAGCACGGCCCCGGAGCCTTCCCGGAGCGAGGTCAGGGCGAAGGCATCGGCGCGACTCATCCAGCGGTAGGGGTTGGCCTCGAAGCCCGGGAGCCGGACGTCGTCACTGATCCCGAGCTCGGCTGCCAGTGCCTCCAGCCGACCGCGCTCCCGGCCCTCGCCCAGGATCACGAGCCGGGCCGGGCGCTGCTGGCGGAGGCGGGCGAAGGCGCGGATCAGCGTCGCGAAGTCCTTGCGCGGCTCCAGGGAGCCGGCGCCCAGGATGACCGGCGGACCCTCGTCGGTGAACCAGGGGTCGTCCAGGGGCTCTCTGGCCTGCTCCAGGAAGGAGTCGGTGACGATGGGGTTGGGGATGACGTGCAGCCGCTCTCGCGGGACGCCGGCCAGCTCGTGGAGCTCCCGGCCAAGCCCCTCCGAGGGGCAGATCACGGCGTCGGCCCGGGGATACCAGAACCGCATGGACCGGATGAGTCGCCGCCCCTTGCGCGGTCCCAGGATCTCCTGCTGTCCGGTGAGGGTCATGCCCATGCGGATGGCGACCCGCGTCGGCACGCGCGCCAGCCAGCGCGCCTGGAGAGCGGCGCGGTTGAGCCGATGGCTGGCGGTGAGCAGGGCTGCCGGCTGTTCCCGCCGGAGGTAGCCGACCAGGCCGGGGAGGACCGTGTTGCGATGGGCCGCCGGGAGGCGAATGTCCCGGGCATTGGACGGTAGCTTCTCCAGGTACGGCCCGTGCCCCTTGATCCGGAGGAGATCGAATTCGTGAGCCGTTCGGCCGAATTCCGGGAGCAGATTCGCCACGATCCGATCCACGCCGCTGTGGCCGGAGGTGGCGAAGAGGAGGGCCAGGCGGTTGCGGCTCACGATGCCGATTCGTCGGTGTAGCCGAGGTAGCGCTGATAGAAGGGGTCGAGCCGTTCGTTGATGACCCGCTCGACGTGGGCGAGGTTCTCGCCCTGGAGGTAGTCTCGATAGCCGCCGACCTCGCCCTTGCGCGTCTTGAAGCTCTCCGGGTCACTGGTGTCCCGTGCGGCCAGGCGGCTGGTGCCCAGGGCGTTGCTGGCCTCGAGCTTGCGCATGTTGTTGAAGTCGCAGAACTCCACGGCCTCCTGAATGACGGAATCGGAGACGCCGTGGATGCCGAGGAACTCCAGGGCCGCCCGCAGCCCGCCGGCGGTGTCGGCCTTGAGATCCTCATAGGCGACCAGGTGGAACCCGGAGGGGACCTCCCGATTCGCGGCCCAGATGTTGTAGAAGGTCACGATGGTCTCGATGCCGCCCCGGCGCTGATGGACGAACTCGTCCATGGAGCCGGAGAAGTTCGCGTTGCGCCGGGTGTTCTGGAAGTAGGAAGAGACCAGCACGTCACGCGGGTCGCGGACCATGAACAGGACCTTGCGACCGGCGTACTCCGACTTGTCCCGGGGCAGCTCCTCCGGCTCGCAGAACTCCGGTCCGCCGTCGTGATGCTGTAGAATAAAGGGCACATCTCGCCAGGGACGGACGAATTGCCGGAGCTTCATGGGATTCCGTACACGCTTGCCCAGGTGCCCCTCCAGCGCCTTGCCGATGAGCATGACCAGCCAGGTCCGACCGCACTTCGGGTACGAGATCAGGTGTGCCCCGGCCCGCCACTTGCGCCAGCGGCGGCGAGCAAGCTGGACGGCGCGGCGGACGGGACCGCGGCGGCGAACAATCGCAGTCACAAAGGAGAATCCAGTTGCAATTACCAATGGGTATTGAATCATATGATAACGAGCTATGCGAGAGCTTTCTGATTAGCTCAGAACGATTTAGTGTCAATCCGTGAGCACACGCTTGATGCTTCCGGTAACATTACACAAAAAGGGCGCCATGATTGTATCGCATCGGAACAGATTCATCTTCCTGAAAACGAGAAAGACTGCGGGTAGTAGCACCGAGATCGCTCTTTCCCGTCTCTGCGACACCAACGACATTGTAACCCCCTTGATAGAAAAGCGGGGAGAAGAAGAGTTAAGGAAGGCAGAGGGCGGGTATGGGCCAGTCAACGCTTTAAAAAAACCTCTCCAGCATTATGGGCGCAAAGAGTGGCAACGTCTTCTCCTTAAGGCGCAACGAGCCCCTTGGAAAACTCATAGTCGCCCCCACCACATCCGTAGAGGGATAGGCAAGAAAAAGTGGGATCAGTATTTGAAGGTCACCATAGAGCGAAATCCTTGGGATAGGGCTATATCTAGATATTACTGGATGAAAGCAAGGGCACTCGAAGCCGGAGAAAAAGAGTTCCCTTCAATCACGAATTTCCTGCTGAAACTCGAGAAAGAAAAGCCTGCCCTTTTGTCGAATTGGGGTTTGTATACAATAAAAGATACAGTTATTGCGGATAAAGTAATTTTTTACGAAAGCCTTAACGAGGGGCTTTCGGATCTTGAACGTTGCCTTGGTCTTTCGGAAGGCTTGTTGAGTCTCCCGAGCGTGCACGCTAAAAGTGGCTTCAGAGAAGATAAGCGGCCGTACCAGGAGGTGCTTTCCGAAATTGACAGAGAGATCATCGCGCGTGTCTGTAGGAATGAGATAGAGGCGTTTGGCTATACTTTCTAATATATTTAGGCGAGGTTGTTAAACTGGGGACTGCTCTCTCAGGACTCGACGTTTTAAAGGTAAGACCTCATTTGGTCAGGAGTTATTATGCGAGTGTTTGTTTTTTCTTACAATAGAGGGCAATACCTCAAAAACTGCATCCAATCTCTTTGGCGGCATATGCCTAACTACCCGATAACAATCGTTGATGATGGAAGTACAGATCCTGAAGTGATAGAAACGCTTGACTGTGTCCGCGGGTACGCAGACGTGATCGTAAACGATAGAGAGGAGAAGTCTTATCTAGGTGGCCTATACAATAATATGCAGTTCGCCCTAGATTCATCCGTAAATTGCGACCTCGCCCTTTTTATTCAAGACGACCAACAAATTGTGCGGCCCATTGAGCGTTTTGACGAAAAACATTGGGACGATTACTTTTCGCGTAATCCGACTGCTCATGAGCTAGGTACAACCTTCCTAAAACGAGGGTCGAAGGCTGATTCCGATGGGATAACTATTGACTGTGCAACGGGAGTTTACTTTCGAGATCCACGCGTGAGCAAACGAGCCTATTTCACGGCTACGGGGATTTTTAATGTGGCCCGCATGCGAAAAGTCAGCTGGCGATTTGGGGCTACCGAAGGTGAGAACAATCTTAAAGCACACGACGAAAAGTTCTCGTTGGGTTTTTCAGCATATCCTTTTATGATGTGGTTGCCGAACGCGAAGAGTTCTAAGTTTCAGCGAAAAGGGCATCTTCATGCTCTCGCAGAGTGGTATCGCTGCTCTGGCTTTTATCCGTACCGAGACATGACGTCTGACGAGGTCAATTGGTTAAAATATAGATCTATAGAAAAATTGCCCTATGCGCAAGATATATTGCATCCTTTAGGTCTAAAACCAAATCAGGACTGGCTTTTTGAAGACGCAACTAAATCGATCCGTTGGATCCATAGGCGATTGAAAAAAAGAAAGAAGAAAATGGCGCGAAATCAAGCCCTGAATAGAGAGTAGGCGATCCTGGGTTTTGTTCGAGATGCTCCTGCGTTCGCAGCAGATAGTCTGGTGTTGGTCAACGGCATTGAGGGACCCGGTTACGCGGAGTAGGTAATTGGCGGGTCCGGAGTGATTCCGTGGTTTTTGATAAAGAAGATCAGGCCGCTCGGCATACGAGCTGTCCATCGCTTGGAAGTGCCTCCACGGCCGCTGGCGCTTGGTTTCGGTGGGCATGATCGAAATCCCGTGGCGCTTGAGCAGCCGATGGACTGCCGAGCGGGAGGCGTTCTCGTTGAGGAACTCCCGGGTGACGGCGAGCATGTCCTCCAGGGCGAGCCACAGGGTCCGGCGCAGGCCCACCACCACCGCCTCCTGCTCCGGCGTCAGGGCTGTGCGCAGTCGGTGGGCGGTATGCGAGCCGTCTTCGGTGGTCTCTCACTTACGCCAGCGGCGGATGGTGTCCTCGGAGACGCCGAACTTCCGGGGCAGCTCCCGGATCGGTTTGTCCGAAGCCTCTATGGCCGCTCGTCGGCCCGGCGTGGTGGCCGTGTTCTTTGCAAGCGAATGTCCATCAGGCCCGTCTCCGTCGCTGGCAACGATGTCTCGCATCACGGCGCGACTGGTGAACAGTGCCTGGCGTCGGCGGGTCAATGCAATCATCGGGGACCTGACAATTACATCGCAACATTTTGAGCGGTAGGCGAAGCAATGTCGCACTTGAGGCAAGCTTTTTAGAATGTAATGCTAACGAAATTATTGGAGGTTAATTGAGATGTTAGAAATATTTTTGTTCTCGTACAATCGCGGCAAGTACCTGAAAAACTGCCTAGATTCAATAAAGAAGCATGCCCCTAACCTGAAGGTAACAATCTTCGATGACGGCAGTAGCGATCCGGAAACACAGGACGCGCTCGCGGAGTATAGTGAAGCGTACCAAGTGGTTGTTACAGACAAAGTGAATAATGGCCACTACGTTGGTGGGCTTTATGATAACATGAATAAGGCATTAGCTAGTGCGCAAGAAGAGTTCGCGTTATTCATTCAAGAAGACATGCAGCTCGTCAGAGATGTTAACGAGCAAGATATCGAACACGTGAAGAGGTTTTTTGATAAGTATCCGGATTCTATCGAGCTACATAATGCCTTTCTAAAAGGTCGCCAAAGGGCGAAGGACGGCGAAGTCCTTGAGATTGACGAAAATGGGCCATTTTATTTTCGCGCGCCTGGCGGTAAAGGCTCTGTTAATTTTTCCGCCGTTGGTGTGATAAACGTGGGTCGATTAAAACGAGATTCGTTTGAATTTCGTCCCTTTGAGGCGCAAAATGACGAAATCATTGGCCAGCAGTATACCAGAATGGGTATCACGCCATACCCTTGGATGATGTGGCTGCCCTTTTCTGAGACGTCGAAGTTCAAGAGGAAGGGGATTTTGCAGAGGTATGCCGAATGGAAGACGGCAGCGGGTTTTTATCCATACCGTCCAATGACTTCCGCGGAAGTGGAAAACCTCTTGTCGCGAGGCCCTGAGGAGTTCCCTTACGCAGAGGACTGGTTAAGCCCTCAAGGATTAGAGGGGCGGTCTGTGTGGAATTTTTCAGATGCTGCGAAGTTTGTTCCTTTTACCAAAAAAGTCCTTAAGTTTAGAAAGAAGCTTGATAAAAGACGTAATTCTGTGACGAGGCATTAAGAGTATGAATAATCCCAGCGACGGGGTTCTGACCCTCCATTTGGGGCTGCCAAAGACAGCGAGCACTTGGTTACAAAAATCGGTGTTCCCGGCGATGGGGGGTATAGATTATTTGGGGCATATGAGTTGGAAATCTATTCGTATTCCGCCTCGTAACAGAAAGACGCGTTTAGACAAGATTTTTCGGATGCACCCTCGCGTTTGGGATAAGTTTGGTGATTTTATCTTCCGTGAGTTGATCGATGGCCGTAGCTCGTTCGAAAGAGGGAGCGTTCTGATATCAGAGGAAAAGATTATTCTTCCACGGTTTTTTGCCGAATCCGCCACCGCAGAAGATGGTCTTGATTTTCTGCTCGCTGAACATCTAGAGCGGCTCCGGATTCATGCACAGAAGGCCGGCTTTGATTATTTGCGTCTTTTGGTTCTGGTGCGAAGGCAAGATCATTGGCTCGCGTCGCGCTATGCGCAATCCAGTGCGTTTCGGGCAGACGGATCGCAAAACGACTTTGAAAGTGCCGTAAAATATCTGATTGGCAAAGGTTTCGATTTACACGGCTTCCGACTCCAATACGATCGGTTGTATCGAATTCTGTCGGAGGTTGTTGGCGCAGGCGGGGTCACGTTTCTTCCTTATGAGGAGGTGCGCTATGACAGAGAACGTTTCCTTGAAAGTTTATCTTCCGGAGTTGGAGGACGGCTAACGTCGTTACCAATCGATGAGGACACCATGCACCATTCTAATGTTAGGAGCAAGTCCAACACCTCATGGCAATTACGTAAGCGATCGAGAAAGGTTAGGGTGCCAAAATTGATCCGTCCAATTTTTGGTGGGAAGCGTAGGCTCGACTTGTCGAGACCGAGTGAAGCAAACCAGATCGTGCTATCCGAAACATTGAGCAACCAGATTCGAGAAGCCTATTATGAAAGCAATCAGAAACTTGCCGCTTTGATAAATCGGGACCTAAAAGGCCTCGGCTATTACTGATAAAGGGGGTGAGATGAGTTCGTTGATACAGTCTGGGAAAAGGGCGTGCTTCCTGCCGTTGAAAGCGGGTGGCATATTTGAAGAATGGTTCTCACGCTATCTTTGGGCGTCCTTTTCTGTTTTCGTGGTTAGCGTTTTTTTCTATTCCGGTGATATTCGGATCCACCGGAGTTTATACTATATATTGGTTTTTGCTCCGTTTTTGATCGTGTATGGGTTGAGATGGCAAAACGTACGCTTAATGCTGTCTTCCCGACTATTCTCTTTGGTGGTTATCCTGTCTCTATTTGCGATAGCGTCGTCTTTCGTGCGGCTGTTGTCGACCGGGGATATCACGAATCTGTTCGATAGCATCCGGTATGGCGTCTTGCTCTTGGGAACAATTAGCATCACCGTGTTTGTTGCGTCTCGGGGAAATCAATACCTTGATTATCTCTGCCGGGCCTTCGCTTTAGGTGCTGCAATATCTGCGCTCATAGCTGTAACTAACTATTTTAACGAAGAAGGTGCACTCACGGTTGGCGGGCGTATGGATGGAGTTCTTGCCTATGCCGGCCATCCGATTAAAATGGCTGAGTTATATGCTGTGGCGGCCATAAGCGCACTGGCTTTAAGTTTGCATAGCGCATATTCTCGAAGGAGGGAAATCTTCTGGTCGGCAGTTTATTCTCTCTGTGCTATTCCGATTTTTCTTTCTCAAAGTCGCGGGCCAATCTTAGCCCTTTTTGTTACGACAATTGTGCTGTTGGTGGCGTTTAAAAGGTGGCGCCTGGCAAGCGGTTTGATAGTGTTAGTAGGGGTCGGTTTTTTGTCCATAGTTAACTCATTAATTGAGTACCGAGACCCACTATATGCGGACACTGTCTGGGTGCGGATTGCGATCTGGGAGGCAGCATTAGGGGACTGGTGGAAAAACCCCATATTTGGAACGGGTTGGGTCGGCCCACAAAGCGTTTCTGAGCTTGTTCGGGGGCGGTACCATCAACCCCACAACGTCTATCTTGCAGTGCTTTTGCAAGGGGGGCTACTAGGGTTTCTCCTTTTTGTTGCATTGTTATTACGGGCGCTCTACGTGGGTCTTGGAGCGGTTAAGAATAGTGTTGCTATTGCTGCTGGGTTTGGAGTTATCTTGTTTTTTGCAGTAAATGGTTTTTCGATTAGTAGGTGGATCTATGATAACCCTGATCTCGTGTGGTTGGAGTTTTGGGTTCCTCTTGCTTTCATCGTCGCGCGGGAAGTTCTCCCATGTCAAAGGTGCAATTAACTGCAGGTAAGGGTATGCGAGCTAGGCATATAAGGCGAATTGTCGCTTGGAAACAGACCATGGCGACCCGAAGTGAGCTTAGCGGTTATCGTCATGTATAAGCCTGTCCTTGCCATAATTGCGCCTATGAAATCTTGGGGTGGGATAGAAGGTAAAATAGTTACTCTATGTAGAGAGTTTTCTACCTTAGGTGTTTCGGTGAGCTTGTATTTGCCAAGGGGGAGCGAGACGCCTTATCCTGACCGGTTGCCTCAGGATGTTGCGATTAAGCGTCTGAAGGGTAACCGGAAGGTAAATACAGCTATTGAAGTTGCGAAAATTCTGAAAAGGGAGCAACCAGATGCGGTGTTAGCGGCAAAGGATCATGCGATTAAAGCAAGTATCGTAGCTCGTTACCTATCCGGCAAGAGAATTCCCGTTTACATTAAGTTAACGAACCATCAAAGTGCGGTCTTGCGCCGGTTCGTTAAAAGAAAATTCGCGAAATTGATCTATCCAAAGGCGGACCTGGCCATTGCGATCTCGCGCGGCGTGGCCGCGGATTATACGAAGCACTTCCATGTCTCCCCAGAGAAGGTTTGTACGATTTATAATCCCTCCCTCCCGAGTGACTTTCATGAGCGGTCGTTATCGCATCCCGGACACGAATGGTTCGGCGATCAAACATGTGATGTCGTGGTTGCGGCGGGCCGGCTGACGGAGCAGAAAGGGTTTGATGTCCTCTTGGAGTCATTTGAAAAGGTGAGTCAGAAAAGGAGGGTCAGACTGATTATTCTTGGAGATGGGCCCGAAAGAGAGTCTTTGAAAAAGAAGGCGGAGCTCATTGGAATCGCTCCTCTAGTAGAACTAGTTGGGTTCGTGTCCGATCCAGCTCCGTGGATGGCTCATGCATCACTTTTTGTTCTCTCTTCACGTTATGAGGGTCTAGGCAACGTGTTAGTTGAGGCCCTGGCTGCTGGCGCCCCCGTCGTGTCGACCGACTGTCCCTCTGGCCCGCGGGAGATTCTGGAGGACGGGAAACTCGGTCCGCTGGTGCCGGTGGATGATGTCGATGCGCTGGCGGAGGCGATGGAGCGGACCCTCAACCGCCCGCCGCCGGCGGACGAGCGTGAACGCAGTCTCGAGCGTTTCCGTAGCGGTCCGGTGGCACGGCAATACCTGGAGACCATGGGGCTGCGGGAGCCGGCAGCGGACGCACCGGATAAGCCCCACGAAGGAGATCCGACTTGAATCCCACTGTCATCTACCTTGTCGGCATGGGCCGCAGTGGCTCGACGTTGACCGATATCCTGCTGGATGCCCACAGCGGTATCCAGGGGCTGGGCGGTGTGCGCCGGCTCGCCCACTATGCGCGTAAGCAACCCTGCCCCTGCGGGGCGCCCTCCTTCCGCGAGTGTGCATTCTGGTCCCGGGTCGAGGCGAATCTCCGGGCCGACGGGGGCCGGACGCTGGAGACGGTGGATGTTCATGCGCGGGATCCCGACCGCTTCGCCGAGGAGAATACGGCGCTCTTCCGAGCCGCCGCTGCGGCCGGCGGTACGCCGTTCGTCACGGACAACTCCAAGTCCGCCGGTCGGCTGGCACGGCTGCTGGCGGTCCCGGACCTCGACGTGATCCCGGTGTTCGTCCATCGGGATCCGCGAGGGCGGGCCCAGTCCATCCGCAAGCGCAAGGGCCAGCGGTACGTACCCACCTTCGCGTATACCTGGCGTTCCCTGCGGGCCTGGCGGCTTCTGGGTAACTACCCCCATATCGCGGTGGAGTACGAGGCACTGGCCGCCGATCCGCAGGGTCAGCTGGAGCGCCTCATGGCCCGCCTGGGGCTCGAGGCCGAGCCGGAGCAGCTCGCCTGGGCAGAGCAGGTGCACCACAATATCGGGGCCGCCGATGTCCTCAACAAGACCGAGGGCAGCACCATCCGCCCGGATGACGCCTGGCAGGAGGCGCTGCCCGGTTATATGCAGGGGATCATCAATGCCATCGCCTGGCCCGGGCGGGTCGCCAATGCCGCCCGGCACCGGCGCTGGGGGATCTGAAGAGCGGACTAAAACTTGTCGCGCAGTAGTGCGGCTGGTATCAAAGTAGCCCGAGCCGAACCACGCCCACGGGAGGGCTGCCATGACCGCGCGCCACTACACCCCCGCCGACCACTTCCTCCGCCACGTGGATGTCGGTCTGCGCACCCTCTTCGGTCGGCCCCAGGTCACCGAGCGGGCCGATCCGGCCGAAGGGGTGGCCGACGCGGAACTCTCCGATGCCGAGCGCGCCCACGTCGGCGGCCTCATGCGCATCAACCACGCCGGCGAGGTCTCGGCGCAGGGGCTCTATGAGGGCCAGGCGCTCACGGCCCGACTCCCGGAGGTCCGTGAACGCATGGAGCGCGCGGCGCAGGAGGAGAATGACCACCTGGCCTGGTGCGAGGGGCGGGTGAAGGAGCTGGGCACCCACGTCAGCTACCTGAATCCGCTCTGGTACTTCGGGTCGCTGACCATCGGGGCGCTGGCCGGGGCGGCGGGCGACCGCTGGAGCCTCGGCTTCGTGGCCGAGACCGAGCACCAGGTCATCCGCCACCTGGAGGGCCATCTCGCCCAGCTGCCGGAGCAGGATCAGCGCAGCCGCGCCATCCTCGAGCAGATGAAGGAGGACGAGGGCCACCACGCCACGGTGGCCCTGTCCGCCGGTGGTGAACGCCTGCCCCGGCCCGTGCGCCGGATCATGGGGCCGGTCTCGAAGGTGATGACGGGGCTGGCCTACCGCTTCTGAGGCGCCGTTCTAGTAGAGCGGCACCTTCTTGGAGATGTTCCGGCCGTAGAAGATCTCCATCATCTCCCGCTTGAGGTAGGAGCGGATCTCGTCCGACTCCTCCCGGGTGAGATCCTCCTCGCTGATCCCGAAGAGGTAATTGTCCAGCTCGAAGTCGTTGAGGATCGCCTTCGTGTGGAAGATGTTCTCCTGCGGCACGTTGACGTCCATCATCTGGTACAGGTCCTTGGTGTCGGGCGCCACGTAGTTCTGGATGGAATTGATCTCGTGGTCGATGAAGTGCTTCTTGCCCTTCACGTCCCGGGTGAAGCCGCGCACCCGGTAGTCCATGGTGACGATGTCCGACTCGAAGGAGTGGATGAGGTAGTTCAGCGCCTTCAGCGGCGAGATCCGCCCACAGGTGGAGACGTCGATATCCGCCCGGAAGGTGGAGATCCCGTTCACCGGGTGGCTCTCCGGATAGGTGTGTACCGTGATGTGGGACTTGTCCAGATGGCCCACCACCGATTCCGGTAGCGGCCCGGGCGACTCCGAGTTGGACAGCCCCTCGGAGACTACCGGCTCCTCGGAGACCATGATGGTCACGCTCGCCCCCTCGGGATCGTAGTCCTGGTAGGCGACATTGAGGATGTTGGCACCGATGATCTTGGTGACCTCGGTGAGGATGTGCGTCAGCCGCTCGGCGTTGTAGGCCTCATCGATGTACTCGATATAGGCCTCGCGCTGCTCCGCCGTCTTGGCGTAGCAGATGTCGTAGATGTTGAAGCTCAGCGTCTTCGTCAGGTTGTTGAAGCCGTGCAGCCGCAGCCGATTCTTGCCCTGCTCCGCCAATCGGGCATCCTCCACCGTATCGGGGTTGGTTACTGAAAAGGGGCGGCGTTTCTTACCGAATACCGCCGCTGGTGTCAATCCTCATCCGCCTCGCGGATCCGGAATTCGTGGGTGATCTCCGCCGTCCTGCCGAGCATGATGGAGGCGGAGCAGTACTTCTCCGCGGAGAGCTCCACCGCGCGCGCCACGTGTTTCTCGGCCAGGCCGCGCCCGACCACGGTGAAGCGCACATGGATCCGGGTGAAGACCTTGGGCTCCTCCTCCGCCCGCTCGGCCTCGATCTCGGCCACGCAGTCCACCACCGGCTGCCGCGCCTTCTTGAGGATGTGGACGACGTCATAGGCCGTACATCCCCCCATACCGAGCAGCATCATCTCCATGGGGCGGGGACCGAGGTTCTCGCCGCCGGACTCGGCCGGGCCATCCATGACCACTGCGTGACCACTGCCCGATTCGCCGATAAAGCGTGCCTTTTCCGCCCATTTGATCCGTGCGTGCATTCTCGCGCCTCCCCGCAATGGCTTATGATGAAAACCTGTGGCAACTCTCGCGCCGCCTGAACGACAAGGAAGACCGAACATGGCCACCCTGGAGCCCGACGACTCCTCCATACAGCGCTTCCTGGAGCACTGCCACCGGCGGCGCTATCCGGCGAAGGCCTCGGTGGTCTGCGCCGGTGAGCTCTCGGACCAGCTCTACTACATCGTCTCCGGCTCGGTGAGCGTCCTCATGGAGGATGACGAGGGCCGCGAGATCGTCCTCGCCTATCTCAATGAAGGCGACTTCTTCGGCGAGATGGGGCTGTTCGACGACGATGGTCGCCGTAGCGCCTGGATCCGGACTCGCACCGAGTGCGAGCTCGCCGAGATCGGCTACAGCCGCTTCCGCCAGCTCGCTGCCGAGATGCCGGAGATCCTCTTCGCCCTCGCCTCCCAGATGGCCCTGCGCCTGCGCAAGACCAGCCGCAAGGTGGGCGACCTCGCCTTCCTGGACGTAACCGGTCGCGTCGCCCGTGCCCTCCTGGATCTGGCCCACGAGCCGGATGCCATGACCCACCCCGACGGCATGCAGATCAGGATCACCCGCCAGGAACTCGGCCGCATTGTCGGGTGCTCCCGGGAGATGGTCGGCCGCGTCCTCAAGGACCTGGAGGAGCAGGGGCTCATCACCGCCCGCGGCAAGACCATGGTGGTCCACGGGACGCGCTAGGCGCGCGCTACCACTCCGCGAACAGCGTCCGCAGCGCCTCCCCCGGGTCCGGCGCGCGCATGAAGGCCTCGCCCACCAGGTAGGCGCCGATCCCCCCGGCGCGCAGCCGCTCGATATCCGCCGGCGCATGGATGGCCGACTCGCTCACCACCAGCCGGTCGCCGGGGATGAGCGGGGCCAGCTCCAGGCTGGTCTCCAGCCGGGTCTCGAACGTGCGCAGGTCGCGGTTGTTGATCCCCACCAGCGGCAGCGGCCGGTCCAGTACCCGCCGCAGCTCCGCCTCGTCGTGGACCTCCACCAGCACGTCCAGCCCCAGCTCCTCCGCCTTCGCGGCCAGCTCGTCCATCCGGGCGTCGCTGAGGATGGCGGCGATGAGCAGGATGCAGTCGGCCCCCATGGCGCGGGACTCCACCACCTGCCACGGGTCGATGATGAAGTCCTTGCGCAGCACCGGCCGGTCGCAGGCCTCCCGGGCCTGCTGGAGGTAGTCCGGCGTCCCCTGGAAGAAGTCGCGGTCGGTGAGGACGGAGAGGCAGGTGGCCCCGGCGGCGGCGTAGGAGGCCGCGATGGCCGCCGGGTCGAAATCTTCGCGGATCACGCCACGGCTGGGGGAGGCGCGCTTGATCTCGGCGATGATCCCGGGGCCGTCGGTGGCCTCCGCCTCGGCCAGCTCGGTCTCGAAGCCGCGCGGCTCCGGGGCGTCGGCGGCCGCCGCCTGGAGTTCGGCCTGGGGCCGCTGCGCCCTGCCGGCGGCGACCTCCTCCTCCTTGCGCGCCACGATCCGGCGCAGGATGTCCGGGGTCTGGTCGCTCATGCAGCCGCGATCTCCGTGGACAGCCGCGTCAGGGCCTCCATCCGCTCCCGCGCCCGGCCGTCGCTGATGGCCGCGCGGGCGGCCTCCACCCCCTCGGCCAGTGTCTCCACCACGTCGGCGGCGTACAGCGCCGCCCCGGCGTTGAGGATGACGATATCCCGCGCCGGGCCGGGCTGGTCATTAAGGACCTCCCGGGTGATGGCCAGGCTCTGCTCCGGCCGGTCCACTACCAGCCGTTGCAGATCGCCGCGCTCCAGGCCGAACTGCTCCGGGGTGATGGCGTAGCGCTCCAGGGTCCCGCCGCGCAGCTCCGCCACCTGGGTGGGGGCAGAGATGGAGATCTCGTCCAGGCCGTCCTCGGCGTGGACTACCAGGACGTGGCGGCTCCCCAGCCGGCCCAGGACCTGGGCCAGGGGCTCCAGCCAGGACTCGTCGTAGACGCCCAGAAGCTGGTACGGGGCGTTGGCCGGGTTGGTGAGCGGCCCCAGGACGTTGAACAGGGTCCGCGCGCCGATCTCCCGGCGCGGGCCCACGGCGTGTTTCATGGCGCCGTGGTGGGCCGGGGCGAACATGAAGCCGACGCCGGTCTCGCGGATACAGCGGGCGACGCTGGCGGCGTCGATGTCCAGGTTGATGCCGGCGGCCTCCAGCACATCGGCGCTACCGGTGCGGCTGGAGACCGAGCGGTTGCCGTGCTTGGCCACGTGGGCCCCGGCGGCAGCGGCCACGAAGGCCGCGGCGGTGGAGATGTTGAAGGTGCTGGCGCCGTCCCCGCCGGTGCCGCAGGTATCCACCAGGTGGGGTACGTCGCCGACCTCCACCCGCGTGGCCAGCTCCCGCATGACCCCGGCGGCGGCGGCGATCTCGCCCACCGTCTCGCCCTTCATGCGCAGGCCCACCAGGAAGGCGCCGATCTGCGCCGGCGTCGCTTCCCCGGTCATCACCTGTCGCATCACCGCGGTCATGGACTCGACGTCCAGATCGCGGTGTTCGGTGACGGCGCGAATGGCCTCCTTGATATCCATGATGATTCTCCGTGACGGGCCCGTTACGGCGCGGCTCGGCTGGATTCTCCGGCCCGGCCGCGCTCGGGTCAACGTGGGCGCGAGTTACCGATTCCACTCCCCGCCGCGGAAGGCGAGGAAGTTCTGCAGCAGGTCGTGGCCGTGGCGGGTCAGGATGGACTCGGGGTGGAACTGGACCCCCTCCACGGTATAGCGGCGGTGGCGCAGCCCCATGATCTCGCCGCCGTCGGCCTCGCTGGTCCACGCCGTCTCCACCAGCTCCTCGGTGGGCAGCCCCTCCCGGGCGACGACGAGGGAGTGGTAGCGGGTGGCCTCGAAGGGGTTCTCCAGGCCGGCGAAGACCCCTTGCTCGTCGTGGTGGATGGGGGAGGTCTTGCCGTGCATCACCTCCCGGGCGTGGACTACCCGCCCGCCGAAGGCCTGGCCGATGGCCTGGTGGCCCAGGCAGACGCCGAGGATCGGGGTATGGCCGGCGAAGCGGCGGACCACCTCCAGGGAGATCCCGGCCTCGTCCGGCGTGCAGGGGCCCGGGGAGAGCAGGATATGCGACGGCGCCCGGGCGGCCAGTTCGTCCACCGTGATGGCGTCGTTGCGGAAGACCTCCACCTCCGCCCCGAGCTCGCCGAGATACTGGACGAGGTTGTAGGTGAAGGAGTCGTAGTTGTCGATCATCGCCAGCATGGCCTACTCCTCCCGCCGCCGCGGGTCGGTGAAGCCGGACTCGGCCATGGCCACTGCCCGGAAGAGGGCGCGCCCCTTGTTCATGGTCTCCTCCCACTCCCGCTCGGGCACGGAGTCGGCGACGATGCCGGCCCCGGCCTGGACGTGGAGCTGGCCGTCGCGGATCACCGCCGTGCGGATGGCGATGGCGGTATCCATGTTCCCCGCCCAGCCGATGTAGCCCACCGCGCCGGCGTAGAGGCCCCGCTTCACCGGCTCCAGCTCGTCGATGATCTCCATGGCCCGGATCTTGGGCGCCCCGCTCACCGTCCCCGCCGGGAAGGTCGCCTTGAGTACGTCCATGGGCCCCAGCCCCGACCGCAGCCGGCCGGTGACGTTGGAGACGATGTGCATGACGTGGCTGTAGCGCTCGATGGCCATGGACTCGGTGACCCGCACCGACCCGGTCTCGCTGATCCGGCCCACGTCGTTGCGGCCGAGGTCCATGAGCATGATGTGTTCGGCGCGCTCCTTGGGGTCGGCCAGCAGCTCGTCGGCCAGGGCCGCGTCCTCCGCCTCGTCGGCGCCGCGGTGGCGGGTGCCGGCGATGGGGCGCACGGTGACGGTGTCGTCCTCCAGGCGCGCCAGGATCTCCGGCGAGGAGCCCACCACCTGCGTCTCCCCCAGGTCCAGCAGGTACATGTAGGGGGAGGGATTGAGGGTGCGCAGGGCGCGGTAGAGGTCCAGCGCCCCGGCGGCGTAGGGGATGGAGAGCCGCTGGGAGAGGACCACCTGCATGATGTCGCCGTCGACGATGTACTGTCGGGCCCGCTCCACGGCCGCCTCGAAGCCCTCCCGGGAGAAGCCGGAGACGAAGTCGGTCTCCTCCACCCGGGCGCGGCCCGGCGACGCCTCCGGCGGGGTCAGCGGCCGGGTGAGCTGCTCGGCGAGTTCATCCAGCCGCGCCTCGCCGGCCTCGTGCGCCCCCGACCGGGACGGGTCCACGTGGACCACCAGGTAGAGCTTGCCCCGGAGGTTGTCGAAGACCACCACCTCCTCGGAGCGCATGAGCAGGATATCGGGATTGCCGATGGGATCGTCCTTCTCCACCCCGCTCAAACGCGGCTCGGCGTAGCGCACGGTGTCGTAGCCGAAGCAGCCCACCAGGCCGCCGAAGAAGCGCGGCAGTCCCTCGGCCTCGGCCACCCGGTAGCGGCCGCGGTAGTCCTCGATCCAGGCCAGGGGGTCGGCGACCTCGGCGCGCTCGATGACCGCGCCGGCCTCCTCCACCTCCACGGTGTGGCCGGTAACGCGGATCACCGCCTGGGCCGGCAGGCCGATGATGGAGTAGCGCCCCCACTTCTCGCCCCCCTGGACCGACTCGAAGAGATAGGTCCACGGGCCGGCGGCCAGCTTCAGGTAGGTGGAGACGGGGGTCTCGAGGTCGGCGAGGACCTCGCGGACGAGGGGGATCCGGTTGTAGCCCTCGCGGGCGAGACGATCAAACGCTTGCGGGTTCATGCGGGATCTCCGATGGACGGACACGACAACGAGCGGGGGTCGTTACCGGCCCCGCCATCGCCGTACTGTCTGCCCCCCGGAGGAGTGGATCCCGAAGGGCTGGATCCCGAATGCGTACCTCATGAGAACCGGAGTCTGCCGGAATCCAGCAGCGCGGGCAATTCGTCCAGCCGGTCCATGACCGCGTCCGGCTCCATCTCCCGGATGTCCCGGCCGTGGTTGTAGCCGTAGGTCATGCAGACGATGGGGGTGCCGGCCGCCCGGGCCGCCTTCACGTCGGAGACCGAGTCGCCCACCATCAGCGCCTGTCCCGGCTCCACGCCGAAATCGGCGGCGGTCTGCGTCAGCGGCAGCGGGTCCGGCTTGCTCCGGGGCAGGCTGTCCCCGGCCAGGACCTGGCCAAAGAAGGGGGCCAGGCCCAGTTCCGTGAGCAGCGGCGTGGTGAACCGCTCCGCCTTGTTGGTGATGCAGGCCATGGGCAGGCCGCGGTCCCGGATGGCCGCCAGCCCCTCCATCACCCCGGGGTAGACCCGGCTGTGGCGGCTGCTGTTGGCGGCGTAGCACTCCAGGAAGAGCGGGTAGGCGCGCTGGAACTCGTCCTCGTCGGGCTCGCCCTCCAGCTGGCCGATGAGCGCGCGGCGGACCAGGCGCTCCACGCCGTTGCCCACCCACTCGTTGACCATGGCCTCGCCCCGGGGCTCGCGCCCCAGGGTGGCCATCATCTCGTCCACGCAGTGGGCCAGGTCGGGGACGCTGTCCACCAGCGTCCCGTCCAGGTCGAAGATGACCAGTCGCGGATCCATCGTCGGGGTCGCCAAGGGCTACTTCGCCGAGGCGATCTCGGACCGCATCTCGGAGATGACCTTGGCGTAGTCATCCTTGCCGAAGATGGCGGAGCCGGCGACGAAGGTATCGGCCCCGGCGGCGGCGACCTCACCGATGTTCTCCGCCTTCACGCCGCCGTCCACCTCCAGGCGGATGTCGCGGCCGGAGTCGTCGATGATCTTGCGCGCCTCGCGGAGCTTGTTCAGCGCCTCGGGGATGAAGGCCTGGCCGCCGAAGCCGGGGTTCACCGACATGATGAGGACCATGTCGATCTCGTCGATGACGTGGCGCAGGTAGTCCAGCGGCGTGGCCGGATTGAAGACCAGGCCGGACTTGCAGCCGTGGTGCTGGATGAGCTGCAGGCTGCGGTGGACGTGCTCGCTGGCCTCCGGGTGGAAGGTGATGTAGCTCGCACCGGCCTCGGCGAAGTCGGGGATGATCCGGTCCACCGGCTTGACCATCAGGTGCACATCGATGGGCGCGGTGACGCCGTGATCCCGCAGCGCCTTGCAGATGGGCGGGCCGATGGTCAGGTTCGGCACGTAGTGGTTGTCCATGACATCGAAGTGGACGATGTCGGCGCCCGAGTTGAGGACGTTGTCCACCTCCTCACCCAGGCGGGCGAAGTCCGCCGAGAGGATGGAGGGGGCGATGAGCGGTTCCTGCTGGGCCATGGCTGCCTACCTCGGATGATGGTTCGAATGGTCGCGTACTCTACCCGAAGAGGGGCGTTTTTTCACCCGCACCGGCGGCCGTATACTGGCCACCAAACCCCAATCGGCCCGCGCCATGCCCGCACTCCCCGTTCTGCTCCTGCCGCTGCTGCTGGCCCTCCCGGCCCCGGCCGCCGACTTCCACCCCCAGGCCGGGCGGGTGGAGGCCGGCCGGGTGGTGGAGCTGGAGGCCGACGGCCAGACCCTCGCCGCCATCGCCCGCGCCCCGGCCCGTCCCCGGGCGCGGGGCGGGGTCCTCCTGCTGGCCGGGCTCGGGGAGCATGCCAATGCCGCCGGCGCGGTCGGCCCCCTGCGCCGCGGGCTGGCCGACGCGGGCTGGCTGACGCTGTCCATGGCCTCCACTGGCGACCGGGGGGGCAACGACGCTCGGATCCAGGCCGGCCTGGAATGGCTCGCCCAGCGGCTGGAGCCGGATGGCGGCAAGCCCTTCCTGGTCCTGGGCGGCAGTGGGCACGGGGCCGCCGCGACGGCGACCTGGCTGGCGGGCAACCGGGATGGCGAGCCGGCGGTGGGCGCCCTGGTGGCGGTGAACACCCTGGTCCGGCCCGGAGATGAGGGGGAGGCGGTCCTGCGCGCCTTTCAGGCCATCGACGTCCCGGTCCTGGATATCTACGGCGATGCCGGGCGCCGGGAGGTGGTGACCACCGCCGACGAGCGGAGCCGCCGGGCGCGGGCCGGCGGCAACGACGCCTACCGCCAGGACCGGATCCAGGGCCTGGTAGACTTCCGCCGGGACCCGGCCACGCTAAATACCCGCGTGGCCGGCTGGCTGGGTACCGCCCGGGAGGAGGCGGCCGCCCGGGCGCGGGCCGCCGAGCGCCGCCGCGCCGAGCGCGAGGCCGCCGGCAAGGAGCCGGTGGAAGAGTCCCCGGAGGAGGAGGGCGAGGGGCAGCAGCGGCCCGACGACCTGGAGCGCTACTTCACACCGCCCGGGAGCAATGGCGGCGAAGGCCAGGGGGGCGGCCAGTAGCCGGTCGCCTGTGGCATACTCCGCGCCCCATCCAATCCCTTCCTGAAGGAGGTGCCACCGTGCTCCAGTCGCTTCTCATCGTCCTGCACGTCCTCTCCGTCGTCATCTGGGTCGGCGGCATGTTCTTCGCCTGGATGTTCACCCGTCCCGCCGCCGTGGAGGCGCTGGAGCCGCCCCAGCGGCTGAAGCTCTGGAACGGGATCTTCCGCCGCTTCTTCCCCTGGGTCTGGGCGACCATCATCGCCATCCTGGTGAGCGGCTACGGCTACATCTTCCTGATCTTCGGCGGAATGGGGAGCGCCGGGCTCTACGTCCACGCCATGAACGGCCTGGGCTTCGTGATGATCGCCCTCTTCCTCCACGTCTTCTTCGCCCCCTATCGCCGGCTCGCCCGCGCCGTGGCCGCCGAGGACTGGCAGGAGGGCGGCCGCCACCTCGCCCAGATCCGGATGATCGTCGGCTGGAACACCCTGCTCGGCATCCTCGTCATCGCCATCGGCGCCGGCGGCCGCTACCTGGTCTAGCCCCCTGTCGTTCCGGATGGCGCGCAGCGCCAGTCCGGAACCCCGAGATCAGGCCCGAGCGGGGTGTCCCGGCCCGGGTGGCTGCGTTCTCGAGATTCCCGCCTGCGCGGGAATGACGGCGTTTCGAGTCCCGCCACCCGGCCGGGACATGAGGGCGGCTCCCTTTGCTAGACTGAGAGTGGTGTCCCAGCGTCCAGGTCAGGAAGGATGTCCGACGAGCAGCAGGCCAGCACCCCCGCGATCACCGAGGCGCACGCCGCCGACTTCCCGCTGCAGATCCAGCAGTACCCCTTTGGCTGGGAGGTGGTCTACTACGCCCCCTCGGGCTATGCCCGCCACGTGGCCACGGCGGACAACGAATCCGCTGCCTTCCGGATCGCCCGGGACGTGGGCCGCGTCTACGGCCACAAGGGGCGGACCCTGGTCCAGTCCGGTCGCGGCGAGTACACCGTGGACCTGGAGACCCTGATCCACGACGCCAATACCTGACGGGCCCATTCGCGGGGTCGCCCGTGGGGCCTACCCGGGCCCCGGACACCATGGGGAGACCACCACCCGCATCCCTGGCGCGACGTTCGCCGCTACGCCGGCGTTCACCTCGAGAACCAGCCGCGTCTCGCCTCCGGCCGGGATCCGCTCCCGGCTCTCCGGCTCGGTATCGCGGGCCACGCGGAGCACCCGGCAGTCGGGGGCGATGAAGACCATGTCCAGCGGGATCAGGGTGTTCGCCATCCACATGGTGACCGCCCGGGGCGGCTCGTAGATGAAGAGCATCCCGGCTTCGGCCGCCAGGCTCTCCCGGTGCATCAACCCCTCCCGCCGCTCGGCCGGGGACTCCGCCACCTCGGCGGTGACCGCCAGGACCGGCGGTTCCCCCGCCGGGATCCGGACGTCGACGGGGTCCGCGGTCGCGGCCGTACTGGTGAACAGGAGGAGCAGGGCGAACAGGCGCATGGCCCAAGCCTAGCGTGAACCCGGCCGGATTCCGAGGCTCCGTGAACCTCGAGAACAGGCCGGTAGTGCGGATCCGGGCCGGGGGCTTTTCGTCACCGAGGTTCCCGCCGTCGCGGGAACGACTCTGCCGTTCTGTCGGGATGGCTGAAAGCGGAGAAAAACTCGCGTATCATGGTCGGGTTAACCGGTTATCACCCTCCGAGGTTCCCTTGATCGACAAGCTCCGCAACATCGCCATCGTCGCCCACGTCGACCACGGCAAGACCACCCTGGTCGACCAGCTCCTGCGCCAGTCCAATACCCTGGAGCGGCGCGACCAGGATTCCGACCGCATCCTCGACTCCAACGACCAGGAGCGCGAGCGCGGCATCACCATCCTCTCCAAGAACACCGGCCTGGAGTGGGGGGAGTACCGCATCAACATCGTGGACACCCCCGGCCACGCCGACTTCGGTGGCGAGGTGGAGCGGGTCATGTCCATGGTGGACTCGGTGCTGCTGCTGGTGGACGCCGTGGATGGCCCCATGCCGCAGACCCGGTTCGTGACCGAGAAGGCCTTCGCCTGGGGGCTGAAGCCCATCGTGGTGGTGAACAAGGTCGACCGTGACGGCGCGGACCCCGAGCGGGCGGTGGAGCAGGTCTTCGACCTCTTCGACGCCCTGGGGGCCAGCGACGAGCAGCTCGACTTCCCCGTGATCTACGCCTCCGCCCTGAGCGGTATCGCCGGCACCGACGCCGAGGCGCTCACCGACTCCATGGAGCCGCTCTTCCACGCCATCGTGGACAACGTCCCGGCGCCGGACGTGGACGCCGATTCGCCGCTGCAGATGCAGATCTCCGCCCTGGATTACTCCACCTACCAGGGCGTCATCGGCATCGGCCGGATCACCCGCGGCCAGGCCTCGCCGGGCCAGCAGGTCACCGTGGTGGATCGCGACGGCAATACCCGGCGCGGCAAGCTGGGCAAGGTCATGACCCACATGGGTCTGGCGCGGGTGGAGACGGACGCCGCCATGGCCGGGGACATCATCGGCATCACCGGCATCGACGGCCTGTTCATTTCCGATACCCTCTGCGACCCGGCCCAGCCGGAGGCGCGGCCGCCGCTCACCGTGGACGAGCCCACCGTCTCCATGACCTTCCAGGTCAATGACTCCCCCTTCGCCGGGCGCGAGGGCAAGTACGTCACCAGCCGCAACATCAAGGAGCGGCTGGAGAGGGAGCTGGTCCACAACGTCGCCCTGCGCGTGGAGCAGGGCGAGGAGGCGGAGAAGTTCAAGGTCTCCGGCCGCGGCGAACTCCACCTCTCCGTGCTCATCGAGAGCATGCGCCGGGAGGGCTTCGAGCTGGGCGTCTCCCGCCCCGAGGTCATCGTCCGCGAGGGCGAGAACGGCCCCGAGGAGCCCTACGAGGACCTCATGGTGGACGTGGAGGAGCAGCACCAGGGCGCGGTCATGGAAGAGCTGGGCCAGCGCAAGGGCGACATGAAGAACATGGAGCCCGACGGCCACGGCCGCGTGCGCATGGACTACATCATCCCCTCTCGCGGCCTCATCGGTTTCCGCGGCCAGTTCCTGACCCTGACCTCCGGTAGCGGCATCCTCAACAGCCGCTTCGACCACTACGGTCCGCTCAAGGAGGAGGCCGGCTCCTCGCGCCACCACGGCGTGCTGGTCTCCATGGCCACCGGCAAGGCGCTGGCCTACTCCCTGTTCACCCTCCAGGACCGCGGCCGCCTCTACATCGACTCCGGCGTGGAGGTCTACGAGGGCATGATCATCGGCGGGAACTCCCGGCCCGACGACATGACGGTGAACCCCACCAAGGCCAAGAAGCTCGACAACATGCGCTCCGCCGGGACCGACGAGGCCCTGGACCTGGTGCCGCCGGTGCGCATGACCCTGGAGCAGGCCCTGGAGTTCATCGAGGACGACGAGCTGGTGGAGGTCACGCCGGAGAGCATCCGGCTGCGCAAGAAGCTCCTCACCGAGAACGAGCGCAAGCGCCAGCGCAACTCCAAGGCCGCCTAGCGGGGGATCCCTATGCTCGCCCTGGAGGAGGTCGAACTCCGCCGGGGGGCCGAGCCGCTGCTGCAGGGGGCCTCGGCCACCCTCCACGACGGGTGGAAGGTGGGCGTGGTCGGCCGCAATGGCAGCGGCAAGTCCTCCCTCTTTGCCCTGCTGCTGGGGGAACTCTCCCCCGATGCCGGCCGGGTCACCCTCCCCGACGGGGCCCGGATCGCCTGGATGGCCCAGGAGATCGCCGATCTGGAGGCGACGGCGGTGGAGTATGTCCTGGCCGGCCACTTCGAGTGGGTGGCCATTCAGGAGGCCATCGCCGCCGCCGAGGCGGCCGGGGATGATCACCGCCTGGCCCACCTCTACGCCGATCTCGACGCCATCGACGGCTACACGGTCCGCAACCGCGCCGAGCAGCTGCTGGCGGGGCTGGGCTTCTCCGAGACCGCCATGGGGGCCCCGGTGGGTTCCTTCTCCGGCGGCTGGCGGATGCGGCTCAACCTCGCCCGGGCCCTCATTCGGCCCTCCGACTTCCTGCTGCTGGACGAGCCCACCAACCACCTGGATCTCGAGACGGTGGACTGGCTGGAGCAGTGGCTGCGCGGCTACTCCGGCACCCTGCTGCTGGTGGCCCACGATCGCGACTTCCTGGACAGCGTCTGCGACCACATCCTCCACTTCGACGGCGGCGAGCTGACCCTCTACAACGGCGGCTACAGCGAGTTCGAGCGTCAGCGTGCCGAGGAGATGGCCCGCCGCCAGGCGATGTACGAGAAGCAGCAGCAGCGGGTGGCCGAGATCGAGCGCTTCGTCGCCCGCTTCCGCGCCCAGGCGAGCAAGGCCCGGCAGGCCCAGAGCCGGCTCAAGGAGCTGGAGCGCATGGAGACCATCGCCCCGGCCCACGCCGACTCGCCCTTCCGGTTCAGCTTCCCGGCCTCCGAGCGCAGCTCCAACCCGCTGCTGGCCATCAAGGAGGCGACCCTGGGTTATCCGGAGACGCCGGTCCTCTCCGGTGTCGACCTCACCCTCCTGCCGGAGCGGCGCATCGGCCTGCTCGGCCCCAACGGGGCGGGCAAGTCCACCCTGGTGCGCGCCATCGCCGAGGGCAGCACCCTGCTGGACGGCGAACGCGTCGCCGGGGAACACCTGGCGGTGGGCTACTTCGCCCAGCACCAGTTGGAGGCGCTCAATCCCGATGCCTCGCCCCTGGAGCACCTGCGCCAGGAGGGTGGCGCCACCGACCAGCGCTACCGCGACTTCCTGGGCGGCTTCGGCTTCGTCGGGGACATGGCCACCAGCCCGGTGGTGAACTTCTCCGGCGGCGAGCGCGCCCGGCTGGCCCTGGCGCTCATCGCCTGGCGCCGGCCCAACCTCCTGCTGCTGGACGAGCCCACCAACCACCTGGACCTGGAGATGCGCCACGCCCTGGACATGGCGCTGCAGGAGTTCTCCGGCACCGTGGTCCTGGTCACCCACGACCGCCACCTGCTGCGCGACAGCGTGGACGACTTCCTGCTGGTCCACGGCGGGAAGGTCCGCCCCTTCGACGGGGATCTCGAGGACTACCGGCGCTGGCTGCGGGAATCCCTCGCCACCCCGGCCGCCGGCAGCGAGAAGGCGGCCGGGGGTGGCAAGGCTCCGGGGCCCGATCCGGGCAAGGGCAAGGGCGGTGGCAAGGGCAACGGCAAGGGTGCCGGCAAGGGAGGCGATCTCAAGGCCCTGCAGAACCGCCTGCGCAAGGCGGAGCGAGCGCTCACCGAGGCCGGGGAGGAGCGGGAGCGGGTCCAGCAGGCGCTGGCCGAGCCCGAGCTCTATACCGACCCGGCCCGCGCCGACGAGCTCGCCGATCTCCAGCGCCGGGAGGGGGAACTGGCCCGCAAGCTGGCGGACGCGGAAGAGGAATGGCTGGCGGCCGGAGAGGCCGTGGAGGCCGCCGGCGGCGGTACCGGCTGACGAACTTTTTTTGCCCCTTTTCCTTGTATCGTGCTCCGGCGGCTGCTATACATGGTGTCGTACTGCGCGAGCAAGGCAGCAGGTCAGTTTACGGACGTTCCCACCCTCGGTGTTTTCGCCCCGAACCCCTAGCCCCTCCTTCCGGCAGTACGCTGGTTTTTAATCTACGTAAGCAAGGTAAGCAGAAAATGGCTACAGGTACCGTCAAGTGGTTCAACGATTCCAAGGGCTACGGGTTCATCGCCCGGGATAACGGCGAGAGCGACGTCTTCGTCCACTTCTCCGCCATCCAGGGCTCCGGCTTCCGGTCGCTGACCGAGGGCCAGAAGGTGGACTTCGAAGTCCAGGAGGGCCCGAAGGGTCCTCAGGCGGCGAACGTCGTCGCCGAATAGGCGCCGCTTGACCCGCTAAGTGGGAACCCCGCCTCCGGGCGGGGTTCCTTCGTTTGTGGGGGTGGAACACCCTCCCAAACGAAGGGACAGTTCCCGAACGCAGCAACCGTTGAACTTTCCCCCCGGAAGACTCGTCCAATCCGCTGTATCCCGGGCCGACGAGGCCCGCGCCACGATCAAGGAAGCGGACCGTGAACGCCCCTCCCCAGCGCCCGAACCGGCTCCTGCCCGGCCTCGCCTCCCTGCTCGCCCTGCTGGTGGGTGGCTGCGCCGTGACACCGCCGGAGCGCGCCGACCACACCCCTGAACTCCCCGACTCCTTCAGCGAGGCCGGGGTCGCCGAGGCGCCCCAGCGCTGGTGGCGCAGCCTGGAGGATCCGGCCCTGGATGCGCTGGTGGAGCGCGCCCTGGACAGCAACCTCTCGCTGGAGGCGACCCGCGCCCGGCTGGAGCGCGCCCGCGCCGTGGCGCGCCGGGAGGGCGCCCCGCTCATCCCCTCCGTGGAGGCGAATGCCGGGATCCAGGAGCAGGGCCGCGGCACCGACCTGGACCAGGCCCGGGGCAGCGGGGCCACCGAGACGGTGAGCGCCGGCCTGTCGGCGAGCTACGAGGTCGACCTCTGGGGCCGGGTGCGGGCCGGCCAGGCCGCGGCGACCGCGAGTATCGGCGCGGCGCGGGCGGACCTGCAGGCGGCGGCGGTGAGCCTCTCCGGCAACGTCGCCACCACCTGGTATCGGCGGGTGGAGGCGCAGCGCCGCCTGGACCTCCTCCGGCGCCAGGTCGCCACCGCCGAGGACCTGCTGGCGCTCACCGAGACCCGTTATCGCCGGGGACAGGTGGCCATCGCCGATGTCCACCGCCAGCGCCGCAGCCTGGAGGCGCTGCGCGGCCAGGTGAGCACTGCCCGGGCCAGCCTGGCCACGCTGGATCACGAACTGGCGGTGCTCCTGGGCGAGCCGGCCATACGCTTAGAGCCCCCCGAGGGGGATGGCCTTCCGAACCTCGGCCCCCTCCCCGAGACCGGCCTGCCGACCGAACTGGTCCGGCGCCGGCCCGACCTCCGGCGCGCCTTTCACGACCTGGTCGCCGCCGATGCCAGCGTCGCGGCGGCGGTGGCCCGCCGCTTTCCGCGCCTGAATCTCTCGGCCTCGCTTACCGGCGAGGCGCCGTCGGCCAGCGCCATGGTGGCCACCTGGCTCATCAACCTCGGTGCCCAGCTCACCCTCCCCCTCATCGATGGCGGCGAGCGCCGGGCGGACGTCGATCGCGCCCGGGCGGAGGCGGAGGCCGCCGCCCTAGACTACGGTCAGGCAGTGCTGGAGGCGGTGGCCGAGGTGGAGGATGCCCTGGCCCGGGAGGCGCGCGAGGCCGAGCGGGTGGACCACCTGACCGCCGAGCTCGACGCCGCCCGCGCCCTGCTGGAGAACACGCAGCGGCGCTATCGCTTCGGCGAGGCCGACCACCTGGCGGTGCTGGATGCCCAGGACGGGGTCCACGCCGCCGAGCGCTCGCTGCTGGAGGCGCGGCGCCAGCGGCTGGAGTATCGGATCCAGCTCCTGCGGGCCCTGGCCGGCGGCTGGGAGATGGACGAACAGGAGGAGGCGGCATGAGCGAGACCCCCACGGGCCCCCGGCGCTGGGTGGCGGCCGTCGCGGTGGTGGCGATCCTCGCCGGCGCCGGCGGCATCGCCGCCTGGATGATGCAGGCCGACACCACCGCCGAGCGCGACGCGACCGAGCGGCCCCCGCGGCTGGTGGAGACCACCCGGGTGGAGCCGGGCCGGGAACGGGTGCGCATCGAGGCCTTCGGCGAGGTGGCACCGGCCCGGGAGGTCACCCTGCGCCCGCGGGTGAGCGGCGAGGTCCTGGCCCTGGGCGAGGGCGTGGAGCCCGGCGGCCACCTGGACGAGGGGGACACCGTGGTCCGAATCGACCCGGCCGACTACGAGCTGGCCCTCAAGCGGGCGGAGAGCGCACTCACCCAGGCGCGCAGCGAGCGCGACCGGGAGGCCGGTCGCCAGGCCGTGGCGGAGGCGGAGTTCCAGCGCGCCGCGCCGGAGGACATCCGCCCCGAGCAGCGCCGGCTCATGTTGCGCCTGCCCCAGCTAGAGTCGGCGGAGGCCGCCGTGGCGAGCGCCGAGGCCGAGCGCGATCAGGCGCGCCTGGACCTGGCGCGGACCACCGTGCGCAGCCCCTTCGATGCCCGGGTGACCGAGCGCATGGTCGACCGCGGGACGCGGGCGACCACCGGTACCGACCTGGTGCGCCTGGTGGGCACCGAGGAGTGGTGGGTGGAGCTGGCCCTGCCGCAGTCGAGCCTGCGCTGGATCGAGGCGCCGCAGGGCCCGGACCGCCCGGGCTCCACCGTCCGGATCCGGCATGCCTCCTGGACTGATGATGGCTACCGCGAGGGCCGGGTGATCCGCGTGCGCGCCGACGTGGAGGCGGGCGGCCGGCTCGCCCGGGTGCTGGTGGCCGTCCCCGATCCCCTGGATCGCGCCGGTGAGGCGGGCCCCCGCCTGCTCCTGGGCAGCTTTGTGGAGGGGACCATCCACGGCCGCGAGCTCGACGGCGTCTATCGCCTGGACGCCGGCTGGCTGCGCGAGGGTAATACGGTCTGGGTCATGGCGGCCGATGACACCCTGGCCATCCGCGAGGTGGCGGTCCTCCATCGCAGCGGCGGGATGGCCCTCGTCCGCGGCGGGCTGACCCCCGGCGACCGGGTGGTCACCAGTGACCTCTCGGTACCGGTAGAGGGCATGGCCCTGCGGCGCGAGGACGGGGAGGCCGCCGGCTCGTGAAGCTCAGCGAGATCCCGCCCGGCCCGCTGCGGTGGATGGTCTGCCACCGGGTGGCCCCCAATCTGCTCATGCTCGCCCTGCTGGTGGGCGGGCTCATCATGAGCCTGCAGATCCAGAAGCAGGTCTTCCCCGAGTTCCAGCTGGATACCGTCGCCGTCTCCGTCGCCTACCCCGGGGCCACCCCCGAAGAGGTGGAGCGCGCCGTGGTCCTGCCGGTGGAGGAGGCGGTCTCCGGCCTGGACGGCATAGAGGAGATCCGCGCCACGGCGGCCGAGGGCTCCGGCACCGTGACCCTGGAGGTGCGCACCGGCGCCGACCGCCAGACCGTCTACCAGGATGTCCAGCAGGCGGTGGGCCGGATCACGACCCTGCCCGCCGATGCCGACCAGCCGGAGATCAGCCTCTCCAGCCGGCGCGTGGACGTCATGGATATCCAGATCCACGGCGACGTGGACCCCTGGACCCTGCGCCAGGCCGCCGAGCAGGTCCGCGACCGGCTGCTGGACAGCGACGGCGTCAGCCAGGCCGAGCTGGACGGCGTACGCGGCCTGCAGATCCACATCGAGATCCCCGAGCGCGAGCTGCGGGCCCACGGCCTCACCCGCAGCCAGGTGGCCGGGACCGTCCGCGACTACGCCCGGGACCGCGCCGGCGGCTCCGTGGAGACCAGCGGCGGCGAGATCCTCCTGAGGGTCACCGAGCGGCGGGAGTGGGCCCGGGAGTTCGGGAGCATCCCGGTGATCACCGGGACGGCCGGCGCCCCGGTGCGGCTCGGGGATATCGCCACCATCCGCGAGGGCTTCGAGAATATCGACCGGGCGGCGATCTTCAACGGCGAGCCGACCATCGGCATGGAGGTCTTCCGGGTCGAGAACCAGACCCCCATCACCGTCTCCGAGGCGGTCCACGCGGCCATGCCGCGGGTGCTGGCGGATCTCCCGGCGAGCATCGACGTCACCATCGAGGACGACAACTCCGACGTCTACTCCCAGCGCCTGAACCTGCTGCTCACCAACGGCTTTCTGGGGCTGCTGCTGGTCCTGGTGCTGCTCTCCCTCTTCCTGGAGTTCAAGCTCGCCTTCTGGGTGACCGTGGGGATCCCCACCGCCTTCCTGGGCGCCTTCCTCTTCCTGCCGGCGCTGGATGTCTCCATCAGCATGGTCTCCATGTTCGCCTTCATCGTCGCCCTGGGCATCGTGGTGGACGACGCCATCGTCGCCGGCGAGAACATCTACGAGTACCGCCAGCGCGGCATGGACCTCATCCCGGCGGCGGTGCAGGGGGCGCGGGACATCGCCGTCCCCATCACCTTCTCCATCCTCACCAACATGGTCGCCTTCGCCCCGCTGCTCTTCATCCCGGGGACCTTCGGCCAGATCTGGGCGGTGATCCCCACGGTGGTCATCGCCGTCTTCGCCATCTCCTGGGTGGAGGCGCTGTTCATCCTGCCGGCGCACCTGGCCCACACCCGCGACGAGCGCCGCAGCCGGGAGGCGTTGCATCGGCGGCAGCAGGCCTTCTCCGACGCCTTCCGCCGCTTCATCGATCGGCGCTACCGCCCCCTGCTGGCGATTACCGTGCGCTGGCGCTACGTCACTACGGCGGCCGCCTTCGCGATCCTCGTCGTCACCCTCGCCGTGCCGGTCTCCGGCAAGATGGGCTTCATCCTCATGCCCAAGGTGGAGGGCAACCGCGCCGACGCGACGGTCACGCTACCGGTGGGAAGCCCCATGCATCGCGCTGAGGCCGTCCGCGACCGCATGGTGGAGGCCGTCCACCGGGTCATCGACGCCAACGGCGGCGACCAGCTGGCCACCGGCGTCTACGCCAGCATCAACGAGAACCGGGTCCGCCTCGCCGCCTACCTGCGCCCCCCGGCGGAGCGGCCCATCTCCACCGCCGAGGTGGTGCGGCTGTGGCGGGAGGAGGCCGGCACCATCCCCGGGGTGGAATCGGTCCGCTACGAATCGGACCGCGGCGGCCCCGGGGGCGGACCGGCGGTGAGCGTGGAGCTCGCCCACGCCAATATCGACATGCTGGAGCAGGCCAGTGAACGGCTGGCGGACGAGCTGGAGACCCTGGGGCCGACCACCGACGTGGACGACGGCTATACCCCCGGCAAGCGCCAGTTCGACATCGACATCACCGAGGCGGCCCGCAGCCTCGGCCTCACCGCCGCCGACATCGGCGATCAGGTGCGCCACGCCTTCTACGGCGCCGAGGCCCTGCGCGTCCTGCGCGGGCGCAACGAGGTCCGCGTCCTGGTACGGCGGCCCGAGGCGGAGCGCCGCGGCGTGGAGGACGTGGAGAACATGCTCATCCGGATCCCGGATGGCGGCTGGGTGCCGCTCACCGAGGTGGCCGAGATCGAGCGCGGCCGGGGCTATACCACCATCTCCCGGCGCGATCACCGGCGGACAGTGACCGTCACCGCCGATGTGGATCCCCCCGGCGAGACCCAGCGCGTCCTGGATACCCTCCGCCAGGAGCTCCTACCGGCGCTCACCGATGACCACCCGGGCCTGACCTGGAGCTTCCAGGGGCGCCAGGAGAGCATGCGGGACGCCATCAACAGCTTCTTCACCAGCGTCACCCTGGTGCTGCTGGTGATCTACGCCCTGCTGGCCATCCCCTTCCGCAGCTACATCCAGCCGCTCATCATCATGGCCGCCATCCCCTTCGGCGTGGTGGGCGCCATCCTCGGCCACCTGCTCATGGGCTACAACCTGAGCATCATCTCCATCATGGGCGTCATCGCCCTGGGCGGCGTGGTGGTCAACGACGCCCTGGTCATGATCGACTACGCCAACGCCCGGCGGCGGGAGGGGGTCTCCCCCATCGAGGCGGTGACCGAGGCTGGCGCACGACGCTTCCGCCCCATCATGCTCACCACCCTGACCACCTTCGGCGGCCTGGCCCCCATGATCTTCGAGACCTCCCGCCAGGCCCGCTTCATGATCCCCATGGCCATCTCCCTGGGCTACGGCATCCTCTTCGCCACCGCCATCCTGCTGCTGCTCATCCCCAGCCTCTACGCCATCGTCGAGGACCTGCGCCGAATCGCCGGGTTCCAGAACGACTGAGAACCGCCGATGGCCGCCTTGATGGGCGGTCTATCTCCCATTGCGACCGTGGGCCCCGAGCGGTACCGTGAATCCACGGTTCAACCTCGCCTCGCGGATGGAAATTGCGAACCACCAGGGGCATGGCGGATGGAGCAAGGATGGAGGCCACCATGGACGCTGCCTGTAGCCCACGAACAGTCGCGCGCCAAACCCCGCATCCCGAATCTGCAATCGCTGGCATTCGCCCGGCCGAACCCCGGACAGTCCATAAGCCCCATCACCAGCCCTCCCGCTCCCCCGCTGGTGCCGGGGGCATGATGGGTACGGCCTAGTCATGTTGCCGGCTGCCCTGACGCGGCCCCTTCGTGGTGAGCCACGCGAAGCCTGCGCAGGCGCTGAGGCTCCGGTACGTGCGATTAACGGACGTAAAGGGCGTTTTTCGTGGCCCGGGTGCGGGCTTATGCGACCGAACCGCTGTATAACGCCCCTCGAGAGGGTCTTAGTCTTCGTCAAAAGGCTTTGATCTACAGTCTCATTCTGCGTCGAGAGCTTTTCAAGTCTGGGTGTTATGCGGCGTTTGGGCCGCCCATTTATCGTTAGCGAGATCTCCATGCCGTCAGCCGCCTTGCAGAAATTTGAGCGAAACATGCTGGAAGACGTCGACCGTCTAATATCTAGCCACGGTGATTTAAACCACGATGGTATGGGCCGAAGGGGCCTCGGTCATATCACCAGAAGTGGTATCTTGACGTTGTGCGCTGCCTGGGAGTTATATCTTGAGGAAGTATTAGTCGAAAGCGCCCGTTTCCTCATTCAGCGAACAGATGCACCACGGGACCTTCCACTTCCAGTGCAGAAAGAGTTAGCAAAGCTCGTAAAGGAAGCTAAGCATGAACTGAAGCCATTAGAACTATCCGGTGACGGTTGGGAGCTTGTCTATGACCACCACGCGACCTCAAGCGCTAATAGCTTGAACACACCAAAAAGCACTCGCATAGATCCGTTATTTGAACGCATTATAGGTATAAGGGGACTCTCTGGGGTCTGGTCTATCGGACGGGAACAGGTTGATCACTTTGTTAGAGTCCGTGGAGATATTGCACACCGTGGCAGAGATGCGGGATACATACGAATAAACGATCTAGAAGAATATCGTGCAAAAATCGTTTCGGCGGTGGTCGATACAGACCACGCTATGGCTGATCATATCCAAAAAAACTCGGAAGGCGGGTCGCCATGGCGTCGCAGACTCAATTGAGCGCTAACAACGCCGTCGACCTAGGTGGCCCAATACACTGCGCTCCTTGGTGCGCGGCTCACGGCGATTGTTGGGCGGACTAAAGGAGAGAGACTGTTATGATAGAGGTCTTCCAGTTTGTGTTTGATAGGCTTTCAGGGTCGAAATTGCCTTGGTTTGCAGAAATCTCAGTAGTTATTATTTTTTTTATGAGCACAGTAGCCATTTCAGCTTCTTCGTTCTATTCACGTCCAGTGCAACAGTTGTGGAGCGATGTAAAGCGCCTAGTTGCAACCGTAACTGCCAAAGCCAAGGAAGCTAACAAATCACCCTACGACCGGAAGACCAAAGACAATCGTGTTATGGCGTGGTTCATGATTGGATGGTTCTATCTTATGATGGTGGTAATGTTTGTTTATGGCCTTCAATTTTCCCTGATTTTCTCTGGAGTATTTGGTCCAGAGGAACTCCCCTTCTATAAGCGGGTTGTTTCACTCGGTGTAGCTGTCGGGTCCCGGGTGATTCCGTGGCTTTCGATGAAATAGATCGGGCCGCTCGGCGTACCAGCTTTTCATCGCCTGAATGGGCGGCTGGTGGTCCAGGGCCTTCTGCGGTAGGTGGTGATTGTACAGATGCACGTACCGCTTGAGCGTCTGCTCCAGACTGGCCCGGCTGTCGAAGTGGTGCGTCGCCAGGACCTCGCTAATGCGGCCGTTGAAACGCTCCACCATGCCGTTGGTCTGCGGCGTTTTCGGCCGGGTCAGCCGGTGCTCGATGCCCAGGGCCTCGCAGAGCTGGTCGAACTCGTGGTCACCGGAGGCGCCCTTGGCTCGCACCCCGAACAGCCGGTCGGTGAACTCCTTGCCGTTGTCGGTGAGCAGGGTCCGGATACGGACCGGGCAGGCCTTGTGCAGCTTGCGCAGGAAGCGCCGGGCCGTCGAGGCGCTCTTGTCAGCGCAGATGTCCACAAACACCCAGCGAGTGGCCCGGTCGATGGCGACAAACAGATACCGCCGCCGGTCCTCGTCAGCCATCTGCGGGAGGTACTTCACGTCGACATGCAGATAGCCCGGGTCGTAGGCCTGGAAGGGCTTGGACGGCCGCCGCGGCTTCGCCTCGGTGGGCATGGTCGAGATCCCGTGGCGTTTGAGCAGCCGATGGACCGCCGAGCGGGAGGCGTTCTCGTTGAGGAACTCCCGGGTGACGGCGAGCATGTCCTCCAGGGACAGCCACAGCGTCCGGCGCAGGGCCACCACCACCGCCTCCTGCTCCGGCGTCAGGGTCGTACGCAGCCGGTGGGCCGTATGCGAGCCGTCTTCGGTGGTCTCTCGTTTGCGCCAGCGGCGGATGGTGTCCTCGGAGACCCCGAACTCCCGGGCCAGCTCCCGGACCGGCTTGTCCGAGGCCTGGATGGCCGCCCGACGGGCCGGCGTGGTGGTCGCGTTCTTGTGCAACCGGATGTCCATCAGGCCCGTCTCCGTAGCTGGTCCAGGAAGTCCCGCATCACGGCGCGACTGGTGAACAGTGCCCGGCGCCGGCGGTCAATGCAATCGTCGGGGACATGACA